>JBFGCA010000154.1:0-8653 GCA_041567315.1 Thermoanaerobaculia bacterium | reverse complement strand
GGACTCGCCGTTGGCGATCCAGGAGAGATCGACCGCGCCGTTGCCGGCCGTCGCCAGCAGACCGCTGGGCGGGGCCGGCGGCGTGCTGTCGGTCGAGCAGACGTCGTTGAACAGGCAGTCGATCCACTCCGGGTGGTCGATGAACGGATTGCGGTTGCCCTGGAAGGTGTAGACGGTCTCGTTGCGCCAGATCTCGCGGCTGTCCACCGGGTCCTCCTGGTGCCACTGGAGCAGCACCGAGAGCATCCCCATGTAGGCCAGCGCCTCGTTGCTGCCGGTGTTGGAGGCGTCGATCAGGCTCTCGACGTCGGTGACGACGAGGTCCGGCTCGGCGGCGCCGGTGCCGCCGTGGGTGCCGCCCTCGTAGCGCACGTCCATGTAGAAGATGGCCCGCGCCACGTCGCCCTTGCGGCCGTCCCAGGTCTCCCAGGTGCCCTGGGTGAAGGAGCCCTCGGTCCAGTTGGAGTCGCCGGGGTAGGCGCCGCTGCCGCCGCCGCGGCCGTCGTTGAAGTCGGTGGGCTGCTCGGAGCAGCCGGCGTGGCAGGTGCGGTAGGGCTTGTTGGAGCGCGAGCTGTTGTAGCCCGAGTCGCTCAGGAACAGCATGTGGCAGTCGGTGTAGGGGTAGTTGGTCGAGCCGTCGTTGGGAAAGCCGTAGGACTTGGGCCAGGTGTGCTCGCGGTTGTAGGCGCCGGTGCCGCCGCTGATCTTGGCGTAGCTGGCGTTCTTGTAGACGTCGATGATGTTGCCGGTGTCGTTGGGGTCCTCGTCGGCGAGGTTGAGGATGTCCCAGGTGTCGGTGGTGGAGGCGGTGTAGGGGAAGCGGGTGTGGTCGTCGACCACCTCGTGCAGGGTGAGCCTGAGCGTCGTGCCGTTGGTCGGGTCCACCGTGTCGTAGTAGCCGGCCGGCGGCTGCGCCGGCAGCGCGGTGGCGGCCAGCAGCAGGAGGGCAATGGCGGCGAGGCCGGCGCGCCGCGGCGCCCGCGGGGTCGCAGGCCTCGAGCGGGCGGGGCGGCCGGCGTGAGCAGGCCGGGACGAGCGGGTGGGGATCGGGCGACGAGCAGGGGGCTTCGGCGCAGTCATGGCAGGTCCTCCATAGGCCACCCGGGCCTCCGGCGGGCGGTGCGATCGCCCTCCGGCGAGGCGGCAGGGGCCTCGCACGGCACGGCGATCGGCGGGTGAACGATCAGCTTGGATCCTGGACGGAAGGTCCCGGGGACGGGGCCCCGGCTGCTTGTTCGAAGGACCGCAGGGTACCAAGAAAGGAGCATCGAAAAATTAACAATCTGATGTCAGCGTCAGATCGCCGGCCTCGTTTGCGTCAGTGGTGAAGAGATGTGATGAATGGAGATGCGGTGAATGAAATGCGCGAGTTACGTGAACTGCCTGAAAACGGAGCAACCGGGGCGTTGGCCGTGAAGCGCCGTCTCTCGAGACAGCTCGTCGCCGCGCTGGCCGAGTCGGGACTGACCAAGACTGCGCTGGCCCGCCGCATGCGGACCAGTCGCTCGTCGCTCGACCGGCTACTCGACCCCGATAACCCGGCGCTCACCCTGGCGACGCTGGCGCGGGCCGCCGGCGCGCTCGGGCGGCGGGTGCGGGTCGAGCTGGACGACTCCGCAGCGCCGCCCGGTAGGTCGCAAGGGTGAAAAAGAAAGCGGCCCGCCGTCGCCGGCGGGCCGCGGACAGAGGGACTCCAGGACCGGTGGCTACTGGCCCGACGGCGCCGCCCGCTCGATCACCTCGCGGGCGCGCTCGCGGCCGCCGAGGCCGAAGGCCAGCCCGAGGGCCAGCGCCGTGCCGCCGAGGGCGGCGGCGACCGCCACGATCACCACGTCCTCGGCCAGCCCCAGCTCGTTGAGGCCCATGCTGAAGCCGACCAGGAGGATCGCCCCCTTGGCGATCCAGGCCAGGGTGCGCCCGTAGCTGCGCTCGCCGAGGGCCGACTCGACCAGCCGGCCGACGTAGGCCGACAGGCTGAGCGCCGCCAGGATGAGCGCCAGGCCGACCGCGAGCTGCGGCAGGTAGGCGATGAGCGTGCCCACCAGGTCGGCCAGCTTGTCGAGCTGCAGGCTGGCCAGCGCCTGCTCGACCACCAGCAGCAGGATGACCAGCATCACCACCGCGCCGGCCAGCTCGGAGAGCCCGGGCTTGCCGGGGGCCGGCTCCAGGAAGCCGAGCCCCAGCTTGGGCGGCAGGCTGTCGAAGCCCACCCCCTTGAGGAACGACTCGACGATGCGGCGGACGATGCGGGCCAGGAAGAAGCCGACCGCCAGCACCACCAGCGCCACGAAGATCAGCGGCACCGCCTGCAGCATGGTGTCGAGCGTCCGGGTCACCGGCGAGGCGATGGCGTCGATGCCCAGCGCCTCGACCGAGGCCGCGATCACCGGCACGATGATGAAGAAGTAGGCGATCGTGCCCACCACCTCGGACAGCTTGAGCTTCTTGACCGCCTTCTCCAGCCCGGCCCGTGCCAGCCAGCCGTCCACCCCGGTCGCGGCCAGGAAGCTGGAGACGATCTCGCGCACCACGGTGGCGATCAGGTGGCCGAGGAAGAAGATGATCAGCGCGCCGAAGACGTTGGGCAGGAAGGCCAGCGCCTTCTCCAGCATCTCGCTGAGCGGTGCCACCAGGGCGCGCTGCCCGAGCGCGTCGAGGAACGGGGCGAGGCCGAAGAGCAGCACCAGGTAGAAGGCCAGCCGGCCGACCAGGGCGCTGGGTCCGACCTCCTCACCCTTGATCTCGCGCTTGGGGATGTAGCGGCCCACCCGCTCGTCGAAGCCGACGGCGCCGAGTCCGCGGGAGACCAGCATCCGGAGCAGGGTCGCCACCACCCAGTAGGCGAACAGGATCACCGCCGCCTGCAGCAGGTTGGGCACGATGCCGACGATGCGGTCGATGATCCCCTCGAGCGGGCCCGCCACCATGCTGAGGTCCAGCGCCTGGAAGAAGGCCACGAAGCCGAACAGCAGGATCACCCACTTGACGAAGGTACCGGCCACTGCCTCGATGGAACGGGCGGTGCCGTCCTTGGCGCGCAGCAGCCCTGCCAGGCCCCACTCGGTGGCCGCGCGATCGTCGAGCCGGGTCAGGCCGAGGAGCTTGCGCACCCCGGCGCCGGCGGAGACGGCGACGATCCAGAAGATCAGCAGGACCACCACCGCCTTGACCACCCCGGGCAGGGCGGCGGCGATGCGGTCCCAGATCGGGATCAAGGCGTCGCGCCACAGCGAGCGCCCCTGCTCGACGGCGCCGCGGCCGCCACGCTCCAGGGCGGCGGCGGTCTCGGTGGCTGCCGAGCGCACCCCGCCGGCGACCGAAGAGGGCGGCTGAGCCGCGGGCTCGGCCGCTGCGGGCTCTGGCGTCACAGGCTCCTGCGTGGTCGGTTCGGCCGGCGCTGGCGCGGGCTCGGCCGCCGCCGGCTGGCCCTCCACGGGGGGCTCGCCCTGCTGGGCTACGGCGGTCCCGGTCAGGAACAGCGCCAGGGCGGCGGCGATCCACAATGCTTTGATTCTCATGGTCTGCACTCCTCCCTGAGGTCTTGAGATCGGCGAACGGGGCTCGATGCGCAAGGCTCCGCAGCCCCGGCAGGTCCTTTCGACTTTACATTTCCCAGACATAGACACCCGCCGTCGGTGCGGGTCACATGGGGACCGCGACGGCGCCGCCGGCCGTAATGTGACCGGCCCCTGAGGACGGTGTCTATTGGAGTGCAGTGCGGCCCCCTGCAGCGCCGACGGCGCTCGGGCTGCCGCCGCGGCGGGACCTCCCGCCGCTGACGTGACGGCTGGCGACCCTGCTGGCCGCGCGGTCTCAACTCGAAAGGAGGCATTGGAATGTCGATACTCAGAACCAGTCTGTCCGTCGGTGCCGTCCTGGCGCTGGTCGGCGCCGGGACTCTCGCCGCCCAAGGCGACGAGTTCTACGCCTGGACGGCCCCCGACGCCCAGCAGCAACTGGCCGCGGACGCCACCGAGATCCCGGCCGGCCAGGGCGCCATCTTCGTGCCGGCGATGAGCAAGGGCGCCGACGAGCCCGAGGTGCTGATCTTCTCGGGCGAGTCCAAGGTCGCCGGTGGCGTCACCGGCAAGCGCATCGTCGTCGCCCCCGGCTCCTACGTGGTGCGGGTGGGCAGCGGCGCCGTCAAGCAGATGCTCGAGGCCCCGGTGACCGTCGCGGCCGGCGCCACCGCCGAAGTGCCGGTCAGCTGGGGCGGCCTCAAGATCGAGGTCGTCGACGAGCAGAACATCCCCCACCGGGGCACCTACGAGCTGATCCGCTCGGCCGAGCGCGAGCTCTACGGCATCGGCTACGGTGCCGACACCCTGCAGGCCGAGCCGCCCCAGACCTGGCTCCTGCGGCCGGGCCTCTACCGGGTCGTGCGGACCGGCGAGACCTACCGGGCGCGCAAGGACTTCGCCACCGTCTTCGTTCCCGAGGGCGGCCTGGTCCACTTCAAGCTGGTCATCGACCCCGGCAGCGGCAACTTCCGCGGCGCCGGCGTCGTCACCCCGGCCGAGATGGGCGTCAAGACCGCCGAGGCGGTCTCCAACTGGACCCGGCGCGTCACCTTCGGCGCCGCCGCGACGCTCAACAGCACCGACAAGGTGGTGGGCGCGGCCAACCAGACCAGCTTCACCGGTCTGGGCTTCCTCGATGCCTACCTGACCTACGAGAACGGCCCCCACTTCGCCTCCGGCATCTTCGAGCTGGAGGAGGGCTTCCTGCAGGTCGATCCCGAGGAGGGCAAGAGCCTGCCCACCCAGCAGATCCAGGACCGGCTGCGGACCGACGTCGTCTACACCCGCTTCCTCAACGAGCGCTGGGGGCCCTACGCGCGGTTCGGCCTGCTGACCAACGTCTTCCCGGCCGAGACTTTGGCCACCGAGCCGGTGACGGTCGCCTACAACCGTCTGGACGGGACCCGCACCCTGCTCGACGTGCCGGCCAACGAGCAGTACCGGACGGCCGACGGCTTCGGCTCGCTCCGGCTCCGCGAGGGCTTCGGCATCAACGTGCGGCTGCTCCGCAACCGCACCGCGACGGTCAACTGGCGGGGCGGCGTCGGCTTCCGGCAGAACCGGTTCAACGACGCCTTCGTGGTCAGCGATCTGCTGGCGACCCCGGAGCTCGACCTGTTCGAGATCGACGACGTCAATCAGGAGGGCTTCGAGACCACGGTGACCGGTAACGTCCGGCTGACCCGGGTGCTCTCCTACATCACCGACCTCGAGGTGTTCGCTGATCTCGATGACACCGGCGAGCCGACCCTCGACTGGCGGAACACGCTGAGCTTCCGGCTTACCCGCTACCTGTCGATCGACTACACCCTCGACCTGCTGCGGCTGCCGCAGGTCCTCGACGAGACCCAGACCCGGCAGAACCTGCTGCTCCGGGTCTCCTTCGACGTGCTGTAAGGGGGCGTTCGTCCCCTTCTTCTCGGCCCCGGGGCGCCACCCGCGTCCCGGGGCTTTCTTTCACCCCTCGACGGTCTCGACCGCGGACTCGACCAGGCTGCGGTTGGGGACGATCAGGGCGCCCCGCTCGGTCCGCAGGCGGGTGCTGAGCGGACCGACCTCCTCGACCGTCGCCTCCCGCCCCTCCAGCACCAGCCGGTCGCCGGCCGCGAACTGCTCGCGCACGTAGTAGCCCGCGAGGACGTTGCGCGCCACCTCCTTGCCGCCCCAGGCGAAGGTCAGCACCAGCCCGGCGGCGATGATGGTCAACAGGTTGGCGAAGGTCTGGCTGAGCAGGCTGACGTCGAAGCCCAGCTGCTCGACCACCACCACCAGGGTGATGGCCAGCAGCAGCACCCGCACCAGACCACCCAGCCGGCGGTGCTGGTCGATCCCCATGCCGGCCAGGGCGGCGTCGGTGGCGCGGCCCAGAAAGGCCGCCAGCAACGTGCCGGCGATCAGGATCAGGATCGCCCCCAGCACTGCCGGCAGGTAGCCGATGAACGAGCGCACCGGCAGCTGCGAAAAGTCGAGCCCCAGGTTCTCGAGCGCCAAGACGATGAAGCACAGGAAGAACAGCCAGAAGACGAGCCGCGCCATGAGCTGGCTGGGGGAGCGCTCGAAACCGATCCGGGAAAGCGTCCGATCGAGGTCGCCCTCGGCGACCCGCTCGTCGAGCTCGAGGCGCTCGAGGAAGCGCCGGACGAGACCTTGCGCCAGCCGGCTGAGCAACCAGCCGGCGGCCAGGATCAGGAGCGTCGCGATGAGGGTGGGGACGAAGGCGATGAAGCGGCTGGCCAGGGTGCTGACGAGGCGGCGGGCGATCTCCAGGTCGATCATCGCCGCTTCCCCCTGGAGGCCGCCCTGGCCGCCGCCGACGAGGGGGCCAGGAACGGCCGCAGCAGCCCGAGCACGACCCGCAGGAAGCCCTCGGTGGTCAGCCAGGCCAGCGAGTTGCCGAAGCTCGCCAGGTGGATGCGCGACAGCAGGCGGCGCTCGAGCCGCTCGGCGGTGTCGTCGTCGAGGTCGGGCCGGGCGTCGATGGCGGCCAGCGGCTCCTCGTCGCGCCACAGCGCCTCGACCGTCAGGAAGCAGTTCTCGCACCCCGTCAGGTGCTCGACCAGGGCCTCCTTCTGCCCCTCCCCCAGCTCGCCGGCGAGGAGCGAGCGGAGTCGATCCAGAGGTGGATGCTCAGTCATCGGGATTCCTTTCTGCGGGTTCTGCCAGCCGAGAGTAGGCCTGCTTGAAGGCCAGCCGGGTGCGGAGCACGCGCATCTTGGCGGCGCTCAGCGAGATCCCCAGATCGGCGGCGATCTCTTTGTAGGGCTTCTTGTCGACGTCGGCGTCCTGCAGCAGCCGGCGCTCCGGTTCGCTCAGCGCCGCGAAGGCGGCGACCAGCCGCTCGCCGGCCCGCCTCGCCTCGGTCACCGCCGCCGGCCCCGGGGCCTCGGAGGGTCGGTACCGGGCTACCACCTCGACCGGCCCGTCGAGCGTGCGCGGACGGCGCGAGCGCCGGCGGAGCTCGTTCTTGCAGGTGTTGGTGGCGACGCGCTCGAGCCAAGTGCGCAGCGACGCCTCGCCCCGGAACTGCGGGAGCTTGCGATAGACCGTGAAGAAGACCTCCTGCGTCAAATCCTCGGCGTCCAGCGCGTTGTCGAAGAAGGCGTAGCAGCGGTGCCACACGGCGCGGCGGTGCCGGCGGAACAGCTCGGCGAACAGACGGTCGTCGCGCCTGCCCCCCGCGAGGTAGCTGGAGACCAGCTGCTCGTCCGATAGCTCACCGGCCGCTGCCGCCTTCGACAATCCGACACCCTTGCTAGACACCCGGATCGCGCGAAGGTCACGCCCCCGGCGTGGTTCACCGTGACCCCGATCGGGCGGGCAGCGATTGTACCGGCGCCGCCCCGGGCTTCCGTCAGCCGCCGTGGGTGCGGCGGGCCCGGCGCAGGGTGCGAAGCCAGCCGGCGGTCAGCACCAGCAGGGTGATTGCGGTCAGCGGCAGGACGAAGCGCAGCATGACGGCGTTGAACACCGGCAGGGCGGCGTGCTGCGAGGAGGCGAGCAGCAGGAAGGCGACGTAGGCCAGGTAGTAGCCCAGGAACAGGGCGCCCTCCCAGCGGGCGATGACCCAGCCGGTGAAGAAGACCGGCAGACAGGCCACCGCCACCGCCAGCATCACCGGCAGGTCGAAGCGCAGGGCGGCCGCCGCCACCCCGACGCCGGCCGGCGAGACGGCGCTCGCCAGCCCCAGCACCCAGAGGATGTTGAACAGGTTGCTGCCCACCACGTTGCCGACCGCGATGTCGCGCTCGCCCCGCAGGCTGGCGACCACCGAGGTGGCGACCTCGGGGAGCGAGGTGCCGGCGGCGACCAGGGTGAGGCCGATGACCAGCTCGCTCACCCCGGCGCCGCGCGCCACCGCGACCGCGCCCTCCACCAGCCAGCGGGCGCCGAGCACCAGCAGCGCCAGACCCACTGCCACCAGGGCGAGCGCCCCCGGCCACACCCGGCCGGGGTCGGACGGCGGTGGTCCGCCGTCCTCGGCCGGCCGGCCCTCGCGGTGGCCCTGGCGGATCAGGAAGACGGTGTAGAGGATGCCGGCGATCGCCAGCACTGCCCCCTCCAGCTGGCCGATCCGGCCATCGCGGCCCAGCACGATGACGGCGGCGGAAACCACGACCAGGATCGGCAGGTCGAGCCGCACCAGCTTCGAGGCCACCGTCAGGGGCGCCACCAGCGCCGAGACGCCGAGGATGAACAGCACGTTGAAGATGTTGCTGCCGACCACGTTGCCGAGCGCGATGTCGGCGCTGCCGGCGAGGCCGGCCTGCAGGCTGACCGCCAGCTCGGGGGCGCTGGTGCCGTAGGCCACCACCGTCAGCCCGATGACCAGCGACGGCAGTCCGGCCGCCGCCGCCAGCCGCGAAGCGCCCCGCACCAGCAGCTCGGCGCCGACGATCAGCAGCGCCAGCCCCAGCGCCAGCAGCATCCACTGAAATGCCATCTTCGACCCTCTAGTGTCCCGTGCGGCAAGTTCCTTTACATTCGAGCGGCGTTGCATCCCGCTGGGCGGCGTTGCTCCTCGGTCGCATATAGCCTCGATATGCTCGCTCGTCGCGCCTTGCCCAGCGGGCGCTTCGCCGCTCTCGATGTGACAAGGAACTTGCCATACGGAACACTAGTCACGGAATGCTACG
>JBFGCA010000153.1:0-8721 GCA_041567315.1 Thermoanaerobaculia bacterium | reverse complement strand
TGCCGCCGTAGGCGGGCTGGGCGGCTCCCGGAGGGGCGGCTCCGGCCCCGGCCGACGCCGCCATCGGCAGGTCGTACTCGCGCTTCTGGGTGTAGCCGTACTTGGCGGCGTCGAGGGTCGATTTCTCGATCTGGGTGGCGGCCAGGCTGCGCAGATAGTAGGTGGTCTTGAGACCCATCCTCCAGGCCGCGACGTAGACCTCCGACAGCCGCTTGCCGGAGGTCCCCTTCAAGAAGTCGTTGTGAGACTGGCTCTGGTCGATCCACTTGCCGCGGGCGGCGGTCATCTTGAGACACCAGACGGGGTCGATTTCGAACGCCTCCTTGTACTTCCGCTTGAGTGCCTCGGGCAGCTCGGGGATCAGCGACACGTTGCCGTCGCAGTACTTGAGCTGCTCGAGCATCTCGTCGCTCCACAGCCCCAGGTCCTTGAGCTCCTCCACCAGATAGCGGTTGACCACCGTGAACTCGCCGCTGATGTTGGCCTTGACGTAGATGTTCTTGTAGATCGGCTCGATGCACGGGAAGCAGCCGGCGATGTTGGAGATGGTGGCGGTGGGGGCGATCGCCATGGTGTTGGAGTTGCGCATTCCGTGGCGGCGGATGGCCTCGCGCACCGGCTGCCAGTCGAGCCGCTGGCTGCGCGACACCTCGACCGGCACCCCGCGCTCCTGCTCCAGCAGGTCCAGGGTGTCGAGCGGCAGGATGCCGCGCTCCCACTTGGAGCCCGGGTGGGAGCCGTAGGCGCCGCGCTCCGCCGCCAGCTCGGCCGAGGCCAGGATGGTGTGGTAGGCGATCTGCTCCTGGGTGGCGTCGACGAACTCGAGCGCCTCCTCGCTTTCGAACGGCAGGTCGAGATCGAAGAGCGCGTCCTGCAGACCCATCACCCCGAGCCCGATCGGCCGGTGCCTGAGGTTGGAGCGCCGCGCCTCCTCGGTGGGGTAGAAGTTGATGTCGACGACGTTGTCGAGCATGCGGATGGCGGTCCTGACGGTGGCCGCCAGCCGCTCGCGGTCGAGCGCCCCGCCCTCGACGTGCCGCGCCAGGTTGACCGATCCCAGGTTGCAGACCGCGGTCTCCTCGGGCGAGGTGTTGAGGGTGATCTCGGTGCACAGGTTCGAGGAGTGGATGACCCCGGCGTGGTCCTGCGGCGAGCGGACGTTGCAGGCGTCCTTGAAGGTGATCCA
Source organism: Thermoanaerobaculia bacterium (assembly GCA_041567315.1). Lineage (GTDB taxonomy): Bacteria > Acidobacteriota > Thermoanaerobaculia > Multivoradales > JAHEKO01. The sequence goes on along the minus strand of JBFGCA010000153.1, from coordinate 7,535 downwards.
GGGGTGCCCGGTCTCGAACAGCATGGTCAGCATCTTGCGCCACAGGCTGCGGGCCGGGATCTTCTTCCACAGCCGCATCTCGCCGCGTTCCGCCTGCGCCTCGTACTCGCGGTAGCGCTCCTCGAACCGGCGCCCGTAGAGCCCGTGGAGGTCGGGGGTCTCGTCGGGCGAGAACAGCGTCCACTCCTCGTCCGCCTCCAGCCGCTTCATGAACAGGTCGGGGATCCAGTTGGCGGTGTTCATGTCGTGGGTGCGGCGGCGCTCGTCGCCGGTGTTGCGACGCAGGTCGAGGAAGTCCTCGACGTCGTAGTGCCAGGTCTCGAGATAGGCGCAGGTGGCGCCGCGCCGCTTGCCGCTGCGGTTGATCGCCATGGTGACGTCGTTGGCGATCTTGAGGAACGGCACCACCCCCTGGCTCTCGACGTGGGTGCTCTTGATGGGGGCGCCGGTGGCGCGGACGTTGGTCCAGTCGTTGCCCAGCCCCCCCGACCACTTGGAGAGCCGGGCGTTGTCGGCCAGCGACTTGAAGATGTGGTCGAGGTCGTCGGCGATGGTGGTGAGGTAGCACGAGCTGAGCTGCGGATGGACCGTCCCCGAGTGGAACAGCGTCGGGGTCGAGGGCACGTAGCGCAGCTCCGACATCAGCTCGTAGAACTCGAGCGCCCGCTCGTTGCGCTCCGGCTCGTCCACCGCCAGACCCATCGCCACCCGCATCCAGAAGGCCTGCGGGGTCTCCAGCGGCCGCCCCCCGGCGCGCACGAAGTAGCGGTCGGTCAGGGTCTGCAGCCCCAGGTACTGGAACAGCCGGTCGCGCTCCGGCCGCAGGCTGGCGGCCAACAGGTCGAGGTCGAAGCCGGCCAGCCGCCGGTCCAGCAGCCCGCCGTCGACGCCCAGCCGGATGCCCTGCCGGAAGGCGCCGCGGTAGACGGCGTCGCGCTCCTCGGGCCGCGTCGAGCGCTTGAAGATCTCCTTGTAGAGGGTCTCCAGCAGCAGCCGCGCGGCCAGCCAGCCGTAGGCCGGATCGCGCTCGATGTGGGCGGTCGCCGACAGCACCATCGCCTGCCCGATCTGCTGGGTGGGGATGCCGTCGTAGACGTTGTTGATCACCTCGCGGACCAGCGCCCCGAAGGCCAGCTCGCCGTCCAGCCCCTCGGCGGCGCGGCGCAGCGTGTCTTCGATCTTCTTGACGTTGAACAGCGCCTGCCGGCCGTCGGCCTTGGTGACCGTGAGCTTGCCCAGGCGGGCGTCCTCGATGGCCCGCCGCTTGGCCTGCTCGCGCACCTTGCGGCGCTCGGCGCGGTAGAGGATGTAGGCCTTGGCGATCTCGTAGTGGCCGTCGAGGACGAGGTGCTTCTCGACCAGGTCCTGGATGTTCTCGACGTTGGGGAAGAACTCGGTGAAGCGGCCGCGGACCTCCTCCACCACGCCCCCGACGATGGCGTCGAGGCGGTCGGTCGCCAGCTCGCACCCGGTGGCCATCACCGCCTTGAGGATGGCGTTGCGGATCCGCTCCTCGTCGAAATCGGCGATCTCGCCGGTGCGCTTGACGACCCTGGTGACCGGCATCTGACCTCCTAGGATCTCTCGGAACTGACTACGCGCGCACACCACTGCCCAGCCCGCGTTCGCGACTCCTCGACCGCTCCCCCTCCGAGCGGGAATGCGTCCCTTCGCGCACGCCAGAGAAAGAGAGCGACCCTCGACCCACCACCCAAATGCCCCGGAGCTCCCACTTTTCGCGGGTAGCGCCTCGGAAGGATTTCAAGAGGCGGGCGCACCCTACAAGATGGTGGAGACCCTGTCAAGAAGACCACAACATGCTGTGGTTTCTGGCCTTTCGGAGCCTGGAAGTGCCGCCATGGCAGCCACGCGGCCAACGCCGCGGCCGAGCGCCGCCGATCCTCAGGCAGACGGTGGCGGAAAGACCCGGTAGACGCGGTCGCGGAGCCGCAGCCGGACCGCCGAGTCCAGCGGCACGGTGGCCGAGGACAGCACCCGGACCTCTACCGTCCGGCCGTCCTCGAGCCCCACCCGGTCGAGCACGTCGTGGCCGAAGAAGCGCCGCTCGACCACCGTGCCGGCGACGCCGGCGACCGCCGCGGCGGGGAGCTGCTCGAGGTCCTCGGGGCGCACGAACAGCCGGCCGGGTCCGGGCGGCCCGTCGCCGGCGACGGTGCCCAGCGGCGACCGGGTGCCGCCGTCCTCGACCACGCAGTCGACCAGCTGGCCGCCGCCGATCAGCTCGGCGGCCTCGAGGCTGGCCGGCAGGTGGTAGATCTCTTCCGGGGTGCCGACCTGGAGGATCCGCCCGCGGAGCATCAGCGCCACGCGGTCGGCGGTGCTCAGCGCCTCCTCCTGGTCGTGGGTCACCAGCAGCGCCGCCAGCCCGGCGCGGTCGAGGATCGAGCGCATCTCCTCGCGCACCCGGGTGCGCAGCGCCGCGTCGAGACCGGCGAACGGCTCGTCGAGCAGCACCAGCCGCGGCGTCGGGGCGAGGGCGCGGGCCAGCGCCACCCGCTGCTGCTGGCCGCCCGACAGCTCGTCCGGGTAGCGGCGGGCGAGGTGGGCGAGCCCCACCAGCTCGAGCGCCGCGCGGGTGCGCTCGGCACCGCGGCGCCGCTCGCGCACCCCGTAGCGCACGTTCTCCCAGACGTCGAGGTGCGGGAACAGCGCGCCCTCCTGGAAGACCATCCCCACCCGCCGCGCCTCGGGCGGCACCCAGCGCCCCGGCCCGGCCACCTCGCGGCCGCCGATGAAGACCCGCCCGGCGGCCGGCACCTCGAAGCCGGCCACCGCCCGGAGCAGGCTGGTCTTGCCGCAGCCGCTGGGCCCCAGCAGGGCGGTCAGGCCCTCGGCCTCGATCCGCAGGCTGGCGCCGTCCACCGCCACCACGTCGTGGTGGCGGACCACCAGGTCGCGCACTTCGAGAATCGGCGGCGGCATCAGTCGGTCATGGTAGCGGGCGGCGTCCCGCGCGGCGCCAGCGCCGGCCGGATGATCAGCAGGTAGACCGGCACCCCCGAGGCCAGCAACAGCAGCAGCCCCGGCAGCGCCGCCTGCGAGTAGATCCCCTCGGAGGCGGCGCTCCAGATGGTGGTGGCCAGGGTCTCGAAGCCGGTCGGTCGCAGGATGAGGGTCGCCGGAAGCTCCTTCATGGCGGTCAGGAAGACCAGCCCGGCGCCCGCCGCCAGCCCCGGCCGGATGAGCGGCAGGGTCAGCGTACCGAGCACCGCCAGCGGCCCGCGGCCCAGACTGCGCGCCGCCTCCTCGAAGACCGGCGCCACCGCCAGCAGCGAGGCGCGGGTGGCGGCCAGCGCCTCGGGCAGGAAGCGGACCACGTAGGCCGCCACCAGCAGCGCCAGGGTCTGGTAGAGCGGCCGCGCCAGCCGGGTGGCGAAGAACACCAGCGCCAGGGCGATGACGATGCCGGGCAGCGCGTAGCCGGCGTGCGACAGCCGCTCGACCACCCGCGCCGGGCGGCTCGGATGCCGCACCGCCCACAGCGCGACCGGCACTGCCAGCGCCACCGCCGCCAGCGCCGCCACCGCCGACGCCGACAGCGAGCGGCCGGCGGCCAGCCAGACGCCGCCCAGCGGGTTGCCCACCCACAGGGCGCGGACCCCCCAGTAGGCGATGACCCCGGCGGGAAGCGCCACGTTGAGGCCGGCGAGCAGGGCCAGCGCCGCCACCGCCGGCCGCTTCCAGCGGCCCAGCGGCACCACCGCCGCCGGCCGCGCCGCCCGCCGGCGTCCGGGCCGCGCCGAGCGCAGCAGCACCGCCTCGAGGGCGATGAAGACCAGCGCGGTGAGCACCAGCGCGGTGGCCAGGGCGGCCGCCACCGAGCGGTCGAAGAGCCCGCGGTAGGCGTTGTAGATGGCCAGCGTGAAGGTGTTGTAGCGGACGATCGAGACGCCGCCGAAGTCGGAGAGCGCGTAGAGGACAACCAGCAGCGAGCCGCCGTAGAGGGCCGGACGGAGCTGCGGCAGGACCACCCGGGCGAAGGTCCGCCAGCGGCCCACCCCCAGACTGCGCGAGCTCTCCTCGAGCGCCGGGTCGAGGTCGCGGAGCGCCGCCACCAGCAGCAGGTAGATGTACGGATAGGTGAAGAGCCCCAAAACCAACACCGCGCCGCTGTACCCGTAGACCAGACCCGGCAGGCTCCCGACCCCGAGCGGCGCGAGCCAGGCCTGCAGATAGCCACGCGGCCCCAGCGCCGCCACCAGGGTGAAGGCCGCCACATAGGAGGGGAAGACCAGCGGCAGCGCCCCCACCACCGCCCAGAAGCGGCGGCCCGGCAGGTCGGTGCGGCTGACCAGCCAGGCCATCGGCACCGCCACCGCCAGGGCCAGTGCGGTGACGCCCGCCGCCAGCGCCAGGGTGCGGAGCAGCAGCTCGAGGGTGCGCGCCGATCCCACCCACGCGAGGTAGGCGCTCCACCCGCCCTCGGCGGCGCGCGCGAAGATGTAGACCAGCGGCAGGTTGACGGCCGCGGCGGTGAGCACCGCCACCGCCGCCAGCGGCCACGGTGCCCGGCCGCGCGCAGCCGCGGCGCTGCGGACCTTGGGGCGTCCCCGCAGCCCCCGGCGCAGCGCGAGCGAGGCGGCGCGGTCCACGCCCTACTCGACCAGCCCGCTGTCGTGGATCGCCACCAGCGTCTCCTCGAGGGCCGACGAGACGGCGGCGAAGTCCACCTCGGCGGCGGCCGCCGGCGGCAGCGGCGGCAGCCCCGGCGCGGCCGGCACCTCCGGCACCACCGGGTACTCGAAGGTCTGCTCGGCGAAATAGCGCTGGCCGTCCGCCGCGAGCAGATGGGCGAGCAGCCGGCGGCCCGCCGGGCGGTCGCGAACCAGCCCGGCGCCGGCCAGGTTGACGAAGCCGGCGGCGGCGCCTTCGGACATGAAGTAGTTGGCCGCCGGCGCCCCGGGCCGCTCGGCCAGGGCGCGCCACAGGTAGTAGTGGTTGACCAGCCCCCAGTCGATCTCGCCGGCGATCACCGCCTCGACGATGGCGCTGTTCTTGGGATACCGCAGCGGCTGGTTGGCGGCCATGCCGGCCAGCAGCCGGTCGAGCGCCGGGCGGCCGCGGAGCACCCGGTAGACCGCCATGTGGGCCTGGAACGAGCCGTTGGTCGGCGCCACCCCGAAGCGCCCGCGAAACCGCGGGTCGGTGACCGCCTCGAGACTCGCCGGCAGCTCCGCCGGCGTCAGCCGCTCGGTGTTGTAGACCACCGTGCGGGCCCGGCCCGAGAGCCCCACCCAGTCGCCGCGGGGCGAGCGGAAGCCCGCCGGCACCCGGTCGAGCAGCTCGGCCGGCAGCGGCGCCAGCCGGCCGGCCGCCGACAGCGCGCCCAGCGCCGCGGCGTCCTGCGACAGAAAGACGTCGGCCGGCGAATGCTCGCCCTCCTCGAGGAGCGTCGCCGCCAGCTCGGCGGTCTCGCCGTAGCGCGCCTCGACGGCGATCCCCTCCTGCTCCTCGAAGCGCTCGAGCAGCGGCCCGATCAGCGCCTCGTTGCGCCCCGAATAGACCACCAGCGGGCCCTCGGCCGCCCGCTCCGGCGGGGCGGCGCCGCCACAACCGCCCAGCAGGCCTGCGGCGGTCAGCAGCGCAACAGCCGAAGCCGATGCGGACGGGCAGAGGAAGAGACGGCGCATCGGGAAGGGAGGGTGTCGGGTCTCGGGGAAGGGGTTCCGAGAGGCGGTCGTCGGCGCCGAAGATTGTGGACCGATCTGGTCCTATATGTCAACAAAAGGCGCCACTCCTCGCGCGCCAGCCTGGGCAGGGGACGTCTACTTCCTCGACAGACGCCGGTGGAGGCGGCGCCGGAAGCGGTCCAGCCGGCGGCGCAGGCCGGGCCAGCGCTGGAGCAGCCGCTGGAGCCAGCGGTGGACGCGGTTGCTGGCCACCGACAGCAGCGCCAGACCGGCGAGGATGGTCAGCACCCCCTGCAGCCCGGGCAGCACCAGACCGGCGATGCCGATCAGGATCAGGGTCCAGCCCAGCAGCACCAGCGCGACCCGCACCCACAGCGGCGGGCGCCGCAGCGCCGCCCGGGGGACCTCGCCCGGCCGCCCGCCGTCGGTCGGGGGTCGTGTCCCCGGGGGTCGCGGGGCCGGGAACTCCTCCGCCGCCATGGCGCGCGGCACGCTAGCACGCACCCGGACGCTGGCTCGCGGCTAGCAACCCTAACGATCGTCGAGCGGCACGAAGGCCCGCTCTTGCTCGCCGGTGTAGATCTGGCGCGGGCGGTGGATGCGGCCCGAGGGGTCCTCGCGCATCTCGCGCCAGTGGGCGATCCAGCCCGGCAGCCGCCCGAGGGCGAACATCACCGTGAACATGTTGGTGGGGATGCCCATCGCCCGGTAGAGGATGCCGCTGTAGAAGTCGACGTTGGGGTAGAGGTTGCGCTCCACGAAATAGTCGTCCTGGAGCGCCACCTTCTCGAGGTTGCGGGCGATGTCGAGCAGCGGGTCCTTGACCCCGAGCTGCTCCAGCACCGCGTCGGCGGAGCGCTTGAGCAGCCGCGCCCGCGGGTCGTAGTTCTTGTAGACCCGGTGCCCGAAGCCCATCAGTCGGAAGTCGGAGGCCTTGTCCTTGGCCAGGTCGACGTACTTCTGGTAGTTGCTGCCGTCGTTGCGGATCATCTGCAGCATCTCGATCACCTTCTGGTTGGCGCCGCCGTGGAGCGGGCCCCAGAGGGCGTTGATGCCGGCCGAGATCGAGGCGAACAGGTTGGCCTGGCTGCTGCCCACCATCCGCACCGTCGAGGTCGAGCAGTTCTGCTCGTGGTCGGCGTGCAGGATGAGCAGCAGGTTGAGCGCGTCGTCGACCACCGCCGGCACCTCGTAGGGCTCGGCCGGCACCGCGAACATCATGTGCAGGAAGTTCTGGGTGTAGGAGAGGTCGTTGCGCGGGTAGACGAACGGCTGCCCGATCGACTTCTTGAACGAGAAGGCGGCGATGGTCGAGGTCTTGGCCAGCAGCCGGATGATGTTGAGGTCGACGTCCTCGTCGGTCCGCGCCCCGCGGTAGTAGGAGGACAGCGCCGCCACCATCGAGGACAGGATGGCCATCGGGTGGGCCTCCATCGAGTAGCCCTCGAAGAACTTCTTCATGTCCTCGTGGATCAGGGTGTGGCGCCGCAGGGTGGTGCGGAACTCCTCGAGCTTGCGACGCGACGGCAGCTCGCCGTAGATCAGCAGGTAGCAGACCTCGGTGAACTTGGCGGACTCGGCCACCTGCTCGATGGGATAGCCGCGGTAGCGCAGGATGCCGCGCTCGCCGTCGATGAAGGTGATGGCGCTCGAGCACGAGCCGGTGTTGCCGTAGCCCGGGTCGTAGGTGATGGTGCCGCTCTGCGCCCGCAGCTTGCTGACGTCGACGCCCACCTCGCCCTCGCTGCCGACGATCACCGGCAGCTCATACTCTTTGTCCTCGAGAATCAGTTTCGCTGTCTTCATCCGCTGGCTCCCAGACGCTTCGTTACGGCACTCCGTTACCGGGCAAATCTTACCCGCCGGAACCGTTCGCCGCAATGC
>JBFGCA010000152.1:0-8756 GCA_041567315.1 Thermoanaerobaculia bacterium | reverse complement strand
GCCGGCAACGAGATGGACGACGCGATCATCCAGTACCTCAAGCGCAAGTACAACCTGCTGATCGGCGAGCGCTCGGCCGAGCGGGTGAAGATCGATCTCGGCTCGGCCTTCCAGCTCAAGGAGGAGATCAAGGTCGAGATCAAGGGCCGCGACCTGATCGAAGGGGTGCCCAAGACCCTGCCGATCACCGACGCCGAGATCCGCGAGGCGCTGACCGAGCCGGTGACCACCATCGTCGAGGCGGTGCGGATGGCCCTCGAGCGCACCCCGCCCGAGCTGTCGGCCGACATCATGGACAAGGGGATCGTGCTGTCGGGCGGCGGCTCGCTGCTGCGCGGGCTGGACCAGCGGCTGCGCAACGAGACCGGGCTGCCGGTGGTGCTGGCCGAGGACCCGCTGGCCTCGGTGGTGCTGGGCACCGGGCGCGTGCTCGAGGACATCGATCTGCTGCGCAAGGTCTCGATCCGCTAGAGGGCGCGCGCAGCCCATGCCGCCGACCTGCGCCCCGCCCGCGACGCAGGGTGCGCCGCGCCACGGGTGCGGGGGGCGGGCCACGTGACCGAGCGCCGCACCCGCGGGCTGCTGGCCGGGCTGCTGGTCCTCCAGCTGGTGCTCCTGACCATCCAGCTCCCCGACCCGACCGGCGAGCGCAGCTATCTCGAGGGTACCCTCTTGAGGGTGGTGGCGCCCTTCGGCTCGCTGGTGGCGGTGGTCGGCGACGCCGCCGACCGGCTGGCCGGCGAGATCGCCTCCCAGCGCCTGCTGGCGGCCGAGAACCGGCGACTCCGCGAGGAGGTCCAGGCGCTGCGCCGCGAGGCGATCCGCCGCGCCGGCGTCGAGGACGAGCTGCGCCGGCTGGAGGCGGCGCTCGACTACTCGGCGACGGTGGAGGTCCCGGTGCGGGTGGCCGACGTGGTCTACATCGACCACGCCTCCTGGCTCCAGACCCTGGTGCTGTCGGTGCCGGCCGGCGCCGTCGGGGTCAACCAACCGGTGGTCTCCGGGCGCGGGCTGGTCGGGCGGGTGGTGGTCGCCGCCGGCCGCTACGCCAAGGTCCAGCTGATCACCGACCGCGCCGCCAGCGTCGGCGCCATGATCCAGCGCACCCGCCGGCAGGGTCTGGTGCGCGGGGCCTCGCGCGGCGGCCTCGAGCTCCACTTCGTGCCGCTGCAGGCCGACGTCGAGGTCGGCGACCTGGTGGTGACCGCCGGCATCGACGGGGTCTACCCGCGCGGGCTGCCGGTGGGCACCGTCGTCTCGGTCGAGCCCGGCACCGAGCTGTTCCACCGCATCCGTCTGACCCCCCGGGTCGACTTCGGGGTGCTCGACCAGGTCTACGTCCTCGACCGCGAGCCGGTGCCCGAGGAGATCCGCAAGGCGCTTCCCGATGCGCGCCCTTAAGTTCGCGCTCGCCCTGCTGGTGGCGGTGGTGCTCCACATCGCCGGGGTGCGGCTGGTGCCCGGCTTCAGCGAAGGGGTCGACCTCTTCCTGGTGGTGCTGGTCTTCCACGGCCTCGACGGCAACACCCTGGCCGGGGTGCTGGGCGGGATGGCGGCCGGGCTGGTCACCGACGCCCTGACCGGCGGGCTGTTCGGACTGCACGGGGTCGCTGATACGATCATCGGCTACGGAACCGCCTATGCGGCGCAGCGGCTGGTCATCCGGCGGGCCAACGGCGTCTTCCTGCTCTTCGCCCTCGCCGCCGCCGTTCAGGAGGTGATCCTGGTGGCCGTCAGCCTGCTGCTCCTCCCCGCTCCCGCCATGCCGCTGCCGCTCGCCGTGGTGACGCGGACGGTGAGCGCCGGCCTGATCGGCACGGTGATCTTCCTCATTCACACCCGGTTGCGGGCGCGGGTCGAGCTGTGGCGCCGCACCCGCACCGCCAAGCTGCGCTTCGATCGCCGATGAAGCAGGTCCGCGAGCACCGCGACGACCTGGTGGCGCGGCTGCCGCGGCTGCAGATCGTCTTCGTCGCCGCCCTGGTCGTGGTGGCGTCGACCTACTGGTTCGTGCAGGTGGTCCAGGGCGACCGCTACCGCGAGCAGGCCGACAACAACCGGCTGCGCAAGGTGCCGATCCGCGCCCCCCGCGGCCTGATCCACGACCGCCACGGCCGGCTGCTGGTGGAGAACGTCCCCAGCTACAACCTGCTGCTCGACCGCTCGCGGAGCGCCGACGTGGGGCGGGCGCTCGAGTTCGCGGCCGGCATCCTCGAGCGGCCGGCGGCCGAGCTCGCCGCGGTCGTCGAGCGCAGCCGGGGGGCCTCGCCGTTCACCCCCCTGCTGGTCGCCGAGCGGCTGTCGCTGTCGCAGGTCGCCCGCTTCGAGGTCTCGGCGCTCGAGTACCCCGAGTTCGAGGTCGACGTCGGCCACCTGAGGCTCTACCGCCAGGGGCCGCTGATCGCCCACTCGGTGGGCCACCTGGGCGAGGTCACCACCGACGACCTGTCGCGCCCGGGGAGCCCCTACCGGGGCGGCGACCTGGTGGGCAAGAAGGGCGTCGAGGAGAGCTTCGACCACCTGCTCCGCGGCGAGGACGGCGAGCGGGTGGTGATCGTCGACAGCCGCGGGCTGGTGCGGGAAGAGTCGGGCCAGGTGGCGGCGCGCCCGGGCGCGAGCCTCACCCTGGCTCTCGACCTCGAGCTCCAGCAGGAGGCGGCGCGCTTCCTCGAGGGCAAGGTGGGCGCCGCCGTCGCCCTCGACCCGGTGACCGGCGAGGTCCTGGTGCTGGTCTCGTCGCCGACCTACGACCCCAACCTGTTCGCCCGGCGCCTCCATCCCGCGGATTGGGAGGAGCTGCGCGACGCGGCGCACCACCCGCTCCAGAACCGCGCCATCCAGAGCGCCTACGCCCCGGGGTCGGTGTTCAAGATCGTGCTGGCGGTGGCCGGTCTCACCGAGCGCGTGATCGGTCCCCACGAGGTGGTCTACTGCCCGGGCTCGACCCGCATCTACAACCGGCGCTTCCGTTGCTGGAAGCGCAACGGCCACGGCTGGGTCAACCTGCACCAGGCGATCAAGGAGTCGTGCGACGTCTTCTTCTACTACCTGGGGCAGAAGCTGGGGATCACCCGGATCGCCCAGTACGCGCGGCGGCTGGGTCTGGGCGAGGCGACCGGCTTCGACATCGCCGGCGAGAAGAGCGGCCTGGTGCCCGACCCCGAGTGGAGCCTCCGGCGGCGCGGCTCACCCTGGTACCCGGGCGAGACCATCTCGGTGGCGATCGGCCAGGGGCCGCTGCTCGCCACCCCGCTGCAGCTCGCTTCGATGATGGCCACGGTGGCGGGCGGGCAGCGGCTGGCCCCCCACCTGCGCAAGACCGACTCGCCGCCGCCTCCGGCGCCGACCGACCTCGACCCCAAAGTGCTGGAGGCCGTCCGTCACGCGCTGTGGGCGGTGGTCAACGACGGCGGCACCGGTGGCACCGCCAGGGTGCCCGGGGTCGAGGTGGCGGGGAAGACCGGCACCGTCCAGGTGGTGCAGCAGAAGACCTGGATGGACAACGAAGAGCTGCCCTTCGAAAAGCGCGACCACGCCTGGTTCGCCTCCTTCGCCAGCGCCGGCGACCGCCAGCTGGTCGTGGTGGTCTTCGTCGAGCACGGCGGCAAGGGCTCGCGGGCGGCGGCGCCGCTGGCCAAGATCCTCTATGAGACCTACTACCGGGACCTACTCGGTCCTCGTCGCGCTACCTGACGAGCGTCCGGCGCTACGCCACCTGGCGCGGGTCAGGTGGGGTCTGCTGGTCGCCGCCCTGCTGCTGGCGGGGGTCGGGCTGGTCACCGTCCACAGCGCCAGCGCCGAGCTGGCGGTCGACTACCTGCCGCGGCAGGCGGCCTGGGTGGGGGTCGGCCTGATCGCCTTCCTGGTCTCCTTCAGCGTCGACTACCAGCTGCTGACCAAGTTCGCGCTGTTCATCTACACGGTGACCCTGGTGCTGCTGTTGCTGGTGCTGCTGGTCGGCGAGGAGGGGGGCGGAGCGCGGAGCTGGCTGGGCTTCGGAGGCCTGAGATTCCAGCCCTCGGAGTTCGCCAAACTGTCGGCGGCGCTGCTGCTGGCGCGCTATCTGGCGGGGCTCAACCAGAGCCACGTGCGGCCGTATCAGATCCTGGTCGCCGGCCTCGTGGTGGCGGCGCCGATGGTGCTGGTGGCGCTGCAGGCCGACCTCGGCGGGGCGGCGATGTTCCTGCCGGTGCTGGCCGGGATGCTGCTCCTGGCCGGCGTGCGGTGGCGGCACGCGCTGGCCGGCGGCCTGGTGGTCGGTTTGCTGGGGGCCGGTTTGTGGCAGTTCGTGATGATGGACTACCAGAAGGACCGGGTGAAGACCTTCCTGGCCCCCGAGCGCGATCCCCTGGGAGCGGGCTATCAGCTCCGGCAGAGCAAGATCGCGGTCGGCTCGGGGCAGCTCCTGGGGCGCGGCTACCAGCAGGGCACCCAGAGCCAGCTCCGCTTCCTGCCGGCCCGCCACACCGACTTCATCTTCGCGGTGCTGGCCGAGGAGTGGGGGTTCCTGGGGGTGGCCCTGGTGCTCACCCTCTACTCGGTCTACATCCTCAACGGCGCGCGGGTGGCGACCCGCGCCCGCGACCGCGAGGGGATCCTGCTGGTGGTGGGTCTGCTCTCGGGGTTCGCCTTCTACGTGCTCTACAACACCGCCATGGTGGTCGGGCTGGTGCCGATCACCGGCATCCCGCTGCCGTTCCTCTCCTACGGCGGATCGTTCACGCTCGCCAACTTCATCGCCGCCGGGCTGATCCTGGGCGTCGACTTCCGTCGCCACGTGAACCGCTGAGTCGACTTGGCGGCGGTGCCGCTGGGAAATAATGCGGTCGCGGTGTCCGACACCCTGCTGATCGCGCGCGACGCGCACCACACCCGGATCGCCCTGCTCGAGGACGGGCGGCTGGCCGAGCTGGAGCTGGAGGACGCCCACTGCCGCAGCCTGGTGGGCAACCTCTACCGCGGGCGGGTGACGCGGGTGGTGCCGGGGCTGCAGGCGGCCTTCGTCGACGTCGGGCTCGAGCGCCACGCCTTCCTCTTCGCCGGCGAGGCCTCGGGGCCCGGACCGCCGGACCCGGAGGCCGCGGACCCGGAGGCCTCGGACCCGGAGGCGGTGGACCCGGAAGCGTCCGATCTGGACGAGCCGCTCGCCGGCGCGCCGGAGGACGGCGGCCCGGGGCTCGCGGAAGCGGCGCCCGACGCCGACGGGTCCGTCGAGGACGCGGCCGACACCGCGCTGGACGGCGAGCCGGCGGCCCACGTCTCGCCGCCGGTCGGCGAGCTGCTGGTTGCCGGCCAGGAGCTGCTGGTCCAGGTGGTCAAGGACCCGCTGCCCGGCAAGGGGGCGCGGCTCACCACCCACGTGGCGCTCCCCGGCCGCTACCTGGTGCTGCTCCCCGGGCGGCAGGTCTGCGGCGTCTCGCGGCGCCTGCCGGCCGAAGAGCGCGAGCGGCTGGGGGCGATCGCCGCCGGGCTCGAGCCGCGCGGCGGCGGCCTGATCGTGCGCACCGCGGCCGCCGGCCGCGACGGCGAGGCGCTGGCCGCCGACCTCGCCCAGCTCGAGCGCCGGTGGGAGGAGGTGCGGGGTCAGGCGGCGGCCGCCCGGGCGCCGGCCCTGGTCCGCGGCGAGCTCGACCCGGTGCTCAAGGCGGTCCGCGACCGCTTCACCGAGGCGGTCGAGACGCTGTGGGTGGACGACCGCGACACCCACCGGCTGGTGCTCGACTTCGTGGCCGGCATGGCCCCGGAGCTGGCCGGCCGGGTGCGGCTCGACGACGGCTCGACGCCGCTCTTCGAGCGCTTCGGGGTCGAGCGCGAGATCGAGCGACTGCGCCGCGCGCGGGTCTGGCTGCCCTCGGGCGGGTATCTGCTCATCCATCCGACCGCGGCGCTGGTCGCCATCGACGTCAACAGCGGCCGCTACGTCGGCGAGCACGACCTCGAGGAGACCGCGCTGGCCACCAACCTGGAGGCGGCCCGCGAGGTGGTCCGCCAGCTCCGGCTGCGCGACCTGGGCGGCATCGTGGTCATCGACTTCATCGACCTGGTGGAGGCGGCCAACCGCGAGCGGCTGCGGGCGGCGCTCGCGGCCGAGCTGGCCACCGACCGCGCCGTCAGTCAGATGTCCGAGGTCGGCGACTTCGGGCTGGTGACCATCACCCGCCAGCGCCGCCGGGTCGACCTCGAGGCGCGGCTCAGCGAGCTTTGCCCCTGCTGCCGGGGCCGCGGCCGGCTGCAGGCCCCGTGGCTGCTGTGTCTGGAGGTCCGCCGCCAGGCGCTCGCTCGCGCCGAGCTGGCCGGGCGGCCGCTCACCCTCCACGCCCATCCCTGGATCACCGGCGCGCTGGCCGGCGAGCGGGCGGCGGTGCTGCGCGAGATCGAGGAGCGGCTGGGGACCCGGGTGCGGCTCGAGCCCGACGCCACGCTCCACCCCGAGGAGTTCCGGATTGCCGCGGACTGAGGTCCAGCCGGCGGCGGCCGCGCCGGCGAGCTACGAGCGGTTCGCCTTCACCGGGCTCGAGGGCGAGGTGGCGGCCGCCTGGCGGCCCCCCGACCTGGAGGCCGCGGTTCGCCGGTTGATCGACCCGGCGAGCGCCCGCCAGACCCTCCACTGGGGACGCAACTATCTCTACGCCGCCGACCTCGAGACCCCCGGCGGGCGGCGCGAGGTAGTGGTCAAGCAGTTCCGCAACCAGGGGCTGCGGGCACGGCTCAGGCGCCGCCTCGCCGGCAGCAAGGCGACCCGGAGCTGGCGCGCCGCCCGGGCGCTGGCGGCGGCCGGCGTCCCCACCCCCGAGCCGGTGCTGCTGGTCGAAAGCGTGGCGTCGACCGGGCCCAGCTACTTCGTCACCGGCCGCCTCGAAGGCGTCTTCGAGGCGCGCTACTTCTTCCGCGCCTTGAACGCCGGCCGGGCGCGCCAGGAGTTCCCGCAGGTCGACCCGGAGGCGCTGCTCCGCGAGCTGGGCGCGGCGCTCGCCCGGCTGCACCGCGCCGGCATCTGGCACCGCGACGTCTCAGTGGGCAACGTGCTGTTGCGGCCGGCGCCCGAACCCGGTCTGCGAGAGGACGGCCCACCCGCCGTCTACCTGGTCGATCTCAACCGGGCGCGTACCGGGGTCCGCCTGACATTGCTGCGCCGCATCCGCGACCTCGCCCGGCTGCGCATCTTCGAGCGCCGCCACCGGCGGCTGTTCCTCGACGCCTACTGGGGTCGCGAGACCACCGGCCTGCGCTGGCTGCTCTACCTGCTCTCCCACCACGGCTTCCGCGCCAAGATCGCTCTCCGGCGGATCGTCCGCCACCCGCTCGCCTCGCTGCTCGAGGCCGTCCAGCCGCGCCACGCCCACGTCCACATCCCGCCGCCGCCGGCCGGCGCCTCGCGCCGCGACCTGGTGGTCTGGGACCCGCTGTCCGACCAGCCGCACCAGCACGCCGGCCGCCTCGAGCGCGCCGCGCTGCGGCTGAGCCACACCGGCGACTACCTCTTCATGACCGGGCTGTTCCTGGCCCGCCTGCCGCGGCTGCGGCGCCGCTACCGCGAGCTGCGGCGCGAGCTCTACCGCGAGCCTCGGCCCTTTGGCGGCGTCGGGATCGCGCTCCGCCCCTGGCCCGAGAGCCCCGACGCCCTGCTCGCCCTCGTCGACGGGCTCGGGGTCGAGAACGTCCTCCTCCGCCTCCACCCCTGGCAGCAGGACCACCGCGCCGAAGAGGAGCTGGCCCGCGAGCTCCACGCCCGCGGCCTCGACCTCACCTTCGCCCTGCCCCAGAACCGCGAGCTGGTCCGCGACCCGGCCCGCTGGCGGGCGGCGATCGAAGAGCTCGCCGGCCGCTTCCTGCCCTACGGCCGCCGCTTCCAGATCGGCCAGGCCATCAACCGCAGCAAGTGGGGCCTGTGGAACCACCGCGAGTACGTGAAGCTCGCCACCGCCGCCGGCGAGATCCTGCGCCGCCACGGCCCGGTCGAGCTGCTGGGCCCGGCGGTCATCGACTACGAGTTCCACGTCACCGCCGCCCTGCTCAACCTCGCCGAGTGGGGCGACTTCCGTTTCGACGTCCTCTCGAGCCTGCTCTACGTCGACCGCCGCGGCGCCCCCGAGGCCCGCCAGTACGGCTACGACACCGTCGACAAGGTCCTCCAGCTCAAGGCCATCGCCGACACCGCCCCGGCGGTCGGCGACCGCTGCTGGATCACCGAGGTCAACTGGCCGCTCTGGGAGGGCCCCCACTCGCCCGCCGGCCGCAAGGTCGCCGTCGGCGAGCAGACCCAGGCCGACTACCTGGTCCGCTACTACCTCCTCGCCCTCGCCACCGGCCTCATCGAGCGCGTCTACTGGTGGCAGCTCCTCGCCCGCGGCTACGGCCTCTGCTACGACGACGGCGCCGCCGCCCCCCGCTGCCGCCCCGCCTTCCACGCCCTCCGCACCCTCGCCACCCAGCTCACCGGCGCCACCGTCCTCCCCCCCCTCGCCACCACCGGCCCCGCCCGCCTCTATCGCTTCCGCACCAGCGCCGGCGGCGAGCTCGTCGTCGGCTGGAGCGCCGGGGCCCCGGTCGAGGCCGACCTGCCGCGGCCGACTGTCGAGCTCACCGGCCGCGACGGCGAGGCTCTGCCGCCACCGCCGGGCACGCGCGTGGAACTGACCCCGTCGCCGCACTACTTCCGGCTGGCGGAGGGCTAGGCAACCCTCTCTCCCGCCACACCAACGGTCGTGTCGAGTACCTCGGCCGCCGGGCATCAAGTCCACGGATCCGTAGTCTGT
>JBFGCA010000151.1:0-8835 GCA_041567315.1 Thermoanaerobaculia bacterium | reverse complement strand
GGTCGAGCCCGCCCGAGCGCACCACCAGCTCCAGGCCCACCGGCGCGAGCCTCGCTGCGGCCCGCGGCAGGGTCTGGCCCATCAGATCGGGCACCTGCACCAGCCGCTCGCCAGCGACCACGAGGTCGACCCGCGCCCCGCCGCTCAACGGCGCGCCGGGTCCCGGATCCTGGGCCACCACCTGGCCGGGAGGAGCTTCGGCCGCGCGCTCCTCGACCCTGCCGGCCCCCAGCCCCTCGTCCTCCAGTAGCCGTCGCGCCTCGGCCAGGGTGCGGCCCACCAGGTCCGGCGCGACGATCGGCAAGCAGCGCTTGCCGGTCCCGGCGTCGGAGATCAGGGCGGCCAGTGGGTCGGCGTCGGCCAGTGGCCAGCTGAAGCAGGTGCTGTGGCCGCGGGCGTTGACCGCCTCGATCTCCAGCGAGTCGTCGGCGCCGGCGGCCGTGCAGGCGCCGCCCCCCGCAGCCACCGTCCGCACCGTCAGGCGCCGGACCCCGCTGTCGCGATCGAAGGCGTGGATCCCAATCGCCCGCTTGCCCTCCGGCTCGCGGAGAAACACCTGCGGCATGGCGCTTCTCACCACCTCGCTGGCATAGGTCCCGGATTCCGCCCGCGCCTGATCGCCCCAGGTGAGCAGGGTCTCGGGGTGGGCGCCGTCAGTGGCGGCGAGCCAGCCGCGCCCGGCCAGGAGCTTGGCCTGGCGTCGCCCGAGCGGCCGGACCGGCCAAGCCACGGCGGCGGCGTCCACCGCCTGCCAGCAGACGGTGGGTCGGTCGGCGGGGTCGCCCTTGCCCCCGACGGTCTGTGCCGCGACGCCAGTGGCGAGGAGCCCAAGTCCGACCGCCAGACGCCTCCAGCGGGCGAGCCGACGGGGGTCGGTGCTTGCCGCCGCGGCGCGATGGCTGTTCGGCTGAGAGATGATCGCCAATGATATAACCCGGCCCGCCCCAAGTACATCGGGGCACGTTGTGCCGCTATGACCTGGAGACCGTCGCAGAGGCCGATCTTCGTGCTCAGCTCGGGGCGCGCCGGGTCGACGCTGCTGGCGCGGATGATCCAGAGCCACCCCGAGCTGCTCTGCGTCTCGGACCTGTTCGAGCCGGTGGGCGAAGAGCCCTATTTCGACCGCGCCCGGGTGGTGAGTGGCCGCGAGTTCTTCGCCATCCTGAGCCGGCCGTCCTACCCCCAGCGGATCGCCTACTGGCGGCAGTGTCCCACCGCCGAGCTGCTGTTCCTCCACCCGGAGGACGAGATGGTGTCGCTGCTCACCAGCTACACCCTGCCGTTCCTCACCGGCGGCGACCCGATGGCCCTCTACGAGGAGGCGGGCGAGGAGGTCGCACGATGGGGCGAGGCGCCGATCGCCGATCATCTGGTCGCCTTCTTCGACTGGCTGCGCGACCGCTTCTGGGCGCGCCGGTGGGTCGAGCGGACCGGCGGCTCGCTACCCCACGCCCGGCGGATTCTCGAGGTCTGGCCCGACGCCAAGGTGGTCCACAACTACCGCGACACCCGCGAGGTGGCGATCTCGATGCTGACCGGCTCGTTCTTCCGGCTCTATCTGGAGCTGGAGCGGGACCCCGACCTCGGGGAGTGGGACTGGACCTACACGCCCCCGGTCGAGGAGCTGGCGGCGATGGTCAACCGCTGGGTGGTCGATGCTGCGGCGGCGCTCGCCGAGCTGCCCGCCGAGCAGCGGATGGACCTTGCCTACGAGGAGCTGGTGACCCGCCCGGCCGAGACGCTGCTCGCGCTTTCCGGCTTCCTGCTCGACCGCGCCGAGCCCAGCGTCGGCGACCGCGCCTGGGCCGAGCGCCAGGCGCGCATCGTCCGCCGGGTGCCGCTGCGCTTTCCTGGCCTCGAAGAGCCCGAGCAGCAGCGTTTGCAGGCCGCCTGTGGCGAGGCGCTCGCGACGCTCGGCTACCTCTGAGCGCGGCGACCGCCAGGCGCTTCGCGGTCGCCGTTCCCACCGGGCGGCTCCCCGGCCAGCTCCCCCACCAGCCGCAGGAAGTCGTCGGGACCGCTGGTCCGGAGCCGCGAGGCGACCAGCAGCCAGGCCGCGAAGGCGAAGACCACGGCGACCGGAGCGAAGGCCAGGAGCGGCGGGTGGAAGGGCCAGAGCGTGACCAGCAGGCCGCCGATGCCGCCCAGGGCCAGGACCACCACGGCCGGCCGGTTGACCCTCTGGTGCTCCTCCTCGATCTCGAAGGCCAGGGTGGTGCGGCCCGTTTCGCCTCGCCGGCCTTCGCCGCGCACCGACAACCGGCCGCGCAGCACCCCGCGCCGTACTCCGCGCACTACCGGCAGCGCCAGCCGCCCGCCGGCCACCCCGGGCTCCCAGCCGGCGCCCCACAGCTCGGCCGCCTCCTTGACCGCCGCCAGGGCTCCGGCCGGCTCTACCTGAAGCTCGATCGCGTGGTCGCTCATGCGGGGGCGGCCACTCTATTGCGAGCCGACCCCTGGAGAGGTCGAGACCAGGAGCCGCTCGAGCACCAGCCGCTCATTCGCCGCGGTCCAGCAGCTCCCGCTCGTAGGCGGCGAAGGCGGTGGCCAGGCGGGTGGTCCAGGGGCCCGGCTTGCCGCCGGCGATCGGCTGGCCGTCGAGCTCGACCAGGGGCTGGACGTCGGTCAGGGTGCCGCAGAGCAGGGCCTCCTGCCAGCGTGGGTGGTCGGCAAGCCGCGGTGCCTCCTCGACCACCGGCAGCCCCTCGGCCGCCGCCAGGCGGAGCAGGATGGCGCGGGTGACGCCGGCCAGGACGCGGCCGTCGAGCGGGTGGGTCAGGAGGCGGTCTTCCTGGCGGACGAAGAGGTTGGCGCTGCCGGCTTCGCGGAGGGCGCCGTCCTCGGCGGTGAAGACCAGCTCGTCGACGCCCCGGTCGCCGGCGTCGAGCTTGCCGAGCACGGTGGCCAGGAGGCTGGTGGTCTTGAGCGCGCAGCGGCGCCAGCGGAGGTCGGGGACGGTGATGGCGCGCAGCCGCCGGCTGCCGGGCGGGGCATAGGGATGGGGCACCGGCATCAGGAACACGGTGGGCGCCAGGTCGAGGGGCGGCCGGTGGCTGCGGGGGGCGGCGCCGCGGGTCACCTGGAGGTAGAGGTAGCCGGTGCCGAAGGCGCTTGCCCTGATCAGCCCGCGGCACTGCTCGGCGAGACCGCCGGGGACCGGGATCCGGATCTCTTGGAGGCCGCTGCGCAACCGCTCGAGGTGGGGCTCGAGATGGAGGGTGACGCCGTCCTTGACCTTGACGGCCTCGTAGAGGGCGTCGCCGAACAGGAAGCCGCGGTCGAGCGGATCGATCCGCGCCTCGGCCAGCGGCAGCAGGCGGCCGTCGAGGCAGCAGAGGGTGGCGGCCGGCGCCGGCTCAGGCAGCCTTCTGCTCGAGCTGCTCGGCGAAGAACGACTCGACCGCCCGCAGGAAGCTCTCGACGTCGGGCAGCTGGTTGATCTGCTGGCGCAGCCGGCGGCCGTTGGGCAGACCGTGGGTGTACCAGCCGGTGAACTTGCGGAGCTTGTGGAGGGCGTAGCGGTCGTCGTCGCGCCGGGCGACCCGCCGGAAGTGGGCCAGCACCAGGTCGCGGCGGTCCTCGAGGGTGGGCTCGGGGACCCGGCCGCCCGACAGCCGCGCCTCGATCTGGCGGAAGATCCACGGGTTCTTGGTGGCGGCGCGGCCGATCATCACCCCGTCGCAGCCGGTCTGGCGGAGCATGCGGAGCGCGTCGTCGGCGCACCCGACGTCGCCGTTGCCGATCACCGGGATCGACACCGCCTCCTTGAGCCGGGCGATCGCCGACCAGTCGGCCTCGCCGCGGAACATCTGCTTGGCGGTGCGGCCGTGGAGCGAGACCGCCTGGACGCCGTTGGCCTCGCAGATCCGGCCCAGCTCCAGGTAGCTGCGGCGCCGGTCGTCGAGGCCGATCCGGAACTTGACGGTGAGCGGCACGGTGAGCGCCCGGCGCACGGCGGCGATCATCCGCTCGGCCAGCCCCAGGTCGCCCATCAGCGCCGCCCCGGCGCAGCCCTTGAGCACCTTGTTGGCCGGGCAGCCCATGTTGATGTCGCAGATGTCGGCCCCCAGCGACTCGACGATCTCGGCCGCCTCGGCCATGGTGGCGACGTCCGAGCCGTAGATCTGGATCGCCAGCGGCCGCTCCTCCTCCGAGAAGTGCATCAGCTCGCGGACCTTGCGGTGCCCGCCGACCAGCGCCTTCGAGGAGATGAACTCCATCGACACCACGCCCACCCCGCCGATCCGGCGCACGATCAGCCGGAAGTCACGGTCGGTCACCCCCGCCATCGGGGCCAGCAACAACGGAGTGGGCGCCTCGACGCCTCCGATTCGCAGCACGCCGTTATTCTAGCGACGTTCGCGATTGAAAACGGTCTGCGCGGCGGCAAGGGCTATGATGCCGGGCCGTGGCCTGGTACAAGGAGTGGTTCGGGGAGGAGTATCTCGAGCTCTACTCGCATCGCGACCGGGGGGAGGCGGAGTCGCACGTCGAGTGGGTGACCGGGCTGTGGGCGGACGGCGCGCCGCGGGCGGTGCTGGATCTGGCCTGCGGCGCCGGCCGGCACACGGCGGCGCTCCGCCGCCGCGGCTACCGGACGCTGGGGGTCGACCTGTCGCTCACCCTCCTGGCCCAGAGCTCCCAGCTGCCGCGGGTGGCGGGGGACATGTGCTGCCTGCCCTTCGCCGCCGGCGCCTTCGACTGGGTGCTCAACTTCTTCACCTCCTTCGGCTACTTCGAGACCGAGCGGCAGAACTTCCGGGTGCTGGAGGAGATCGTCCGGGTGCTCGGGCCCGGCGGCCGCTTCCTGATCGATCTGTTCAACCGCGAGCACGTGCTGGCCCATCTGGTGCCGCGCGAGAGCCAGGACCGCGACGGCTACCGGGTCGAGATCGAGCGCAGCTTCGACCCCGGCACCCAGCGGGTCAACAAGCGCATCCGGGTGGTCGCCCCCGGCCGCGAGGCCCAGACCTTCGTCGAGAGCGTCCGCGCCTACCGCCGGGAGGAGGTGGCGATCGGGCTGCGCTGGGCCGGGCTCGAGCTCGACGGGCTCTACGGCAACTTCAACGGAGAGACCTTCCGACGTGACAGCGAGCGCCTCATCCTCGTCGGCCACAAGCCCGCCTGAGCTGGCCCGGGTCGATCTGCTGCGGGCCGGCCTCCTGCCGCCGCTGCCCTCGGCGTTTCTGGGCGGCAACGACCTCGACCTGCTCGAGCCGCTCCGCTTCCTGCCCCACGAGGGGCTGCCGCCGGGCCGCCCGACCGCCGTCGATCGCCGCCGCCTGGCCGAGGCGCTGGCCACCGCCAACGCCGCCTACGGCCACCCCGCGGCCGCCGAGCTGGGCCGCCGGCTGGCCGACCCCGCCACCCGGGTGGTGGTGGCCGGCCAGCAGCCGGGGCTGTTCGGCGGCCCGCTCTACACGCTGTCCAAGGCGGTGGCGGCGGCCCGCTGGCAGGAGCGGCTGGAGGCGGCCGGCGAGCCGGCGGTGGCGGTCTTCTGGGTGGCGACCGAGGACCACGACTACCGCGAGGTAGCGCGGAGCGTCTTTCTGACCCCGGACGGTCCCCGCGAGCTCGGGCTCGGCGACGACCCGGCGCCGCTGATGCCGCTCGGCATGCGGACGCTGGGCCCGCGGGTCGAAGAGCTGCTGGCCGAGCTGGGCGCCGCCGTTCCGGGCGAGCGCTTCGCGGCCTGGGCCGAGACCCTGGGCCGCTGGTACCGGCCCGAGGCGCGCTTCGGCGAGGCCTTCTGCCGGTTGTTGACCGGGCTGCTGGGCGAACGCTGCCCGCTGCTGCTCGACGCCATGCTGCCCGCCGTCAAGGAGGCCGAGCGCCCCTGGATGGAGCGTCTGGTCGAGCGGCGGCTCGAGGTCGACAAGGAGCTGGCGGCGCGGGAGTCGCGGATCGAGCACGCCGGCTATGCCTTGCAGGTCAGGCCGCAGCCGGGCGCCAGCCAGCTCTTTCTGCTCCACGGTCGGGAGCGCCGCCGCATCGAGTGGGCGGCGCGCGGCCGCTGGAAGCTGCGCGGCGTCAAGGAGCCGCCGGCCAAGCTCGACGCCCTGCTCGCGGTCCTCGAGGACAACCCCGGGGTGGTGAGCCCCGGGGCGCTGGCGCGGCCGGCGCTCCAGGACGCCATCCTGGGCACCTCGCTGCTGGTTCTCGGTCCGGGCGAGCTGTCCTATCTGCCGCAGGCGGCGACCGTCTACTCGGTGCTCGGGGTCGAGCCGCCGTGGGTGGTGCTGCGCCCCCAGGCGCTGGTCCTCGAGCCCCACCAGCGGCGCAAGCTGGACGGTCTGGGGATCGCCCTCGAGCACCTGGTGGTGCCCGAGCTCGATCTCGACCGGCTCCTGGCCGGCGACCACGCCGGCGAGGTGCTGGACCCGCTGCGCCGCGAGATCGACCGGGCGCTGGAGGAGGCCCGCGGGCGAGCCCTGGCGCTCGACCCCGGGCTCGACGGCCCCTGGCAGAAGACCCGCGGCCAGGTGAGCCGGGCGCTCGACGCCTTCGGCGGCAAGGTGCGGGCGGCCGACGCCCGGCAGCACGAGGTCCAGCGCGCCCGCGCCGCCGACCTGAGGGAGGCCGCCCGGCCGCTGGGCCAGGCCCAGGAGCGGGTGATCTCGTCGGCCCATTTCGCGGGCAAGTACGGGGCCGCCTTCGTCGAGGCCTTTTTCGACCAGCTCGGCCTCGATCCCGCGAACCTGCAGGTGATCTGTCCGTAGGGATGCCCGTGGAGACGCCCTTGGAGAAACCGGTGGAGGAGACAGTGCGGCTCGACGTGCTGGCGATCGGCGCCCATCCCGACGACGTCGAGCTGGGGTGTGGCGGCACCCTGGCGCTGCTGGCGGCGAACGGGCGGCGGGTGGGGATCCTGCATCTCACCCGCGGCGAGGCGGGCACCCGGGGCGATCCGGACGAGCGCCGCGCGGAGGCCGAGCGCGCCGGGCAGGCGCTGGGGGCGGCGCGGGTCGACTTCCTGGACTGTGGAGACGGCGGCCTGCGCACCGGGACCGCCGAGGAGGACCAGCTCATCGCCCGGCTGCGCGAGTGGCGGCCCGAGCTCGTGCTCGGGCCGCCGGCCGACGACCGCCATCCGGACCACGGCCGTGCCTACCGGCTGGTGCGCGCCGCCGCCTTCTACGCCGGTCTCGCCCGCCGCGGCGCCGGGCCGCCCCACCGGCCGGCGGCGCTGTTCAGCTACATGCAGCACGACCCCTTCGAGCCCCGCTTCGTGGTCGACGTCACCGCCGCCTGGCCGGCCAAGATGGCGGCGCTCGCCGCCTACCGGAGCCAGCTCCACCAGCCGGACGAGAGCCGCGACGAGCCGCCCACCAAGGTGGCCTCGCGCGAGTACCGGCTGGCGGTCGAGGGCCGCGCCCGCCACTTCGGGCTGCTGATCGGCGCCGAGTTCGGGGAGCCGTTCACCAGCCGGCTGCCGCCGGCGGTGGCCGACCCCTGGACCCTGCTGCCCAAGAGGCTGCGCTAGGGGATCTGCGGTGAAGATCGGCATCTCCTGCTACCCGACCTTCGGCGGCTCCGGGGTGGTGGCCACCGAGCTGGCGATGGCGCTGGCGGCCGGCGGCGACGAGGTCCACGTGCTGAGCTACGCGATGCCGTCGCGGCTCGAGTTCGTCAGCGCCCGGCTGTTCTTCCACGAGGTGGTGGTGCCGCACTACCCGCTCTTCGAGTACCCGCCCTACTCGCTGGCCCTGGCCACCCAGATCGTCGAGGTCGCCCGCCATCAGCGGCTCGACCTCATCCACGTCCACTACGCGGTGCCCAACGCGGTCTCGGCGGTGTTGGCACGCGACATCCTGGCGCCGCAGCCGCTCAAGGTGGTGACCACGCTGCACGGCACCGACATCACCCTGGTCGGCAACGACCCCAACTACCTGGAGACCACCCGCTACGGGATCGCCCGCTCGGACGTGGTGACCGCCGTCTCGGAGGCGCTGCGCCGCGCTACCCTCGAGCAGCTGCGGCTCAACACCCCGATCGAAGTGGTCCCCAACTTCATCGACCCGGCGCGCTACGAGCGGGCCCGCAAGCGGCCTGGCGCCGAGCGCTGGCGGCGGGGCGGCGAGCGGCTGCTGGTCCACGTTTCGAACTTCCGGCCGGTCAAGCGGGTGCTCGACGTGGTCGAGGTCTTCCACCGGGTGCGCGCCGTAATGCCGGCGCGGCTGCTGCTGGTCGGCGACGGGCCCGACCGCCCCAAGGTCGAGCAGCACTGCCGCGAGTGCGGGACCTGCGAGACGATCACCTTCATCGGCAACCTGCCGCTGGTCGAGGAGGTGCTGGTCGGCGCCGACCTCTTCCTGCTGCCCTCGGAGACCGAGTCGTTCGGTCTCGCCGCGCTCGAGGCGCTGTCCTGCGAGGTGCCCGTGCTGGCCACCAACGTCGGCGGTCTGCCCGAGGTGGTGGTGCACGGGGAGAACGGACTGCTGTTCCCGGTGGGGGCGGTCGAGGAGATGGCGGCGGCGGCGATCGAGCTGCTGGAGGACGACAAGCGCCGCCGGCGGTTCGGCCGCGCCGGCCGCCGCTGGGTGGTCGAGCGCTTCGACCAGGCGGCGGTGGTCGGGCGCTATCGCGGCCTCTACCGGCGGGTGCTGGAGGAGGGCTGAGTTGGTGTAGACTGCCGCCATCTGAACCGCTGGTGAACAGGAGTCCGCGGGCCGGAGGTCGGCGGCAGGCGGGCGGCGACGGTTCACCGCGCGGGTGTGCCCTTCCACTCAGAGAGAGGAGACCAGCCCGATGAGCGAGCCTCAGACCCCGACACCCCCGCCCAGCCCCCCGCCCCCCCCCGCCGCGCCGTCCGGGGGCGAGACGTCCAACCGCCGC
>JBFGCA010000150.1:0-8883 GCA_041567315.1 Thermoanaerobaculia bacterium | reverse complement strand
GGCGGGCGTACCATCGTGGGCCGGCGAGGGGTTCGGGCCCTGTGCACCGGCCGCTGCCGAACCTCGTCAGGCCCGGAAGGGAGCAGCGATAAGGCATTCCGGTCGGGTGCCGCAGCTCAGCCGGGACCCTTCGTCGGTTTCCCCAATTCTCGCGACAGATGGCCTATCAAGTACTGGCGCGCAAGTGGCGGCCGCAGGATTTCTCCAGCGTCGTCGGCCAGCCGGGGGTGGTCACGGCGCTGCGCAACGCGGTGGCCGACGGGCGGATCGCCCAGGCCTACCTGTTCTCGGGGATCCGCGGCGTCGGCAAGACCTCGGTGGCGCGGGTGCTGGCCAAGGCGCTCAACTGCGAGCAGGGGCCCGGTGAGGACCCCTGCAACGAGTGCGTCGCCTGCCGCGAGATCACCCAGGGGTCCGACCTCGACGTGCTGGAGGTGGACGCCGCCACCTACTCGAAGGTCGAGCAGGTCCGCGAACTGACCGAGAGTCTGCGCTACGGCCCGGCTCGCGACCGCTACAAGGTGGTGGTCATCGACGAGATCCACCGGCTGTCGCGCCAGGCCTTCGACGCCCTGCTCAAGATCGTCGAGGAGCCCCCCGACCATCTGGTCTTCGTCTTCGCCACCACCGAGATCGAGGCGGTGCCGGCCACCATCCTGTCGCGCTGCCAGGAGTTCTCCTTCCGGCGGGTGCCCTCCGGCGTGCTGACCGAGCACCTCGAGCGGATCGCCGAGGCCGAGGAGATCGAGGCCAGCGAGCGCGCCCTGCGGCTGATCGCCCGGGCCAGCGAGGGGAGCGTGCGGGACGGGGTGGCGCTGCTCGACCAGCTGGCCACCTACGGCGGCGGCAAGGTGCCTGAGCAGGAGGCGGCGCGGATCCTGGGCGGGGTCGACGCGGCGCTCCACCACCGGGCGCTCGGCGCCATCCTCGCCGGCGACGGCGCCGCGGTCAGCGCCCTGGTGGGCGAGATCGACGCCAGCGGCTGGGACCCGCGGGCCGTGCTCTCGGAGTTCCTGGCCTACTGCCGCGACGCCCTCCACGCCGCGCTGGGGGCGGACCCGGAGTCGCTCGACCTGCCGGCCGAGGACGCCGAGGCGCTGGCCAAGACGGCGCGCCGGGCCGGCTACGAGAACCTGCTGCGGCTGCTCCATCAGCTGCTGGCCAGCGAGATGGTGGTGCGCCGCAGCGAGAGCGCCTCGCTGGCCCTCGAGATCGCCCTCCTGCGCGCCGCCGAGCTGCCCAAGCTGACCCGCGTCGAGGAGCTGCTGGGCGGGGCGCCCAGCGGCGGCGGCGAGCGGCGCGAGCGGGCGGAAGAGGCCCAGCCGCTGCTCGCCGACCTCGGGCCGCCGGCCGGGGGAACCTCGTCACGGCCGGCCGCCACGACAGCCGCCAGGCCGGCCGCGGCTCCGGCCGCCGGACCGTCGGGCGACGGCCCCGGTTCGACCGCGAGGGCCGCCAGCGGCGGGCCGGCGGCGGCGGGCCCGCGGACGTCGGACGATGCGCGGGCGGGCAGCCCGGCGGCGACACCCACGGCCACGCCACAGCCCGGCGGCGGGGCGCGGGCCGGCGGCGAGGTCCAGCCCGCGGGCGACGGGCCGGCCGGCGGCCCGGACCTCGAGGCGTTCATCGAGCAGGTGAGCCAGAAGAAGCAGTCGCTGGCCGCCCACTTGAGCGGTCATCTCCGGTTCGAGGACGGTCTGCTGCGGATCGCCGCCGATCCCTGGCTGACCAACGCCCTGCAGCGCGGCAACAACCGCGAGGTGCTGGAGGCCTGCCTGGCCGCGGTCTGGGGCGCCGGCGCCGGCTGGCGTCTGGTGCCGGCCGGCAACGGTCCCTCGCGCGGCTCGTCCGTGGAGACGGCGGCCCCGGCAGCGGGCGATCCCGGGACCGAGGACCCGGTGCTGAGCCATCCGGTGGTGCAGGCCGCGCTCGACATCTTTGGCGGCACCGCCCGCGCGGTGGGGAGCGAGCCGGCGGATTGACCACGCGGCCGGCGCGCCCGAGACCGGCGTCAAGCGGCCGGGCAGACCAGGAGGAGACCCGACGATGAATCTCCAGAAGCTGATGAAGCAGGCGCAGCAGATGCAGGAGCGGCTGCAGCGCGAGCAGGGCGACCTGGTGGTCGAGGCCACCGCCGGCGGCGGCATGGTCACCGTGCGGATGAACGGCCACAAGCTGCTGCTCTCGGTGCGCATCGACCCCGAGGTCGTCGACCCCGAGGACACCGGCATGCTCGAGGACCTGATCATCGCCGCGGTCAACGAGGTCAGCCGCAAGGTCGACGAGGCGGTCCAGGAGAAGCTGGGCGGCATGGCCAGCGGGCTCGCCGGCAACCTCTAGACCGCGACCCCCCCGATGAGCGACCCCCTGGCCCGCCTGGTCGGCGAGCTCTCACGGCTGCCGGGGGTCGGTCCCAAGACCGCGGCCCGGCTCGCCCACCATCTGGTCAAGTCGCCCGCCGCCGAAGCCGAGGCCCTGGCGGCGGCCATCCGCGAGGTCAAGGAGCGGCTCTTCCACTGCTCGGCATGCGGGGCCATCACCGACGTCGATCCCTGCCGCTTCTGCACCGACCCGCGTCGCGACCCGGCGCTGATGTGCGTGGTCGAAGAGCCCTTCAACATCCACCCGGTGGAGCGCACCGGCGAGTACCACGGCCGCTACCACGTCCTCCAGGGGGCGCTCTCCCCGCAGCGCGGGATCGGCCCCGAGCAGCTCAACGTCGCCAGCCTGCTGGGGCGGCTGGCCGGCGTCGAGGAGGTGATCCTGGCCACCAACCCCGACGTCGAGGGCGAGGCCACGGCGCTCTACCTCGCGCGCCTGCTCAAGGCCAAGGGGGTGAAGACCACGCGGCTCGCCTTCGGCATGCCGGTGGGTGGCGATCTCGAGTACACCGACGAGGTAACGCTGGCCCGGTCGCTGGCGGGCCGGCGGGAGATGTGAGCCCCGCCCGGGGCAGCCGGCCGCCGGGCGCGGCGCGCCTCCGGCGCGGCGACCTGCCCCCCCGCGTGCGGATGCCGCCTCCCGGCCCGCAGTCGCGGCGGATCGCTCGCCGGCTCGCCAGCCATGAGGCGCCGGGCATCAACACGCTGGTGGCCGGCCGGGTGTCGGTGGTCTGGGAGGAGGCGCTGGGCTCGTGCGTGCTCGACGCCGACGGCAACCGTTACCTGGACCTCACCTCGGGGTTCGGCGCGGCGGCGATCGGGCACCGTCATCCACGGGTGGTGGCGGCGGTCCGGCGCCAGGCCGGCCGGCTGCTCCACGGTCTGGGCGACGCCCAGCCCCACGCCGGGAGAGTGGAGCTCGCCGCCAAGCTCGCCGCCCGCGCGCCGCTTGCCGAGCCGCAGGTCTACTTCGCGATCTCCGGGGCCGACGCCGTGGAGATCGCCCTCAAGACGGCCTTGCTGGCCACCGGCAAGCCCGGCGTGGTGGCCTTCGACCCCGCCTACCACGGCACCACGGCGGGTGCTCTGGCGGCGAGCTCGCGGCCCCGTTTCCGGCGGCCGTTCGCCGCCCAGCTCAACCCCCACGTCCAGCGGCTGCCGTTCGGCTGTCCGCCGGCGGCGGCCGAGCGGCTGCTGCGGCGCCCGGAGGTCGGCTGCCTGCTGGTCGAGCCGATCGTCGGGCGCGAGGGGGTGGTACCGCCGCCGGCCGGCTGGCTGGCCGAGCTGGCCGGGCGCTGCCGCCGCCACCGGGTGCTGCTGGTGGCCGACGAGGTGCTGACCGGCCTCGGCCGCACCGGCCGCTGGTTCGCGGTCGAGGAGGAGGGCATCGAGCCCGATCTGCTGTGCTGCGGCAAGGCGCTGGGCGGCGGGCTGCCGATCGCCGCCGTCCTCGGCCGCCGCTCGGTGCTGGCCGCCTGGCCGGACGATGGCGAGGCGCTCCACACCGCCACCTTCGTCGCCCATCCGTTGGCCTGCGCCGCCGCCCTCGCGACCCTGGCGGTCCTCGCCGGGGAGCGGCTCCCGCAGCGCGCGGCCCGCCTCGGCCGGGCGGTCGGCGAGCGGCTTGCCGGCTGGCCGGGGCGCCATCCGCTGGTGACCGCGACCCGCGGGCGCGGCCTCCTGTGGGGCATCGAGCTCGCCACCCGCCGCCACGCCGCCGCCTTCACCCGCGCGGCCGCCGCGCGCGGGGTGCTGCTGCTGGCCGGTGGGCCCGAGGGCCGGGTGGCCCAGATTCTGCCGCCGCTCACCATCCCCCGCCGGCGGCTCGAGCAGGCGCTCGCTCTCCTTGAGGACGCCCTCGGCGAGGTCGGGGGCGGCGCCAGGGCCGGCGGGGGGGGACTATGATCCGCGACGTGGCGCAACCGTCGCTCAAGCTCGCCTTCATCGGCAGCCACGGGGTCGGCAAGACCACCCTCTGCTACGGGCTCGCTGCCCGGCTCAAGGTCTTCGACCTCGCTCTCGACGTGGTCCGCGAGGTGGCTCGCCGCTGCCCGCTGCCGATCAACGAGCAGACCAGCGTCGCCGCCCAGTCGTGGATCCTCCACACCCAGATCGCCGAGGAGCTGGTCGCCGCCGAGCGCTACTCGGTCGTCATCTGTGACCGTAGCGTGCTCGACAACTACGTCTACCTGCTGCTCGCCGCCGGCCGCCAGGAGGGCCTCGAGCGGCTGGTGGACTCCTGGATGCGGACCTACGACCTGCTGCTCCACGTGCCGATCGTCGACCAGCCCTCGGCCGACGGAGTGCGGGCCACCGACCCCTCCTTCCAGCTGGCGGTCGACGAGCGGCTCGACCGCGAGCTCGAGGCCCGCGGGCTGAGCAGCCGGCGTCTCGACCCCGGCGACCGCGCTCGCTGGGTGGACACCGTCGAGGAGCTGGTTCGCCGGCAGCTCCAGCCGCCCCAGCTGCAGCTGCTCTAGCGGGAGACGTGCCCGGGACCGACCTGCTGGTGGCC
This sequence comes from Thermoanaerobaculia bacterium, assembly GCA_041567315.1. Taxonomy (GTDB): domain Bacteria; phylum Acidobacteriota; class Thermoanaerobaculia; order Multivoradales; family JAHEKO01. Next base: position 3,987 of record JBFGCA010000150.1, on the reverse strand, counting down.
GCGGTCGCGTCGCTGCTGCTGGCGGCGGTGGCGTTGGGGGTCTTTCTGCTGCTGCGCCGCGCGGCGCCGAGCCCGGCGGGGCGCCTGCTCGACGCCGGGCGCTTCGCGGCGGCGCTCGAAGCCGCCGGGACCGGCGAAGGGGCGGGCCGCGACGAGCTCTACTCGGCGGCGGTGGCGGCCAAGCACCTGCTCGAGCTGGAGCGCGCCGCCGACCTCCTGGACCGGCTGCTCGCCGCCGAGCCCGACGACGGCGAAGCGCTGCTCGAGCGCGGGCTGGTGGCGGCCTACCGGGGCCGGCTGGCGGCCGCCGAGGAGTACTTCCGCGGCGCCGGCGCCCGGCGCGCCGATCTCGCCGAGCCGCTGACCCTGCACCGCGCCTGGCTGGCGCTCGTGGGCGGCGACCCGGACCGCGCCCGGCGGCTGTTCGAGGAGATCGAGGTCTCGCTCGAGGGCAAGCTCCGCGACGAGGGCGGCGGCGAGCCGCTGTTCGCCGAGTGGTTCCTCCAGGCCGCTGCGCTCTGGCGCGCCGCCGGCGACGCCGAGCGCGCCGGCTGGGCGGCGCGGCTGGGCCGGCGGGCCGCTCCCGAGAGCCGGCTCGCCGCGCGCCTGGCCGGCCAGGCGGCGACCCCGTCGGCGGGCTCCAGGGAGTGGCGCATTTCATTGGCGGCGCTGCGGGCAGCCCCCACAATGCCCTTGCCGTGAAGCCGACCGACCAGCTGCGCCAGGCGCCCGTCTTCTCGCACCTCGACGACTCGATGCTCGGACGGCTGGTGGAGTGCGCGACCATCGAGCGGCGGCCGGCGGCGGCCCGCCTCTACGCCGCCGGCGACGGCTCCTGGAAGCCCTACTTCCTGACCAGCGGCGAGGTGCGGATGGAGCGCGAGACCTCGCTCGGGCCGGTGGTCCTGCGCCACTGTGCGGCGGGCTGCCTGTTCGGCGAGGCCGCCTTCGTCGACCGGCAGCCCCGCTCGGCGACCGCCGTCTGCGCCGCCGACGTCGAGTTGATGGCCCTCGATCCCGACGGCCTGACCGCGCTGGCCCGCAGCCAGTTCGCCTTCGACCTGGCCTTCTCGTGGACGCTGTGGAAGAGCCTCTCGGAGAAGCTGCGCGGCGCCAACCAGCGGCTGTCGAGCTTCTTCGAGGTCGGCGACGCGCCGCCTGCCGCGCCGCCCGCGCCGGCGGCGGTGGAGAGCGGCGGCGGGGTGCGGGTCGACCTGGCGGCCAAGCGGTCGCTGTTCCAGGAGCAGACGCTCTCCAACCTGGAGATCAACTTCCTCGCCTCGCTGTCGCGCGAGGAGCGCTTCGCCCCCGGCGAGGTGATCTTCCGCGAGGGCGAGGACGGCGAGAAGATGTACGTCATCCTGGCCGGCCAGGTGATGATCAGCAAGTACATCCCGGGGGCCGGCGAGGAGGCGCTCGCCTTCCTGGGCCGGGGCGACTACTTCGGCGAGATGGCGCTCATCGACGGCCGCCCGCGCTCGGCCGAGGCCAAGGCGCACGGCGAGGAGGCGGTGGTGCTGGCGCTGTCCCGCGAGGTGGTCGAGGGGCTGCTCGACATCCACAAGGTCTCCTCCGCCCGGCTGCTCAAGCTGCTCTGCTCGCTGGTGGCGCGGCGGTTGCGCGAGAGCGAGGAGAAGCTGATCGGCTGGCACCTGCTCTCGGGCGGCGTTCTCAGGTCCTCGACCGGCTGAGCCGCGCCAGCACCTTGGCCGTCAGCCCGCTCAGCGGCACCATCGCCAGCTCGGCCGGCGACAGCCACCGCACCTCGCCGGGGCCGGGCCCGCCCTCGGCGACCCTGCCGGCGGTCTCGAGCTCCGCCTCGTGGACCTCGATCTCGAAACGCCGGGTGGTGATCGCGTGCCGCACGCGCAGCTCGCTCGGCGCCAGCCGCCAGCGGCCGCCGTAGCGCCGCTCGAAGGCGGCGGCCACCGCGCGCAACTCGCCGTCGGCGCCGGGCCCGGCGCTATCGACCGCACCATCGGCCGCGCCGTCGACCCAGGGCAGCTCCCACAGACCCGCCAGCCGCCGTGCCCCTGGGGGCCGGCGGACCAGGAGCACCCGCTGCTCCTGGCGCGCCACCGCCACCCGGCGCCGCTGGCGGCGGGACGGCCGCTGCGGCCGCCGGCGCGGGTAGCGCTCGGACCGGCCCTCGGCCAGCGCCCGGCAGTCGGCAGCCAGCGGGCAGTCGGGACAGCGCGGTCGACGCGGCGTGCAGAGCGTCGCGCCCAGCTCCATCAGGGCCTGGTTGCTGTCGCCCGGCCGGCGCGGGTCCAGGAGCTCGGCCGCCCGCTCGCGCAGCCGGCGGCGGCCGGCCGCCCGGCGCGGGTCCTCCTCGAGGGCCAGCAGCCGGGCCACCACCCGCTCGACGTTGCCGTCCACTACCGGCACCGCGACGCCGAAGGCCTGGCTGGCGATGGCCGCCGCGGTGTACGGCCCGATACCCGGCAGCGCCTCGAGCTCTTCGACCGTCTGCGGCAACCGCCCGCCGGCGGCTGCCACCCGGCGGGCGGCCTCGTGGAGGTGGCGCGCCCGGCGGTAGTAGCCCAGCCCCGACCAGGCGGCCAGTACCTCGTCGACGCCCGCCGCGGCCAGCGCTTCGACGGTGGGAAAGCGCGCCACGAAGCGCTCGAAGTAGGGCGCCGCGGTCTCCGACCGCGTCTGCTGGAGGAGGACCTCGGCGACCCAGATCGAGTAGGGATCGCGGCTGCGGCGCCACGGCAGGTCCCGGTGGGCCCCGGCGTACCAGTCGAGCAGCCGGGCGACCGGCGAGCGGTCGCTCATCCGCCGGCGGCCGTCAGGGCCTGGGCCTGGCCATTTTGGCCGGCCGCTGCCTGACCGGCGCCGAGATGTCGGGTCGGGTGAAGGGTCGGGAAAGAGAGAAGGCCGGGGGAGGCTTCGTGGTGGGGTGTTTTGGTTCTACCCCCTGTGGTTAAGGGGGATGGGAAAGGGGGATGAGAAAGGGCGGGATCGCAAGACGATCCCGAAATGTCAGGTGGGTGAAATGGTGAAGGGACCTCCCCGTCAAACCTCTCAATGAACTGCCTCTCTTCCCTGCAAGTGAGATGCCAGGATCCGCCCGGCGATTTCCCGTCATCCCTCGCGTTCGCGGGGTTGCGCCATGCTCTGCGGGTTGTTATCATCCGCGCCTCCGCAGGGAGAATCGTCGTTCTCAGCCCGCTAGTAGTCAACAACTTTTCCACAACCTGTGGAAAAGCGTCCGCCTGGGGTGTCTCCGAACGATGGCTCCGACGCTCTGGAACCGCCTGCAAACACGTCTGCGCAGCGAGCTGGATCCCGACGAGTTCTCGACCTGGTTCGGCCCCCTGAAGGTCGGCTCCGAGCGCTCCGACTGTCTCGAGCTGCTGGCTCCCAACGAGCGCTTCCTCCACACCCTGGAGGAGAGCTATCGGGCCGCCGTCGACCGCGCCGCCGCCGGTCTCGAGGGTCCCGACTTCCGGGTCCTGTTCTCGGTCCCGAGCCGCCCCGAGCGCACCGCGGTCGGCGGTCAGACCTTCAACCCGCGCTACGTCTTCCGCAGCTTCGTGGTCGGCAACTCGAACCAGTTCGCCCACGCCGCGGCGCGGGCGGTGGCCGAGAACCCCAGCCGTAGCTACAACCCGCTGTTCCTCTATGGCGGCGTCGGGCTCGGCAAGACCCACCTGCTCCACGCCATCGGTCACACCCTGCAGCGCAAGCATCGCCAGCTGCGCGTCATCTACCTGCCGGCCGAGCACTTCGTCAACGAGCTGATCAGCTCGCTGCGCTTCAACCGCATGCCGGACTTCCGCGAGCGCTACCGCTCGATCGACGTGCTGATGGTGGACGACATCCAGTTCCTGGCCAACAAGGAGCGCACCCAGGAGGAGTTCTTCCACACCTTCAACGATCTCTACGAGTCGCGCAAGCAGATCATCCTCTCGAGCGACTGCTCGCCGAAGGACATCCCCGAGATCGAGGAACGCCTCCGGTCGCGGTTCGAGTGGGGTT
>JBFGCA010000149.1:0-8922 GCA_041567315.1 Thermoanaerobaculia bacterium | reverse complement strand
CCGCGAGACGCTCGACCGCGAGAGCCGGCCGTTGGGCGCCGGCGTGGACGCCGGGCCCGGCGGCCGCCTGACCCTTCGCTGGAGCTGAATCGGAGCCCGTCGTCGGCACCGGGTGTGCGAGACTGAGCCCGGTCTTCTAGGAAGCCGTCGCGCTGGGCGTCCGGATCGCCGGGCGCGGCGCCCGCGAGGCGCTGCCCGGCGTCTCGCGACGCAGAGTCCGGAACCCGCGATGGACGAAGAACGAATGGGACTGGACGAGCTGGAGCGGCGCTTTCTGGCCGGCTGTGCGGACCAGGGGCTCACCCGGCGGCGGATGAGGGCGGTGGTGGTGATGGCGGCGGTGTTCGGGGTGCTGTTGATAGGCGCCGCCTGGATCTCGCGCTCCTGGCAGGTGGTGCTCGCGGTGAGCCTGCTCTATCTCCTGATCACGGTCTGGGAGAAGCTGGGCTACGGGCGCGGCGTCCTGGTCTACAAGGCGGTGGTCCGCAAGCTCGTGGCGCGGGTGGAGCAGCTCGAGGCGGAGCGTCCCCGGCAGGGCTCGGCCGATGGCCCACGGCCGGGCTGACTGCTGCGGACGGTTCACCGCCGCGCCCCCGTCCGACGAAACGCGACGACGGTCTGCCCTCGGGCTCGGCGGCCAGGCGAAGCCGTCGGCGCTCGGGAAGGGTGTGCGAAACTGAAGCCGGTGATCCACCGAGCAGCCTCTCGCCTGGCATGCGTGGCGGCCCTTCTGATGGCGGGCTCCGTCCCGGCCCGAGCGACCGGCGAATCGGGTTTCCGGCTGGAGGGCACGGTGCGGCGCCCCGATGGTGCGCCGGTGGCCGGGGCCGGCGTCCGCGTCAGCTCGATCCAGCCGGCGGCTCACCGGGAAGGGGTCCGCCAGGGGACGTGGCGCGCGAGCACCGACGGCGAAGGCCGGTTCAGCATCGAAGCGATTGCGGCCCCGGAGGTCCGGGTGTGGCTGAGCGCCGAGGGCTACCTCCCGCGCGCCTTCGACCTCGATCTCCGCCGCCTCGCCGGACCCGTCGACTGGCTGTTCGGTGAGGGCTGGCGCCTCGACGGCACGGCCCGCGATGCCGCCTCGAGCGCGCCGATCGGCGGGGCCCGGGTGATGCTAAGGGTTCTGGGTCAGCGGTACGGCGCAACGAGCCGAGCGACCACGAACGCGGACGGGGGGTTCGTCTTCTACGGCATTCCACCGGGGAGCCGGGTCGCGCTCACCGTCGAGCACGAACAGTACGCCGCGGCGCAGGAGCTGACGCTCGCCGGGGAGTCGACCTTGGTCGATCTCTATGTGCCGGCCGGGCTGAGGCTGGCCGGCCGCGTCCTGGACGAGCGGGGTGAGCCAGTCGACGGGGCGAGGGTCCGGCTGCTCAAGTCCCGGACGACCTCGCGCCATCGCCCTTGGCGGCCGCTGCCGGCGTCGGTCGAGAGCGACGCCGAGGGCCGGTTCGAGATCACCGGGATCGCCGCCGGCGACTACGTCCTCGAGGCGCGCGCCGAGGGGTTTGCAGAGCTGGCGATGGCCGAGTTTCCGATCCTGGAGAGCGTCGGGGATCTCACCGTGCGCCTGGTCGTCGGCAGGACGATCCGCGGTCGATTCAGCGGCCTACCCGACCGGTACGTGGCCGACGTCTCGATCCACGCCAGGTCCGACGACTCCGACCTGGGAGCGTTCGCCGGCGGCACGGTGGAGCCCGACGGGGCCTACCGGATCGACGGGATCGGCTTCGAGCGCGGGATCATCCAGGCCTCCTCACTGCGTGGCACCGTGTTGGAGGAGTTCGAGTTCGGCCCGGAAGAGAGGGTGCTCGAGATCCCGATCGACTTCCCGCCGGTGGAGGGCCTCACCCTGGCGGGCCGCCTGCTGATCGGCGGCGAGCCCAGCACTTCGGACGGAGTGCGCCTGCACGGGCCGCGGGTGTCGCTCGGCCGGCACAACCGTTCGGGCGATTTCCTGATCGAAGGACTTGTCGCCGGCGACTACGTCCTCGAGGTGCTCAACCATGGCCCCGGCGAATCGCACCTCCCCTACCTGGCGCCGTTTCGGCTCGACGGCGATCGGGAGATCGAGCTCGAGCTCGAGCGGTTCACGGCAGCCGGCAGGGTGGTCGACGCCGACGGCGGCGCGCCGGTCGCCGAGGCGACCGTCCGCTTTTTCGATCCGGCGGCGCCCGAGGTGCTTCCGGCCCGGCCGCAGACCCGCGCGGACGGGCTCGGGAGATTCCGTTTCGCGATTCTGGGCGAGCGCGAGAGAGTGCACCTCGCGGCCCACGCCGAGGGCTACTCGGCCGCGTTCCACGAGGTCACCGGCGTCGGGGACGAGACCCCCGAGGTGGTCCTCGCCCTCGAGCGCTCCCGGCCGCTGCTGGTGGTGGTGAGACACCACGACGGCCGGCCGGTCGAAGAGCTGACCTGGGCGGTGCTCGACGGCGAGGGACGCGTGCGGAACGATGGCCACGAGCGGGACGGTGACGGCGAGTTCCGGATCGGAGTCCCGACCTCGGGGCGGCACACGCTGCTGGTGTGGGGCTACTCGGGCCGCGGGAGCCGGAGGAGGACGGGCAGTGCGGTTCGCGCCCTGGCGTTCACCACCGAGGAGCGGCTCGAGATCGAGCTGGCCGCGGAGAGCTGCGTGAACGTCTACGCCGGGCGGGGTTACTTCGAGCGCGAGGGCTGGCCCTGGTTCGTGGAGCTGCTCGACGGCGAGGGTCGGGTCTTCAGATCGCCGCTCAGGCCTCTGGAGTCGGGGCGTGTGCTGCTGTCCGACACGCCGGTTGCCGACGTCTGCACGATCGGCGGGGTCGCCGAGGGCTCCTGGACCGCCCGTCTCACCGGACCGGACGGCCGCAGCTTCGTGCGCGAGCTCGAGGTCGCGGCAGGGCGCGCGAACCGCCTGACCGTGGAGTGAGGTGACCGCGCCCGGCCCCCTCGTCTCGCGGGCGGTCCTGGTGGCGCTCCTGCTCGCGGCAGCAGCTCCTCTCGCCGCCAGCCTGGGCCCCGGCGGCTCGGCTGCGCTGCCGCCGCCGGAGTGCGTGCGTCTGTTGCGGCAGGCGCGGATCGCCGAGGGCAAGGGCGAGCTCGATGAGGCGATGGCGCTGCTCGCGCGGGCGGCCGAGGCGTTTCCGCAGGAGGTGCTGCCGCTCGAGGCCCTGTTGCGTCTGCACGAGGAGCGGGGCCTCGCCGCGGAGGTGGCTGCGGAGCTGCGCGAGCGGCTCGTGGCACGGTTGTTGGATCCCTCCACTCCGTTGCCGGCGGGCACCGCCAGCTTCCTGGTCGAGAGTCTCGAGGGGCAGCCGGCGCTGCTGGGCGCTCTGGCCACCAGGCTGGAGCGGCGGTCGGCGGACGACCCGGATCGCAAGCTGCTCGAGGTCCTGGCGGTCGCGCAGGGGAAGCTGGGGCTCGAGCTCGAGGCGCGGCGGACGCTGGGGCGGCTGATCGAGCTCGAGCCGTCGTACGCGGCGGTCGCCATGGCGCTCAAGATCGACCTCGAGCATGAGCGCTGGCACGAAGCGCTGGCGCTGCTCGAGCCGCTCCTCGACCATCCGCAGCACGGTGAGGCGTGGCACAGCGTGCACCTCGAGCTGCTCGCCAGGACCGGTCAGACCGAGAGAGTGCGCGCGCAGCTCGAGCGCCTGGACCGCCAAGGGAAACAGGCGGTGCTGTCATCGGATGGCCACCGGTCGCTGCTCAAGGAGGTGGCCTGGAACCTGTATGACGCCGGCGAGACGGAGATGGCCGAGCTGCTGTGGCGACGACTGCTCGCCGAGGACGCAGAGGACCTCGAAGCGCAGCGGGTGGTCGCCCACCTGTTCGGCAGCGAGGAGGAGCGCCGGGCGGGGGCCGAGCAGGTCGACCGCCAGCTCGCCGGGGACCTGGAACCGGCGGTGCTCCTGGACGAAGGCACCAGCTATCTGGCGGCGGGCGATGCCGCGCGGGCCTACGACCTGCTGGCGCGCGCCGCGCCCGGCCTCGGCGACGACGAGGCGGCCTGGTTCAACCTCGGTCTGGCCGCCAAGCAGCTCGAGCGCTGGGCGGAGGCGGCCGAGGCCTTCGCGCGGGCCGTGGCCCTCAACGAGGCGCGCCCGGAGACCCACGCCCACCTGGGCACGGTGCTGCGTGAGCTGGGTCGGTGTGGCGAGGCCGTGGCCCACATGCGGCGGGCGCTCCAGCTCGACCCCGACCGCACCGCCACCTGGTACTACCTGGCCAAGTGCTATGAGGCGCTGGGCGAGACCGGGCGCGCCGCCGAGGCGATGGCCGAGTACCGCGGGCGCGCGGGGGAGTAGCGCCGCTCAAGAGCCCTTCACGTAGTCCTGAAAGGCTTCCTCCAGCGCCTCTGGCGGACCGCCGTAGGCGGCCTCGAAGGCCGCCGAGACCGGGAAGCCCTCGCCGGCGAAGAGCAGGAAGTCCGGGAAGCTGGACTCCGCCCAGTCGGCCTGGCCGTGGCGCAGGAAGTGGACCAGGAGCCAGGACATCCCGTAGTAGAGCCTCAGCCGCTCGCCGTAGAACGCCTCCTCGTCGGCGTCCATCATCTCGGCCAGGGTCAGCGCTTCGCCGCGGCGGATGGCCAGCTTCACCTCGCCCAGATCGAGCGCGGCCTGCGGCTCCGCCCGGGTGACGGCGAGCCCGCCTTGCGCGATGCGCGCGTACCTGCGCCTGGCGAGCGGCACCCGCCCCGGGATCAGCTTGCCGTCCTTGATCGTCGAGTTGGCGACGTAACTCGCCAGGCCCTCCCCGAGCCAGCGGGGGAGCAACACGCCGGGCTTGAGCACGTGGCCGTCCATGTAGGCGTGGGTCGCCTCGTGGATCAGCAGCTCGAGCGCGTCGGCCGGGGTCGGCAGCCGCAAATGGAAGCCGATCAGCCCCAGCGGGCTGTAGAAGCCGTCGGACGAGACTTCGGTCTCCCAGACCGCGCCCCGCAGGCGGGCGACGCCGGCCTGGTCTTCGAAGACCAGGACGTGGACGGCGAAGGGGGCCGGCTGCCGCGGGACGTCCCGTCCCAGCAGCGCCTCGAGGGCGCCGTAGGTCGCCAGCAGGTTGCGGTGGATGATCGTGGCGGTCTCCTCGCCGGTCTCGCAGTAGACCCGGAAGCGGTCCGAGCCGACCAGCTTGCGGCGGGCCGGGTCGAGGGCCTCGACGCCGCGGTGGAGCGCCTCCTCCAGCAGCCGCTCGCGCTGCTCGTCGGGCAGCTCCAGGAGGGAGTCGCCGCGCCGCCGTGGCCGACCCAGCAGCGACTCCCACCAGTCGCTGCCGCTGCGCCGCCCCCCGGTCTGCTGCCGCCCGAAGAACTCCAGCGTCCAGCGGAGCCTGCTGGCGACCGGCTGCCCGCCCTCGTACCGCGGCGCGTAGCGCCAGGTGCGCAGCGTCCGCCGCGCGGCCTCGACGAACTCCTCGTCGAAGGGGCTCGGCGGCCGCACCGCCACCACCTCGACGGCGGTGACCCGCCCGCGATCGTCCACCGCGACCTCGACCGTCACCTCGGGGTCCACCCCGCTACCGTAGGCCGCCGCGGGGTAGACCGGCGGCGGGTTGAACAGCTCGACGGCCGGCCGGTCGGCCTGTCCGGCGAGCGGCCCGGCGGCGGCCCACAGGAGGCCGCAAAGCAGCCGGGCTGGCCTGCTCCAGACCGATCTCAGGGGTGGTCTCCGGACTCTTTTCCGGCGACGATCTCGAGCGGGGCGCGGGCCAGGGTCTTGCCGTCGCCCTCGGCCAGGTAGCGGACCTCGTAGGCGCCCGGGTCGGGGAGCGCGCGCAGCCGCGCCGGGCTGCCGGCCGAGGTCGGCTGCGCGTAGTCGCGGCGGGTGTAGAACGAGCCGTCCGGGGCCGCCGCCTCGATGAGAACGATGCGGTCGCCCTCGCTCGCCGGGCCGCTCCAGCGCACCTCGAACTCCTCGCCGGCGGCGACCCGCGCCGGCGCCTCGAGAGTGGCCCGCGACGGGACGATCGTGAGCGCCCGGGCGGCCAGCGTCCTGCCGTCGAAGCCCGCCATGTAGCGGACCTCGTAGTCGCCCGGGTCCGAGTAGGCGGTGAGCCGCAGCGGGCTGCCGGCCGTCGCCGGCTGGGTGAAGTCGCGCTTGGTGCTGTAGGTGCCCTCGGCGGCGACGGCGGTGGCCAGCAGCAGGCGGTCGCCCTGCCGGTCCGGTCCGGTCCAGGCGACTTCGAACTCGGTCCCCGCCTCGACCTCGGCTGGCGCCGCCAGGCTCACCTCGACCGCGGTCACGGTGAGCGGCCGGCGGGCCAGCACCCGAGCGCCGCGGGTGGCGAGGTAGCGCAGCTCGTAGTCGCCGGGCTCGGAGGAGACGCGGAGCCGGGCCGGGCTGCCGGCGGAGGTGGCCGCCGAGAAGGGACCGGTCAGATAGCGCTCCTCGGCCTCGCCGGCCGGGACCAGGACGATGCGATCACCGGCGGCGTCGGGCCCGGTCCACCCCACCTCCAGCTCGGCGCCGGCCGCGACCTCGGCCGGCGCCTGGAGCGACGCCTCAGCGCCCCGCACGATGATCTCCAAGGCCAGCAGCGTGGCGCCGCCGGAGACGTAGCGCACCTCGTGGGGGCCGGTGGTGGTGGGGGCCACGAGCCGCGCCGGGCTGCCGCCGGCGGTGGCCGCCGAGGTCGGCGGCAAGCCCTCGGGCGAGCCCGCCGGCACCAGCGCGATCCGGTCGCCCGGGGCGTCGGGGCCGGTCCACTCGACCTCGAAGGCCGAGCCCGAAAAGACGATCTCGGGCGCCCGCAGGCTGATCCGCGACCACTCGACGGCGCGCTGCAGGGCGTCGCGAAGCGATCCGGCGTCGCCGGCCGCGGTAAAGGTGCCGCCGGTGTTCTCGGCCAGGCAGCGGAGCTGGGCGAGCGCGGTCTCCTCGGTGACGTCGAAGCCGATGACGTAGGCGGTGAAGTCGGCCCCTGCCGCCTCCAGCTCGGCGGCGACCTTGCACGGGTCGCGGTCGCAGGTCTCGATGCCGTCGCTGACCAGGATGACGGTGGCTTTTTCCTCCTGGTAGCGAAGCTCGCGGGCGGCGTGGATCACCGCGTCGCTGAGCGGCGTCTTGCCCTTGGGGTTGATCGCCTCGACCGTCGCCACCACCGCGGCCGGGTCGACCGCCCCCGGCCGGATCAGGGTCTCGATGTCGGCGCAGTCGCCCTCGCGCCGGTGGCCGTAGGCGGTCAGTCCCAGATGGACGCCGGGATCCCAGTCGGCGAGCAGGTCGCGGACGACCTCGCGGGCGATGACGATCTTGGGGCGGCCCTCGATCTGGCCCCACATGCTGCCCGAGGCGTCGAGCACCAGCACGACGCGGGCCGAGGGGGCTTCGGCGGTGAGCGGCTGCGGAGCACCGAGGAGCGCGAGCCCGGTGGTCAGCCCGGCGAGCGAGCGCACCGCTCGGCGGATCGGCCGGTTCATCGTTCCGTCTCTTCCCGCTCGCCACCGGTCCCTCCCGCCACCTGGGTCTCGATCTCGGCGAGGCCGTTTCGCACGTCGGGATCGTCGGGTGCGAGCTCGCCGGCGCGGGAGGCGACGCCCACGGCGGCGTCGAGGTGGCGCCGCCGGGTGGCGTCGGTGCGCGACGCCCGGGCGAGGCGCAGGTGGAACCTGGCCAGCTCGAGGTGGGCGTAGGGGTCGGTCGGGTCGAGCTCGGTGGCCCGGCGGTAGGCCGCCAGGGCGTCGCGGTAGGAGCCGGCGTCGGCCAGCAGCCGGGCGCGGACCACCGAGGCGGCGGCTTGCAGCCCGGTGGGCCAGAGGTCGGCGCGAACCGAGGGCAGGGTGGTCGGGTTCGCCGGCGGCGGGCGCGGCTCGACGAGAGGCGCCGGCCGCGGCGCACCGGCCGCGGTCAGCAGGCGCCGCCGCTCGGCCAGCTCGGCGGCCTCGTCGAGCTGCTCGAGCGCCGCCTGGATCTGGCGGTCGCCGCCGGCCATCACCCGATGGGCCGCCTCGGGGCCGAACAGGCCGGTGAAGACGTCGGCGTGCAGCTGCCGGAGTGCGTAGTCGCGGGCCTCGCGGTCGGCCAGCAGCGCCGAGATCTGGCGGTCGTCGAGGATATCGCGCCCGCGGAGCCAGGCCACGAACTCGACCAGCAGCTCGTTGCCGGGCCGCCAGTCCTCGCCGGGCACCTCATGGCGGCGCCGGAAGTCGACGGCGAAATCGAAAAAAGCGTTGTGCGCGAAGAGGCGCGCGAGCCCCGGCGGCAGCTCCGGCGATTCGATCTCGACGTCGGGCGTGATGCCGCCGCCACCGTAGACCGGACGCCCGAGGTCGGTCGCATAGGTGGCGCCGGCCTCTCCACCCGGTCCGGCGCCCGGCTCCGGTCCCTCGTGGGCGTAGTAGTCGAAAAAGGAGCCGTAGTCGCGCTGGATCAGCCGGCCCGAGGGCGTGTAGTAGCGGGCCGTGGTCAGCGCCAGGCCGGCGCCGTAGGAGAGGTTGTAGACCGTCTGCACCAGTCCCTTGCCCCAGGTGGGCGTGCCCACCACCAGGCCGACGTCGTGGTCCTGGAGGGCGCCGGCCAGGATCTCGGCCGCCGAGGCGGTGCCGGCGTTGACCAGCACCACCAGCGGCAGAGCGAGCTCCGGATGGTCGTCGCCGGCGTCGAAGTGGCGGTTGTTGCTCGGCAGGCGACCGCGGACGTCGACGATCCGCGCGCCAGCCGGCAGGAACTGATCGGCGATCTCGACGGCGGCCTTGAACAGCCCGCCGCCGTTGTTCCTGAGATCGAGCACCAGCCGCTCCATGTCCTGTTGCCGCAGCCGGGCCAGCGCCGCCGCCATCTCCTCGGCGCTCGACTGCGAAAAGTCGGTGAGCCGGACGTAGCCGACCTCCGGCGTCAGCAGGTAGGCGTAGCGCACCGTCTCCTGCGGGATCTCGGCGCGCGCGATGGTGAAGGTCAGCGGCTCGTCGAGCCCCGGCCGCGCGATCTCGAGGGTGACCTCGGT
>JBFGCA010000148.1:0-9109 GCA_041567315.1 Thermoanaerobaculia bacterium | reverse complement strand
GCTGGTCTCGCCGTCGAGATAGATGTTCTTGTTCGAGACCCGGCCGCCGCGGCCCTTGTAGGCGTAGCGCTCCTCGACCAGGACCTCCTGCTCGGTGGTCTCGTCGAGCTGGAGGTAGTTGTGGCGGAAGGCCTTCCAGAGCTTGCCCTTCCGGCGGTTGACGTTGGCCCCGGCGTTGGCGGTGGCGTAGACGAAGCGCTTGACGGGCCGCGGCGGGTTCTGCCGGTCGGTGGCCTCGACCACCCGCTCGGCCCGGTCGTAGGTCAGCTCGAGGCCGTGGACCGGCGTCCCGCCCAGGTCCTTCTTCTTCCACACCCCCGGGTTGCCGCGGGCGTCGTAGGCCTCGTAGAGGAAACCGTTGGGGCCGAGGCCGTCATAGCGCTCCTGGCGCAGGTTCCCCAGGGCGTCCCAGAAGTTGAGATAGCGCACCACCCCGCTGGGGGTCTCGGCCGAGAGCAGCCGGCCGGCGTGGTCCCAGCTGTAGCGCCACCTCGCCTCGGCGCCGTCCTCGCCCGCCGGCTCGGTGACCTCGACGAGCTGGCCGAACCGGTCGTAGACCTCCGCGGTCACCGACTCGGAGAGCGCCCCCGGGGCGGTCCCCACCCGGACCGTCCGGACGACCCGGCGGATGCCGGAGCGCTCGACCGTCACCGTGTTCTGGGCGCCGTCGGGCGGCACGATCCGGCCGGCGCGGCCGAAGGCGTCGTAGTCGAGGTACTGGGTGTCGTGGACGGCGGCCCCCGGTGCGTGCCACGCCGAGACCGAGACCTTCCAGTCGCGGCCGTTGTAGGCGGTGTCGCGCCGCGAGAAGACGGCGCCCGGCAGCTGGCGGTACTCGAAGAGAAGCCGCCCCAGGGCGTCGTAGTCGTAGCGCTGCCAGGCGAGCGTCGTGTTCTGGCCCGAGTCGTTGGGCCGGCGGACCACCCGCACCTGGGCCGGCCGGCTGGCGGTGGCCGCCAGATAGGTGATCTCGGTCCGGCCGTCGTGACCGGCCGGCTGACCGGCGACGGGCTGGACGAGCGTCAGCCGGCCGAGCCGGTCGTAGTCGTAGGTGGTCTCGAGGTCCGAGACGTCGTAGGAGGCCGCGGCCAGGCCGGTGTTCGTGTCGACGTCGAGCCGCAGGGTCTCGAGCACCACCTGGCCGCCGTCGGCGTGGTAGGAGCGGCTCCTCACCCCGGCCGTGTACTCGTGCCGGAGCTCGTAGTCCGGGGCCGGCAGAGTGAGGGCGCACAGGTCGTTGCCCACGTCGAGACCCGCCCCCACGCCGGCGTCGCCCCCGTAGTAGCGCTCGGCGATGACGTTGCCGCGGTCGTAGTCGTACTCGACGACGACGTCGTGACGGGTGTTGGTCTTCCAGTTGGTGTACTTGAGCGGCACGCCGTCGAGGTCCGGCCCCCGACGGCGGAGCCGCTCAAGCGACCCGTCCGGGTTCCAGCAGCGCTGGTCGGCCTCGCCGTAGACCCCGCCCTCGCGCTCGACGAAGCGCGCCGCCCGGTGGTGGGTGGCGTCGGCCTCGAAGGTCTGGAGGATCCACGCCTCGTTCCACGGCAGCATCACGAACGGCGGATTGGGGCCCTCGGTCAGCGTGCCGCGCTCCGGGTTGTAGTGGACGAAGGTGGTCCGCGCGTTGTTGCCGGCCTGGGTCGTCAGGCCCCACTCCTCGGTGGTGCGGAAGTGGCCCAGACCGTCGAACTCCGAGAAGGTCGTCTCGTGGAAGTAGGGCGGCCCGGTGGGCTCGTCCTTGTCGTCGTGAAACACCACCCAGCTCCGAAGCCGCCGCCGGTTGCCGTCCGGCTCGAGCGTCGAGCCGCTGTGGGCGTAGGCCGTCCATTCGCTCCGCAGCGGCTCGCCCGCCGGGTTGCCGGTCGAGTCCGCGCAGACGAACTCGGGCTCCAAGAGCCCGCCGGGGCCGGCCACCGTCTGCTCCCAGGTCTCCTGCGACTTGTAATAGACCCGCGAGGTCCCCGGCGGCGAAGCCACGTTGCCCTCGGACTGCAAGCTCGAGATCGGCAGCCCGAACTCCCCCTCGAACCCGTTGTAGCCGCTGTAGAAGTGCTTCGTGCAGTGACCCGTCGGGGTCTCGAGGTAGCTACGGGTCTCGAGATGCTCGGGCGGCTGGCCGGGCGGCTCGATCGTGATGAGCTCGTTGGTGTAGCGCCAGCGACCGAAGAGCCCCCCGGGGCTGCCGTCGGCTCCCCGCGGCGCCCGGGTCCGCCGCTCGACCACCCCGGTCCGGGCCCGGAAGTTGCCCCTCTCCATCGAGGGAAAGTAGTAGCTGCCGTAGTCCCACTCGAGCTCCCCCAGGGTCCGCAGTCGCAGGCCCTCGAGCGCTCCCGGAAGGCCCTCGTCGCCAGTCCCGGTGGGATCCTGACAGGTGGTTTGATAAAGCGGCGTCCCTGCAGGGTCCTCCATCCGGTAGCTCGTCCCCGCTCCGCCCGCCGGACCGTCCGGAAGGGTCAGCTCGACCAGCAGCGGCACCACCTGGCTGTCGCCCACCGGCAGTGGCGCCCCCGTCCGCTGGTAGCAGAGATCGACGATCGTCAGCGCGTAGCGGAACTCATAGCGAGCCGGCTGCGAGCTGCCGAAGGCCGCAAGCTCCACCCACTGGACCACCGGACCGAACGCCTCGCCCCCCGGCGCCACCAGCTCCTCCAGATGGACCGTGTGGCTCCTGCCCTGAGAATCGCTGAGCGTCCAGGTCTGCTCGGTGAGGACGCCGTCGACCAACGTGTCCTCGTAGGTGATCCACAGGTGGTTGAAGAAACGGTCACTGATCTGGTCCAGCCGCCAATCGGGCGCAGACACCGTGCCGTGGTTTCCGAACCAGTGAATCGTCCCGTCCGCCTTCTCGATCTGGATCTCGTCAAGATCGAGCTGCCGCATCCGCATGTAGGTCCCGTTGCGCGTGTAGCCGGTCACCCCCGCCGGGGCGCCGTCCGAGCAGCTCGGACAGTCGTGGAGCTCGTCGTAGAAGAGGTTCCGGCTCCCGTCCGGCCCCACGTAGGTCCAGCGCACCTTGTGACTCGGCACCTCCGGACCCGGCGGGATCAGCCTCCCCAGCGTCAACGTCCACCCCAGACCCGCCGTCGAGGCCGCGCTCCTCACCGGCCAGCGCCGCGGGTCCTGGTCGATCGGCCAGTCCTCGATGTCCCACACGTTCGAGTTGTAGACCACCGCGAGACCGTAGCTGAGCCCTCCGCCCACCGGATAGCTCAGACCCACCGGCAGCGTCACCGTCAGGTTCCCGTTGAAGACGTGGACCGCATCCAGATCTCCCATCGCGTAGACCCGCTCCGGAGAAAACCCCCGCGCGTTGACCTGCTCCTCCCACGTCTGCTCCTCCAAGCCCTGAGCTCCCAACGGGAACAGCAGAGCCACCGTCAGCACCGCCACCACCCATCCCACGCCCCTCGAGCCCTCCCTCCGCGACCGGGCCCCGGGCCACCGGCCGCGCCCCCGCGTCCGTCCAGCGCTGTCCATTCCTTCCCCCTTTCATCTATAAAGCTGCCGCTGGACGGGAATTTCTGACATGTTAATTTCATTGGAAAGCAACAGAACTGCAACATAGCAGGGAGAGGCGGCGCTCGGCGCCGTCCCCCAAGAACCCTCCAGCTCGTTGCCGGTAGACTCCGGGGCATGCCGCGGATCCGGATCACGGCCGGGGCGGTGAGCCTCGAAGGGGTGTTGGCGGACACCGCCTGCGGGCGGGCCATCGCCGGCGCTCTGCCGCTGGAGCGGCCGGCGAGCCTCTGGGGCGAGGAGATCTACTTCGACGTGGGGGTGGAGGCGGAGCTGGACGAGACCGCCGCGGAGGTGGTGGAGGCGGGGGCCCTCGGCTACTGGCCCACCGGCCGCGCGCTTTGCCTGTTCTTCGGACCGACGCCGGCGAGCCGTGGAGACGAGATCCGGCCGGCCAGCGCGGTCTGCGTCGTCGGCCGGCTGGAGGGAGACCTCACCCCCCTCGAGACGGTCCGGGACGGCGACCCGGTGCGGGTCGAGCTCGCCGGCTGAGGACTCGAGAGACGGCGCCGGAGGGGCGCCGGCCTCAGGGGGTCTGGGCGCTCCAGGCGTCGAGGTCGCCGGACTCGAAGTCGTCGGCGAAGATCGGCGCTGCTGCCAGATACTGGAGGAGGTCCGCGAGGGCCTGGGGCGGATTGACGGCCGGCGGCTCGCCGGCCTGGTTGAGGCTGTTGACGCCGTGGCAGCCGTCGCAGGCGCGGATCTCGCCGGGCTGGAAGGTGATCCAGTTGCGCTCGCGGACCACCGGCACGCCGGCCGCGTCGGTGAGCTGCCAGGCCAGCGCCCGGCGCGCCGGCACCAGCGCCGCCAGCGAGCCGTCGGCGGCCACCTGGACGCTGCCCTCCGGGCCGGAGGGGTTCGGGGGGGTGGTGGCCGCCGCTTCGTGGAGCGGCCGCGCCAGCACCCGGCGGCCCGGATCGGGCTCGGCGGGACCGCCCATGCCGCGGATCTGGTCGGCCTGGAAGACCTGCAGGTGGGCGATCTCGTAGACCAGACCCGGCGCCCCGACGGTCTGCTCGCCGCCGCCGGCCACCGCCAGGTTGAACGGCTGCTGGCGGTCGGCGGCGTCGCGGGTGGTGGCGTTGCGGGTCACCATCAGGGCCAGCCCCGAGGCCCGCAGCCAGCCGGAGAACTCCTGCGGGTCGACGGCGGCGGCGGCGAAGACCTCGAGCTCGGGCGCCTCGAGCGGCTGGGTGGTGACCGGCGGCACCGGCCGGGGCCGCACCTCCACCGGGTCGAGCTCCCACAGCTCGCCCGAGTACTGGACCAGGACGTCCGGGTCCCAGTAGGAGACCGTCTTGACGATCCCGGGGGTGAGCGGCGCACCCGCCTCCAGGAAGCCCGAGCCGCCGGGCTCGATCAGCTTGACCCGGAAGTCGTAGCGCGGGATCGGGTTGGCGCGGGTGCCGTCGTTGCCGGCCGCCCGCGTCTCGGGCGTGTGGACGGCGATCAGCGTGCCGTCCGCCAGATAGACCGGCTCCCGATAGTGGCCGCTGTGGCCGGGCGGCGGCGTCTCGCCGTCGGGCACCACGGTGCGGGTGTCGGGATGGGTGAGATAGGTGACCGCGATCTGATCCGCCGGCTGGCCCGGCGGCGCCGTCAGCTCGACGAGCATCCCCGCGGCGTGGGTCTGGAACTCGGGGGCGTCGGCCCCGACGTAGACCCCGGGACGTCCCGGGTCCTCCTCGATCTGCAAGAGATTTTCGATCGCGTTGGGGTTGAAGCGGCCCGAGCCGTCGGCGATGAACTCGACCAGGTTGGGATCGTCGTCGAGGCTGCGGTTGAAGTAGTCGTGCAGCTCGTGACGCCCGAGGTGGACCAGCACCTCTTCGCCGGTGCCGTCCTGGTGGACCTGCCAGGGGAAGAAGTGGTTGAGGGTGTGCCCTTCGAGGTTGGTGCCGTCGAGCAGGTCCTGCCGCTCCGGGCGCGGCTCGGGGAAGACCTCGACCCGCTGGGCCAGCGGCACCGAGTCGGGCTCCTCGCTAGACCAGTCGAAGGTGCCGTAGACGTCGCCGTAGAGCTCGTCGGAGTCGGCCTGCTGATCGCGCTGCAAATGGTCCCAGCGGGTGAACACCACCCGGCCGAAGCTGTCGACCGCCGGGGTGAACGAGCCCGACGGCGCGTGATCGAGCAGCGCCAGCGCGCCGCTCGCCGGGTCCAGGCTCCACAGCCCGGTCACCGTCGGCGTCGACTCGTACTCGTCGAGCTGCGGGTAGAGGTGCGGCGCGCCGTTGCGCGGCCGGTCGGAGGTGAACAGGATGCGGCCGTCGGAGGCGTAGACCGGGCTCACGTTGTTGAAGGCCCCCGGCTGGTTGGGGACCCGGGTGACGACCGCGGTCTCCCCCTGGCCGAGGCCGGTCACCTCGTAGATCTGCCAGTAGTAGTCCTCCCAGACGTACTGGTCCTCGGGGGCGCCGATCGCCATGCTGAACACCGCCCGCGCGCCGCTCCAGTGGACCGCCGGATCGCGGACCGCGATCGAGGTCGCGCCCTGGAACCCGTCGGTCCCGTAGCCGGCCTCGGCGGTGAGATTGCGTAGCGCGCCGTCCGGGTAGCGGATCCACAGGTCGCCGCCGCGACCCGCCGACTGCAGGTCGGCGGCGTGGTTGGCGAAGACCGAGCCGATGGTCGCGAAATCCTGCGGGATCGGCACCTGGGTGACGAACAGGATCGGATGCGGGAGCAGCAGCGCGCCCTCGGCGTTCGCGGGGACGACTCGCGGCGCCTCCGGTCCGGCTGCAGGCGGTGCCGCCGCCAGTAGCGCCGCGGCGCCGCTCGCAAGCAGGATGGATCGCAGTCGTCGGCTCACCGCCGGCCGGGGCTCCCGGTTCGAACGAAGGAAGCTACCAGCCGCCGGAGACGCCGACTGTGGAGGATCTCTCAGCCCGGGCGCCGCTCGGACTCGTTGACGACGTCGTCGAGCCAGGGCCGGGGCAGCGGGGACCCGAGGCGGCCGGAGTACACCACGGCTAGTCGGCCGCGCTCGAGCAGCCGCCCGGGTTGTAGGCGGCGGACCAGACCAGACCGGCGCCGAGGTCGCACTGCTGGCCGTCCTGGCCGACCTGGTAGGGGCCGTCGAAGAGCGGGCACTCGCAGATGGCCACGGTGTCGCCGTCTTCGTTGGTCGTGGTGCGGCAGGGGGCGGTCATGCAGCCGGCGTAGAGGCCCGAGCACTCGGTGCAGCCGGGCTTGCCGTACTTGGGCAGCTCGGAGAGTCCGAAGGTGGAGACGACGTCGGCGCCCGGCATCAGCGTCTGGGGCTCCTCGGCCAGGTACTGGCAGACGGGGGCGGAGTTTTCGGCCGTGCAGCCCGCGCCGTCGTGGCCGCAGTCGCGGACCGTCTCGATGTAGGCGCAGGTGTTGAGGATCGCGTTGACGTCCACGAAGTAGCGATAGGGCGCGGCGGCCCGCTCCAGCGCGTAGCACTCGCAGATCGCGACGCCGCGCTCGCGGTCCACCTTGCAGGGCATCGGCTCGGGCCCGGAGTAGTAGCAGAGCGCGTACTGCGGCCCGCTGCAGGGCAGCATGTTGCTGGCCGCGGTCTCGACGTCGGCGGCGGCCGGGCCGTACTCGGTGGTCCAGAAGACGTTGTAGACGAAGGGCAGCTCGTCGCAGTGGAGCGAATCGTCCGACCCAGTGGCCGCGGCGGCCGAAACGAAAACGAGAACACCGAGGATCGCCAGACAGTGCGAACTGGACCTGCT
Source organism: Thermoanaerobaculia bacterium (assembly GCA_041567315.1). Taxonomy (GTDB): domain Bacteria; phylum Acidobacteriota; class Thermoanaerobaculia; order Multivoradales; family JAHEKO01. The sequence continues at coordinate 1,886 of JBFGCA010000148.1, read as the reverse complement.
CACGTCAGCCCCCTCTCATGATCGGTATCCATTAAGAGAATGAAGTGAAAGACACTCTAGCACTACCAGATCTGAAGATCGGGTTGTCGATCGGCGCTGCGGTCGCAAGCCCGGTCTGGGTGACCCGGAAACAGGGCTCCATTTCCGGCATCGGCCGGCGGCGGTACTAAGATCACGACTGCCGGACCCTCACCTGGGAATCCGGACCCCGAGGGAGAGCGCCGTTGCACCTGCGAACCGCACTGGTCCGGACGCGTCGCGGCCGGTCGACCAGGAGCCGGCGGTGCGCTTCACCCACTTCGGCGAGCTGTTCGGCGGCAGCGCGCGGTAGAAGACGGTAGCGTCATGCCGGCCGTCGAGCGTCTCGCCTTCGCCGATGTCGAGGGACTGCGGGTGGGGCGTTTCCGCTCGCAGATCAACACCACCTGCATCCTCTACCGGCTGGGCGAGACGGTGATCGACACCGGACCGCCCAACCAGTGGCGGACGGTGCGTCGCTTCCTCGCCGAGCGCCGGGTGCGCCGGGTGGTGGTCACCCACCACCACGAGGACCACGGCGGCAACCTGGCGGCGATCGGCCGCGCCCACCGCGCCGACCTCTTCTCGCCGCCCGAAGGGATCGGCCGGCTGGCCGGCGGCTTCCCGCTGGAGTGGTACCGGCGGTTGATCTGGGGCGCGCCGGACCGGGTGGAGGCCGCGCCGCTGCCGGTGCGGCTCGACCTCGAGGGCGGCTGGACGCTCGAGCCCCTGGCGGCGCCCGGCCACTCGACCGACATGACCTGTTTTCTGGAGCCGGGCCGCGGCTGGCTGTTTACCGGCGACCTCTACATCTCGTCGCGGCTCCGCTACCTGCGGGCCGACGAGGACCTGCCGGCGATGATCGAGAGCCTGCGCCGGGTGTTGGAGCGCGACTTCGCGACGGTGCTGTGCTCGCATCGCGGGGTGGTCGAGGACGGCAAGGCGGCGCTGGGGCGCAAGCTCGACTATCTGCTGGAGCTTTGCGGCAGGGCGCGCGAGCTGGCCGCCGCCGGGCGTGACCTGCGGGCGATCACCCGCGAGCTGTTGGGGGCCGAGGACGCGATGAGCCGGCTGACGCGGTACCACTTCAGCAAGCGGAACCTCATCGCGGGGTGCCTGCGCGATACGGCCGCAGGGGGTCGGTCTTGAAGGGCCGGTGGCGACGGGCCGACCGGGGCGCGGCTCGCCACTACCTGCTTGGAATAGGATCGCGGCCATGCTGAACGACTCGCTGGCAGCGGGATTCCGGGCGTCGCAGGTCGCGCTGCAGGTCAACCTCAAGGGGGTCACCCACGAGCAGAGCCTGGAGGCGCCGGCGGCGGGCGGGAACTGTCTCAACTGGATCGCGGGTCACATCCTGGCGGCGCGGCGCACGATCCTCGCCAGGCTGGGCGAGCCGGCGGCGGGGGACGGCGAGGAGCTGGCGGCCTACCGCCGGGGGTCGCAGGGGCTCTCGGCGGGCGACCCGTGTCTGCCGCTCGACAAGCTGTTGGCCGAGCTGAAGGCGAGCGGCGAGCGGATCGCCGCCCTCCTCGAGGCGCTGGACCCGGCGGCGCTCGAGGAGCCGCTGGAGGTCGCCGGGGTGCCGGGGGCGCCGCAGAAGCCCACGGTCGGCTCCTTCCTCACCTTCCTGCTGTTCCACGAGAGCTATCACGTGGGGCAGCTCGGGCTCGGCCGGCGGCTGCTGGGGCAGCCGGGCGCGATCGCGTAGACGATCCCGGAGAGGGCGGACACTAGTGTCCCGTGCGGTAAGTTCCTTGTCACACCGAGAGCGGCGAAGCGCCCGCTGGGCAAGGCGCGACGAGCGAGCGTATCGGGCTATACGTGACCGAGGAGCAACGCCGCCCAGCGGGATGCAGCGCCGCTCG
>JBFGCA010000147.1:0-9155 GCA_041567315.1 Thermoanaerobaculia bacterium | reverse complement strand
GGTCGAGCCGTGGGTGCACTTGACGTCGTCGGCGAAGATCTCGAGCTGCGGGTTGGAGTTGCACAGCGCGTCGGGCGACAGCAGCAGGTTGCGGTTGGTCTGCTTGGCGTCGGTCTTCTGGGCCCCGGGGTGGACGTAGATGCGGCCGTTGAACACCGCCCGCGAGCGGCCCTCGAGGATGCCCTTGAACAGCTCGTGGCTGTCGCAGTGGGCCGCCACGTGGTCGACCCGCATGTGGTTGTCGACCAGCTGGCTGCCCTCGACCATGTAGAGGCCGTTGAGGGTCGCCTCGCCGCCCTCGCCGGCCAACACCGCGTTGACGTCGTTGCGCACCAGCGCCCCGCCCCACGAGATCGAGTGCGAGCTGAAGTTGCTGTCGCGCCCCAGCCGCATCTGGAAAGTCGCGACGTGGAACGCCTCGACCGACTCGCGCTGCAGCTTGTAGTGATCGACCACCGCGTTGTCGCCGTTGACGATCTCGGTCACCGGCGCGGTCAGGTAGACGCCGTCCCCGCAGGTCGCGTACTGCTCGACGACCGTCGCCTGGCTGCTCTCCTCGGCGACGATCAGATTGCGCGGAAAGCTGGCGACCCGCTGCTCGTCGGGCTGCTCCCCGGGGCAGCCGACCAGCAGCAGGTGGATCGGCCGCTCGAGCACCACGCCGCGGGGCACCCGGATGAAGGCCCCGTCCCGGTAGAGCGCCGTGTTGAGCGCCACGAAGGGATGCTCCCGCCAGCCCGCGAGCCGCCCCAGGTGGGTCTCGACCAGGTCGGGGTGGCGCTGGAGCGCCTCGCGGAGCCCGGCCACCACCACCCCTTCGGGCAGCCCCTCCAGACGCGACAGCTCGGGCACCAGGTGACCGTTGCTCAGCACCAGCTGAAAGCAGTCCGGATAGAGGAACTCCTCGACCGCGGCCGCCTCGAGCGGCGCCGCGGCAGCGGCCGGCCGCAGGTCGGTGCGGGCGATCGGCGCCACGTTGGTGAACCGCCACTCCTCGTCGCGGACGGTCGGGAAGCCCAGCTCCGCAAAGCGCTCGGCGGCCTCGCGGCGGAGCTCGCGCAGGCGCTCCGGCTCGCCGGGGGCCGCCTGCCCGGCCAGCAGGCCGACCGCTTCGCGAAGACCGCCGGGGGCCGGGATGGTGCCGATCGTAGCCATCGCCACCACCCCCCTCAGGCGCTCACCGGCTGAGCCGCGGCCGCCTCGCCCTCCAGCCAGGCATAGCCCTTCTCCTCCAGCTCGAGGGCCAGCTCCTTGCCGCCCGAGCGGACCAGCCGGCCATCCACCATGCAGTGGACGAAGTCGGGCACGATGTAGTTGAGCAGCCGCTGGTAGTGGGTGATCACCAGGAAGGCGCGCTGCGGGCTGCGCAGCGTGCTGACGCCGTCGGCGACGATCTTCAGGGCATCGATGTCGAGCCCCGAGTCGGTCTCGTCAAGCACCGCCAGCACCGGGTCGAGGACCGCCATGTGGAAGATCTCGTTGCGCTTCTTCTCGCCACCCGAGAAGCCCTCGTTGACCGGGCGCTGGAGCAGCGTCTCGTCCATCTTGACGAGCTTCATCTTCTCGCGCACGTAGGCCAGGAACTCGACGGCGTCCATCTCCGGCTCGCCGCGATGCTTGCGGATGGCGTTGAGCGCCGCCTTGAGGAAGTAGACGTTGGACACCCCGGGGATCTCCACCGGGTACTGGAAGGCCATGAAAAGACCCTCGCGGGCCCGCTCCTCGGGGGCCTGCTCCAGCAGATCCTGGCCACGGTAGCGGACGCTGCCGGCGGTGATCTCGTAGCCCTCGTCACCCGCCAGCACGCGAGCCAGGGTCGATTTTCCCGAGCCGTTGGGTCCCATGATGGCGTGGACCTCGCCCGGGTTCATGGTCAGCTCCACGCCCTTGAGGATCTCGATCTCCTCGGCCCGGGCGTGGAGATCGCGGATCTCCAGCATGCTCATATCGTTACGGTCTCCTTGGATCTTGAATCTCGCGGTCTCGAATTCCGTCGGCCGGCGGGAACCCTGGCCCGACCGGCAGCCCTCCGCCGGGGCGGGTCGCCGGGGCGGGTCGCCGGCACCGGGCCGGAGGCTCGCCGGCCTATCCGACGCTTCCCTCGAGGCTCACCTCGAGGAGCTTGCGGGCTTCCACCGCGAACTCCATGGGAAGCTCGTTGAAGACTTCCTTGCAGAACCCGTTGACGATCATCGACACCGCGTCCTCGGTCTCGATGCCGCGCGAGTTGCAGTAGAAGAGCTGGTCCTCGCCGACCTTGGAGGTCGAGGCCTCGTGCTCCATGCGGGCGGTGGGGTTCTGGACGTCGATGTAGGGGAAGGTGTGGGCGCCGCACTTGTCGCCGATCAGCATCGAGTCGCACTGCGAGAAGTTGCGGGCCCCGTCGGCGCCCTTGAGGATCTTGACGCCGCCCCGGTAGGTGTTCTGGCCAAGGCCGGCCGAGATGCCCTTGGAGACGATGGTCGACGAGGTGTTCCGGCCGATGTGGATCATCTTGGTGCCGGTGTCGGCCTGCTGATGGCCCTTGGACAGCGCCACCGAGTAGAACTCGCCCACCGTGTCGTCGCCCTTGAGGATGACGCTGGGGTACTTCCAGGTGATCGCCGACCCGGTCTCGACCTGGGTCCAGGAGATCTTGGCGCCGCGGCCGGCGGCCAGCCCGCGCTTGGTGACGAAGTTGTAGATGCCGCCCACCCCGGTCTCCGGGTTGCCCGGATACCAGTTCTGGACCGTCGAGTACTTGATGGTCGACCGCTCGTGGGCGTAGAGCTCGACCACCGCCGCGTGGAGCTGGTTCTCGTCGCGCATCGGGGCGGTGCAGCCCTCCAGATAGCTGACGTGCGAGCCCTCCTCGGCGATGATCAGGGTGCGCTCGAACTGGCCGGTGTTCTGGGCGTTGATCCGGAAGTAGGTGGACAGCTCCATCGGGCAGCGGACCCCGGCCGGCACGTAGACGAACGAGCCGTCCGAGAAGACCGCCGAGTTGAGCGCCGCGAAGAAGTTGTCGTTGTAGGGGACCACCGAGCCCAAGTACTTGCGCACCAGCTCGGGGTGCTCGCGGACCGCCTCGGAGATCGAGCAGAAGATGACCCCGGCCTCGGCCAGCTTCTCTTTGAAGGTGGTGGCCACCGAAACGCTGTCGAAGACCGCGTCGACCGCTACTCCGGCCAGCATCTTCTGCTCGGCCAGCGGGATGCCGAGGCGCTCGTAGGTGCGCAGGATCTCGGGGTCGACCTCGTCGAGGCTCTTGGGGCCCTCCTTCTTGCGCGGCGCCGCGTAGTAGGAGATGGCCTGGTAGTCGACCGGCTCGTAGCGGATGTTGGCCCAGGTCGGCTCCTTCATCCCGAGCCAGTTGCGATAGGCCTTGAGCCGCCACTCGAGCAGCCACTCGGGGTCGCCCTTCTTGGCCGAGATCTGGCGGACGACCTCCTCGTCGAGACCGGGCGGCAGCATCTCCTGGTCGATGTCGGTGACGAAACCGGCCTCGTAGCGTCGATTGACGCGTTCTTCGAGGACCTCGGTACCGGTAGCTGGCATATCTCTCCCCTTGCTGTGCTCGTGGGTTGTCGGCCGCGCGTCAGCCTCAGCCGAGCTCGGCGCCGGCCGCCCGGCCGCGCCCGCCGAGGGTGACCAGGCCGGGCGCGATCGGGTGGGTCATCTCGGCCAGGGTGATCTCCTCGAGGGCCAGCCGGATCGCCTGGTTGATGCGCTGCCAGTTGCCGCGCACCGGGCAGATCGGCTCCTGGGAGCACTCCCCGGGGCTGTCGTCGATGCACTCGGTGATGGCGATCGGTCCGTCGAGGGCGGTGATGATCTGGGCGACGGTGATGCGGGCGGGCTCGCGGCTGAGGCTGTAGCCGCCCTTGACGCCGCGCTGCGAGCTGAGCAGCCCGCCGCGGGCCAGGAGCTTCAAGATCTTGCTGACGATGGGCTGCGGCAGACCGGCCTCGGTGGCCACCTCGGTGGCGTTGAACCACTGCTCCTGGTGGGACGCCATCAAGGTCATCAGCACGATGCCGTAGTCGGCCTGCTTGGTCATCCGGATCATGGGTCTGGATTCCGCGCTGCCCGGAAGCCGGCTCGCCCACGCCGGCGAGCGGAGGAATCAGGACCGGTTCGGTCCTAAATCGGATGATAGCAGGCGAAGCGGCCTTGTCAAGCCGCGGGTGGGGTCCGCGAGACCGGTGGCGACGACCCCGGGCCCGGCCCCAGGAGCACCGCCAGCCAGTACCAGCGACGGCTCTGCTCGAGGGCGAGCTTGAGCATCACCATCAGCGGCACCGACAGCAGCATGCCCACCGGTCCCCACAGCCACCCCCAGAAGATCAGGGCGAGAAAGACCACCAGGGTCGACAGCCCGAACCGGCGACCCATGACCCGCGGCTCCAGGAGGTTGCCGAGCAGGAAGTTGACGGCCAGATAGCCCGCCGCCACCGCCGCCGCGCGCCCGCCCCCGAACTGGACCAGCGCCAGCAGCACCGGCGGCACCGCGGCGACGATCGAGCCGATCGCCGGCACGTAGTTGAAGAGGAACGCCGTCAGGCCCCAGAGCAGGGGAAACGGGATCCCCAGCGCCGCCACCCAGGCCCCCAGCAGCACCCCGGTCGCCAGGCTGATCACGGTCTTGATCCCGAGGTAGCGCTCGACCTCGCGGATCAGGGTGGCGACGTAAGCCGGGAGCCGGCCGCCGGGCCCGCGGAGCACGGCGATCTTGGCCTCGAAGATCACCGCCTCGGCCATCACGAAGATCACCGTCAGCACCACCAGGGTGACCGCCGCCAGCGCCGAGGCCACCCCCTTGACGGTGCCGCCGAGGATGCCGCTGGCAAGGTCGACCAGCGCCTGCGGATCGATCGGCTCGAGGGCGAACCAGCTCGACACCGGGACGTTCTGCCGCTCGAGGGCATCGAGCGTCCCCCGCACCTTGCCGACCAGCTGCTCCAGATAGCTGGGGGCGGCCTGCGCGAAGTCGTTCAGCGTCAGGCTGACCAGGAAGCCGAGGCCGGCCAGCAGACCCAGCACTGCCAGCACCGTGACCAGCACCGCCGGGCCGGCCGGCAGCCCGCGCCCCCTGAGCGCCCGCAGCAGGGGCAGACCGAGGACGGTGACGAACAGCGCCAGCATCGCCGGCACCAGCACCGGCGCGGCGGCGCGCAGACCGGCGAGGATGACCACCAGGGCGGCGACCTCGACCAGCAGGCTGCCCCCAAACAGCGGACCCCCGCCGAGGAGCGGCCTGTCGCCGACCGGCCCCGCGACGGCCGGCCCCGTGACGGCCGGCCCCGTCACGGACGGCTCGGGGCGGCCAGCGGTACTCCTGGGCTCGACCGAGGTGGACATTCAGTGGGAAGGGCGATGCTATCTCAGAGCCGGACGCCCAGCGCCCGCAGCTGGCGCTCGGCACGGCCCTCCCAGCCCCGGTTGGCGACCGGGCTCGCCGGGCTGGGGTGGAGGATGCCACCCACCCGGCAGCCGGTCCCCTCGAGGGCGCGGCGGGCCTGCGTCTCGGCGAAGCGGCCGATGCCGATCACCCAGCGCGGGTCCAGCAGCTCGACCGAGCGCCGCAGCGCCCGATCGCAGACCTCGATGAGCGCCCGCCGCTCGCCGGCCGGCAGCCGGTCGGGGGGGCGGTTGCGGCCGCTCGCCTCGAGAAAGGCCAGCGGACAGTAGTTGGCGACGAAGAAGCGCTCGAAGAAGCTCTCCGGCCGGCCGAACCGGCGCCGCGCCCAGCCCCACAGCCGCCGGCCGCTGACCTCGCTGCGACCGCAGCCGAACCCCTCGACCGGACGCTTGGGGTGCTCCCGAGCGGGCCGCCCGACCCGGCCCTCGATCTCCAGCCAGTCGCGGACCAGCCCCACCTCGCCGAACGGCACCCCGGTCTGCGCCATGCCCCAGGGGCCGGGGTTCATCCCCACCAGCACCACCTCCTTGGGGCCGCCGCCGAAGCGCCGCAGGTAGCGGGCGTGGGGCTCCCAGGCATAGTCGAGCGGGTTGTAGACGTAGGCCACCGGGGCCGCGAATCGAAGCCCCGCGACCTCGCGCCCGAGCCGCCCGGCGATCGCCGCCAGGTCCTTCTTCCTGGCGCCGCTCACTGCCGTTTCCAGCCGACCCTCCGGCTATAATGCCGCGACGAGTCCTCTCCAGCCCGCATGAGACCCCAGCTCGACGCCACCCAGGCTCCGTCCCCCGCGGACGGCTGGTTCCGTGCCCTGGCCGGCGTCACCACCACTGCGATCTTCGTCTATCGCGAGAGGTTGGTGTACGTCAATCGCGCCGCTGAAGAGCTGAGCGGCTATCCGGCCGCCGAGCTGCTCGAGATGCGGTTCAGCGACCTCGTCCATCCCGACCACCGGCACCTGGTGCGTGGCCTGCGCGCCGCGGGTCCCAGCCCGGTGTCGCCGCCGCTCGGCCGCGAGGTGCTGCTGCTGCGCAAGGATGGCGGCGAGCGCTGGGTCGAACTCAGCGGCGGCCGGGTGGAGCTGGACGGCCGCCCGGCCTGGATCGCCACGGTCGCCGACGTCAGCGAGCGCAAGCGCGTCGAGAGCGTCCTCACCGACAGCGAGGAGCGCCTCGACCTGGCGCAGAAGGCGGCCCGCTCGGTGACCTGGGAGTGGACGCTCGACTCCGACGAGCTGTCGATCGACCCCTACGCCGACGAGCTGTTCGGCTTCGCGGTCCACGAGCTGGTGCGCAGCGGCCGGGAGTTCCTGCAGCTGGTGCATCCCGAGGACCGCCGGCGGCTGCAGCGCTCGATCCGCCGGATGGTCAAGCACGACGAGAACCTGGCGACCGAGATCCGCTTCATCTCGCCGCGCGGCGAGGTGCGGTGGCTGGCCGAGCGGGCGCTGGCGCTGCGCGACGACCGTGGCTGGGTGATCCGGGTGATCGGCGTTGCCCACGACATCACCGAGCGCAAGATCGCCGAGGACGCCCTGTTCCAGGAGAAGGAGCGGGCCTACGTCACCCTCGCCTCGATCGCCGACGGCGTCATCCGCACCGATTCGCGAGGGGCGATCGACTACCTCAATCCGGTGGCACAGAAGCTCACCGGCTGGACCCTGGCCGAGGCCTACGGCCGCCCCTCCGACGACGTCTACCGGGTGGTCGATCAGGACACCGGCAAGCCGGTGCTCGACCCGGTGCGGCACTGTTTGGCCGAGCAGCGCGAGGTGGTCTTCCTGGGCAACCGGCTGCTGGCGCGGCGCGACGGCATGAAGGTGCCGATCCACGACTCGGCCGCCCCGATCCGCAACCGCGGCGGCAAGGTCACCGGCGCGGTCCTGGTGTTCAGGGACCTGACGCCGATCCGCCAGGTCGAGCGCGAGATGGACCACCTGGCGACCCACGACCCGCTGACCGGTCTGGTCAACCGCCGCGAGTTCGAGTCGATCCTCGAGGAGACGGTGGCCACCACCCGCGAGCGCGCTGGCGTTCGCGTCCGCGAGCACGCCATGTGCCACCTCGACCTCGACAAGTTCAAGCTGGTCAACGACTCGAGCGGGCGGGCGGCCGGCGACCAGATGATCCGCCAGATCGCCTACGTCATCCAGGCCCGGGTGCGGCCTTCCGACGTGCTGGCCCGGCTGGGCGGCGACGAGTTCGCCATCCTGCTGCGCGACTGCCCCGCCGAGCAGGCGCAGCGCGCCGCCCACGAGGTGCTGGAGGCGATCCGCGGCTTCCGCTTCCACTGGGAGGACCGCATCTACTCGACCGGCGCCAGCATCGGTCTGGCGCCCTTCACCACCGACCGCGCCGAGCCCGAGGACCTGCTGCGGGCCGCCGACGCCGCCTGCTACGTCGCCAAGGAGACCGGCGGCAACCGCATCCACGTCTACGAGCCAGGCGACAAGGCGGTGGCCGAGCGCCGCGGCGAAATGCAGTGGATCACGCGCATCCACAAGGCGATCGCCGAAGACCGCTTCCTGCTCTATCACCAGCCGATCAAGGCGCTCGACGACAGCAACAGCGAGCCGCCGCTGAGCGAGCTGTTCGTGCGGCTCCACGACGACGACGAGGGGCTGGTGCCGCCCGAGGCCTTCATCCCCGCCGCCGAGCGCTACGGCCTCGTTTCGGCAATCGACAAGTGGGTGCTGGCGGCGACCCTCAAGGTCCTCGGCGAGCGCCGCGAGGTGGGATGCCCGCCGGACGCCCGCTTCGCCCTCAACGTCTCCGGACAGAGCCTCGGCGAGGACGGCTTCCTGGAGCGGGTGGTCGAGCAGTTCGAGCGCTCGAGGGTAGCTCCGGAGCGCATCCTGTTCGAGGTCACCGAGACCGCCGCCATCGCCGACCTGCCCAACGCCGTGCAGTTCATCTCGGTGCTCAAGGGGATGGGCTGCCGCTTCGTGCTGGACGACTTCGGCCAGGGACTGAGCTCGTTCGGCTATCTCAAGAACCTGCCGCTCGACTACCTGAAGATCGACGGCGAGTTCGTGCGCGGCATGGTCTCCGATCCGATCCAGATCGCGTTGGTCGCCTCGATCCACGAGATCGGCGACGTCATGGGATTACGGACCATCGCCGAGGCGGTGGAGGACGAGGAGACGCTCGAGGCGCTGGCCCGCATGGGCATCGACTACGCCCAGGGCTTCCAGATCGCCGAACCCAGACCGCTGCTCGGCGAGGCCTTCACCGGGCGCGCTACGGCGTCGGTCTGAAGCGACCGCTGTGCTATATTGATCGTGGCGGGGCGGCGCCGATTTCGGGCCGCCCCGATTCCTTGCCGCCCGATTCCCGCCGGCAGTCCGAACATCCACTGAAGGGAGGGTTCATGTCCGTAGCCAAGGTCACCGAGATCTCCGCCTCTTCGGGTCAGAACTTCGAGGACGCCATTCGCCAGGGCATCAGCCGCGCCAACAAGACGCTCAAGAACGTCAGCGGCGCCTGGATCAACGAGATGAAGGTAGATGTCGAGGACGGCTCGATCACCGCCTACCGCGTCAACATGAAGGTCACCTTCGTCCTGTCGGACTAGAGGGAGCACCCCCGGTGGCCCGCGACAGCCCCCCGCCTCCGATCGGCAACCCCACCGCGGTGCGCTGGGTCGAGGAGGTGGCGGGGCTGTGCCGGCCCGACGCGGTGCGCTGGTGCGACGGCTCGGCCGCCGAGTACGCCGAGCTGGGGCGGCTGATGGTCCAGGCCGGCACCGCCATCCCCCT
>JBFGCA010000146.1:0-9266 GCA_041567315.1 Thermoanaerobaculia bacterium | reverse complement strand
CCCAGGTGAAGCCGGGCTCCTCGCGCCCGAAGTGGCCGTAGGCGGCGGTGCGGCGATAGATCGGCCGGCGCAGCCGCAGGTACTCGATGATGCCGCGCGGGGTGAGGGGAAAGTGCTCGCGGACCAGGCCCTCGATCCGGCGGTCGGCAACGGCGCCGGTGCCGAAGGTCTCGACGTGGATCGACACCGGCTCGGCGACGCCGATGGCGTAGGCCAGCTGCACCGCCAGCCGGTCGGCCAGCCCCGCCGCCACCAGGTTCTTGGCGACGTGGCGCGCCATGTAGCTGGCCGAGCGGTCCACCTTGGTCGGGTCCTTGCCCGAGAAGGCGCCGCCGCCGTGGCTGCCGACCCCGCCGTAGGTGTCGACGATGATCTTGCGCCCGGTGACCCCGCAATCGCCCTGCGGCCCGCCGATCACGAAGCGGCCGGTGGGGTTGACGTGGACGATGGTGCGCTCGTCGAGCAGCCGCTCCTCCACCGCCGGCCGGATGACGTGCTCGAGCACGATCTCGCGTAGCTCCTCCTGCTCCAGAAACGGGTCGTGCTGGGTCGAGACCACCACCGTGTGCAGCCGCACCGGACGGTGGTCGCGGTCGTACTCGACCGTGACCTGGCTCTTGCCGTCCGGGCGCAGCCCGCGGACCTTGCCCGACTTGCGGGCGGTGGCCAGCTGGCGGGTCAGGGCGTGGGCCAGGGTGATCGGCAGTGGCATCAGCTGCGCCGTCTCGCGGCAGGCGTAGCCGAACATCAGCCCCTGGTCGCCGGCGCCCCCGGTGTCGACGCCCATCGCGATGTCGGGCGACTGGGGGTCGACCGCGCTCAGCACGGCACAGGTGTCGGCGTCGAAGCCGTAGGCGGGGTCGTTGTAGCCGATCTCGCGCAGTGCCCGCCGGGCGACGCCGGAGAAGTCGACGTGGGCGCGGGTGGTGATCTCGCCGGCGATCAGCACCAGGCCGGTCGAGACCAGCGTCTCGCTCGCCACCCGGCCTTCGGGGTCCTCGGCCAGGACCTCGTCGAGGACCGCGTCCGAGATCTGGTCGGCGACCTTGTCGGGGTGGCCTTCGGTGACCGATTCCGAGGTGAACAGATAGGTTTCAGCCGTCTTCATGGACAACAGCTCGCAGAGCGCAGGTTGTGGTTCGCGAAGGCTGCGGGCGCCGGACCGCGCGCCTTCCCGGTGAGCGCCGGGCCGAAAGGGACTTCGAATGGCCGGCGGCTGATCGTAACAAGGGGTCCGGGGGCGGTCAACGCTCCGGCCCCCTTACGGCCGCCGCAGCGGGTGGCTCTCGATCATCCCGTAGAGGGCCGAGGAGAGGGCGTTGAAGGTCGACAGCCCGACCGCCGAGCGCCGGGTCTCCTGGCCGCCGGTGATCGAGCTGGTCATGCCGCCGCGGCGACGGGTACCGGGGACGGCGAAGGGGATCTCGTGGTCGTCCAGACCCTCGATCAGACGCTGGGGGATCTCGACCGAGCCGCTGCCGCCCCAGGCCTCGCCGGCCAGGCTGAGCACCGCCGTCCAGCTGCGCACGAAGTAGTGCATCCGGCCGTCCAGCTCGATGGCGTGGAGGCCGCCCTCGGCCCCGACGTAGAAGTGATAGGTGTCGCCCAGCCGCGCCCGCAGCTCGGCGGCGCGGCCGCGGGCCAGCTCGATGGTCGCCTCGTCGCTCAGCGGCAGCCCGAGGCCGCCCTCCTCGACCTGCTGCTGGACCACCGCCACCGGGATCGGCCGGCCCAGCCCCTGGTGGAAATAGCGCAGGAAGCCGTCGCGCACGCCGAGCAGCTTGTCGGGCGCGGCGCTGGCTACGGCCACCTCGATGCCGGCTTGGAAGCGGTTCCAGAAGGCCCTAAGATCCCGCTCCATGATCGTCAGCGCGCAAAACCGAACGATCAAGGATATTCGCCGACTGCGACGCTGTAAAGGCGATCACGCCCTGCTCGAAGGGCCCCATCTGCTGCGCGAAGCGCTGGCTCGCGGACTGCCGCTCGAGAGCGTGCTGATGACCCCGGCCTTCGCCGAGGGCGAGGGCGCCGGGCTGGCCGCCGCCCTGCCTCGCCCTCCCCTGCTGGTCGAGCCCCGGCTGCTGGCCGGGCTGTGCGACGCCGACGCGCCCCGCGGGGCGCTGGCCGTCGCCCGGCTGCCGCGGCCGGGCGTCGAGGGCCTGCCCCGGAGGTCCGGCGGCGTCTACCTCTATCTCGACCGGCTGCAGGACCCCGGCAACCTGGGTGCCGTGGCCCGGGTCGCCGAGGCACTGGGAGCGGCCGGTCTGGCGCTGGCCCCCGACACCGTGGACCCCAACCACCCGCGGGCGCTCCGGGCCTCGGCCGGCAGCCTGCTGCGCCTGCCGGCGGCGGTCGGGGTCGCCCCGGAGGCGCTCGACCGGCACCTGACGACCGGCGACGGCGCCCCGCTGACGCCCCCGGCAGCTCCCGACCGCGCGCCCGAGGCGCTACCGCCACAGTGGGTGGCGCTTGCCCCCCACGGCGGCCAGCCCCCGCCCCACGGGCTGACGGCGGCGACCGTGGTGCTGGCCCTCGGCGCCGAGGGGCCCGGTCTGACGCCGGCGGTGGCCGATCGCGCGGCGCTCCACTGGACGGTGCCGCTGGCGCCGCCGGTCGAGTCGCTCAACGTGGCCGTGGCCGCCGCCCTGGTGCTGTGGGAGGTGGCCCGCGCCCGGGGCTCGACCGGCGGCCCCGCTAGCCCGCCGTCTCGCGCACCGCGGCGGTGAGCGCCGGCACCACCTCGTGCAGGTCGCCGACGATGCCGTAGTGGGCGATCTTGAAGATCGGCGCCTCGCGGTCCTTGTTGATCGCCACCACGACCTGCGAGCCCTTCATCCCCACCAGGTGCTGGATGGCCCCCGAGATCCCGGCCGCCAGGTAGAGCTTGGGCGCCACCGTCTGGCCGCTCGAGCCGATCTGACGGTCGCGCGGCAGCCACCCGTTGTCGATCACCGGCCGGCTGGCCGCCAGCTCGGCGCCCAGCGCCTGGGCCAGCTCCCGCAGCGGCTCCATCTTCTCGGGACCGCCGACACCGCGTCCCACCGCGACGATGACCTGCGCCTGGGTGAGATCGACCTGCTCGCCGGCCACCTGCTCGACGCCGAGCACCTCGCGGTCCGGCGCCACCGCACCGGCGGCGAGCGCCAGCGGCTCGACCGGCGCCTGCCCGCTCTCGACCTCGTCGGCCGGCCAGGCGCCCGACTGCACCGAGACCAGGACCGGCTGGCCGCGCGTCCGCACCCGGGCCTGGAGCTTGCCGGCGAGCACCGGCCGCCGCCAGACGAGCCCGCCGTCGCCCGCCTCGAGGCCGACCGCCTCGGCCACCCAGGGCGCGTCCAGCGCCTGCGACAGGCGCCCGGCGTACTCCACGGTCTGATAGGTGTGAGGCATCACCAGGTAGCCGGGCTTGCGCTCGCCGGCCGCCGCCGCCAGCGCCCCGACCCAGCCTCCCGGGGTGTACTGGGCCAGCCCCTCGTCGTCGGCGACCAGCACCCGCGCGAGCGCGGTCCCGCCCACCTCGGCCGCCAGCCCCTCGACCTTCGAGCCGAGCAGCACCGCCTCGGCGGTGCCGCCCACCGCCGCCGCCAGCCGCTGGCCGGCGCACAGCGCTTCGCGCGACATCCGGTGCAGCTTGCCGTCGCGGTGTTGCAGGACGATCCAGACCGTCGTCGCCATTACAGTACCCTCGCTTCCTTGCGCAGCTTCTCGACCAGGCTGGCGGCGGCCGCCACCGGGTCGCCCTCGAAGATCTGGGCCTCGTGTCCGGCCTCGGGGACCGACACCTCGAGCAGCTCGAGCCGCGAGCCCGCCGCCCCCACCTGCTCGGCGGCGAGAGCCAGGTCGCCGGGCGCCAGCTCGCGGATCTCCTTGCGCTTGGCCTGCATGATCCCCTTGAGCGAGGCGTAGCGCGGCTGGTTGAGCCCGGCCTGGATCTCGAGCACCGCCGGCAGTTCGAGCCGCAGCACTTCGTTCAAGCCGCTCTCCATCTCCCGCGTCACCTTGGCGTGCTTGCCGCCCTCCTCGATCTCCACCCCCATCACCAGCCAGGCGTGCGGCCAACCCAGGTGACCGGCGATCACCGACCCGGTCGAGCCGTATCCCAGGTCGTCGGACTGCGACCCGGTCAGCACCAGATCGAACGACTCCTGGGCGAGCGCCGCGCCCAGCGCCCGGCCGGTCGCCAGCGCGTCACCGCCCTCGAAGGCCGGGTCGGCCAGGTGGACGGCCCGCGCCGCCCCCAGCGCCAGCGCCTTGCGCAGCGCTTCGCGCACCCGCGCCGGCCCGAGGCTGAAGACCACCACCTCCCCGCCGCTCTTCTCGGCCAGCCCGAGCCCCTCCTCCAGGGCGTACTCGTCGCTCTCGTTGATCACGAACGGCAGGTCCTCCTCCTCGATCCACCGGCCGCCGGCCGCGACCCGCAACCGGGCCTCCGAGTCGGGCACCTGCTTGACACAGACCGCAATCTTCATCGCGCGTCGACCTCCTCCCGGACTTGCAGGCGAATCAGGATGACGGACAGGCCCGCCGCCACCCGAAGAAACGCGGCCGACCCGGGCCATCGAGGCCCCTCCGACCGCCGTCGGAACTCTACCACCTGTGCTCGTCCGCGCCCCGTCTGTTCAGGTAGGCCGGCTCTCGCCACCGACCAAACAAACTGACCCCCCCACGACAGCCCTCCACTCGTGGACACCCGTCGGAGGCCCGTGCTACCTTGTGTCGCCGCCGGCGGGCCCCCATGCACTACCTCGCGATCCTCGCCCAGCTCGAAGGCGCCACCCGCCCGGGCGTGGTCGAGCTGTTCATGCGCTCCGGCCCGATGGGCTGGCTGGTGGCCGGCACCCTGGTGCTGATGTCGCTGGTCTCGTGGAGCATCATGATCGGCAAGTACCTCCACTTCCGGCGCGCCGAGGCCGACTCCCAGGACTTCCTGGAGGTGTTCCGCCGCAGCCAGCGCTTCGGCGAGGTCAGCCAGGCGGCGACGGAGCTCGAGGCCTCGCCGCTGGTCGGCCTGTTCCGCTCCGCGCACGTCGAGATCGACAGCCAGATCAAGACCCACCAGGCGAGCGCCGGTACCGACCCGGGCTACCGGATCCGCTCGCTGGCGGCCCTCGAGCGCACCCTGCGCCGGGCGGCCAGCGTCGAGCTGTCGATCCTCTCGCGGGGCACCGGCTTCCTGGCCACGACGGCCGCCGCCAGCCCGTTCATCGGCCTCTTCGGCACCGTCTGGGGCATCATGATCGCCTTCCAGGACATCGGGGTCACCGGCTCCACCTCGCTGGTGGCGGTCGCGCCCGGCATCGCCGAGGCGCTGGTCAACACCGCCCTGGGGCTGGCCGCCGCCATCCCGGCCCTGGTCGGCTACAACTACTTCGCCAACCGCCTGCGCGGTCTGCGCGGCGAGATGGGCGACTTCACCCTCGAGTTCCTCAACCTGGCGGAGCGCAACTTCACCTGATGGCCTTCGTCCCCGGCATGGCGGAAGAGGACGAGCGGGTGCTCGCCGAGATCAACGTCACCCCGCTGGTCGACGTCATGCTGGTGCTCCTGATCATCTTCATGATCACGGCACCGATGTTGCACCACGGGATAGAAGTGGCGCTGCCGGAGGCCGACGCCGAGGCGATGAAGCTCAAGGTGGACGACCCGCTGGTGCTGTCGGTCAACCGTGACGGTCTGGTCTACGTCCAGGAGGAGCCGATCCACCCCAGCCAGCTGGTCGAGCGGCTGCTGCCGCTGATCGAGAGCCGGGGCGACAAGCGGGTCTTCCTCAAGGGCGACCGGGAGCTGCCGTACGGCAACGTCATCGAGGTCCTCGACCTGCTCCATCGGGGCGGCATCCGCGAGGTCGGCATGGTGACCGAGCAGCGCGAGCGGCGGCGCTAGCAACCGAGCCGCCAGAGCACTCCCCTTGCAACTCGCCGTCGACTCCGTCCTCGCCCATCGCTGGCAGACGCTGTCGCGCCCGCCGCGCAGCGCCGCCGCCGCTTCGGCCGGGCTCCACGCGCTGCTGGTGGCCGCGCTGCTGATCGGTCCGGCCGTGGCCTCGCGACGCTCGTCCGAGCCGCTGGAGTTCGTGGCCGTGCGGATCGTCCCGGTCCAGGCGCTGGGGGTGCGCGAGCCGACCCCGCCGGCACCGGCGCGCCGCCAGCCCACGCCCCGGCCGGCGCCGCCGCCCAAGCCCCAGCCCCAGCCCAAGCCGCCCGAGCCCGCCAGCCGCCCGGCCCCCGAGGCCGCCCGGCCACCCGAGCCGGCCCGCCCGGCGGCGCCCGAGCAGCCGGCGGCGGCCGGTCCCGGCGACTCGGAGGTGCCGGCCCTCGAGCGCCGCCGCGGCGCCCCCGACGGCAGCTCGCTCGGCACCTCGCCGTTCGGGGCCACGGTCGGCGCGCTCGACAACCCCGACTTCGTCTACGGCTACTACGTCGACCAGATGCTGTCGATGATCGCCAGCAACTGGGTCCGCCCGGCCCTGGGCGGCGAGATCGAAGCGATCCTCCACTACCGGATCCACCGCGACGGACGGATCACCGAGCTGCGCATCGAGCGCTCCTCGGGGTACAACTCGTTCGATCTGGCGGGGCTGCGCGCGGTGCAGCTCGCCGCCCCCTTCCCCCCGCTGCCGCAGAGCTACCGCCACGGATCGCTGGGGGTCAACCTCATCCTCCGCTGACCGCCCGGGAGCCCCCATGTCACCGATCCTGCCGACCCAGCTCAAGTCCGTACTGCTGGCTTTCGCCGCGCTGCTGGCGCCCGCCGCCGCGCGCGGCCAGGCCCCACCCGAGACCCCCCAGCCCGGCGACCCCGAGGTCACCGTCGAGCTCAGCGGCCGGGCCCGCAGCCGCTTCCGGATCGCGGTCCCCTCCCCCACCGGCCTCGACCGGCTGTCCGGCGACCTGGCGGCGGCGGCCCGCGAGCTCGACGCCACCCTGCGCGCCGATCTAGAGGCCAGCGGCGTCTTCGAGCTCCAGGGACCGGCCGAGCTGGCGGTGCTGGCGCTCACCGGCGACCCCGAGCGCGACTTCGAGCTCTACCGGTCGCTACGCAACGAGCTGCTGCTCGACACCGAGGTCAAGCCCGACGGCAGCCGGCTGGTCCTCGAGGGGCGGGTCTTCGAGCTGGCCAACGGGCGGTCGCTGCTCGGCAAGCGCTACCGCGGCATCCCGGCGGTGGCCCGCCGCATCGCCCACACCTTCGCCGACGAGCTGGTCCTGTTCTTCAGCGGCCGGCGCGGGGTCTCGCTGACCACCATCGCCTTCTCCTCCGACCGCGACGGCAACAAGGAGATCTACCTGATGGACTACGACGGGGCCAACCAGCGCCCCATCACCGCCCACAAGTCGATCTCGCTGGGCCCCGACTGGAGCCCGGCCGGCGAGGCCATCGCCTACGTCTCCTACTTCGACGGCGCCCCGGGCATCTACCTGGCCGACGTCTCGAGCGGCGCCAAGCGCGGGGTGGCGACCGACGGCGAGCTCAACATCTCGCCCTCCTTCGCCCCCGACGGCAAGCGGCTGGCCTTCGCCCGCTCGATCGACCAGGGCAACATCGAGATCTTCGTAGCCGGGCGGGACGGCCGCGGCAGGCGCCAGCTGACCCACTCCTCGGGAATCGACACCGGTCCCGCCTGGAGCCCCACCGGCCGGGAGATCGCCTTCACCTCGAGCCGGGCCGGCTCGCCCCAGATCTACGTCATGGACACCGACGGCGCCAACCTCCGCCGCATCAGCTTCGACGGCGACTACAACGACGGCGCCGCCTGGAGCCCGGACGGCACCCGGGTGGCCTACGCCACCCGCCGCCGCGGCGGCTTCGACATCGCCGTCACCGACGTGGTGACCCTGGAGACCCGGCTGCTGACCAACGGCGGCGGCAGCCACGAGGCGCCCGGCTTCTCGCCCGACGGGCGCAAGATCGTCTTCGCCAGCAAGGGCCCGGGGGGGGTAACCCAGATCTGGGTCATGGACGCCGACGGCTCCGCCCGCCGGCAGCTGACCTCGGCCGGCAACAACTCGGCCCCGGCCTGGTCCGGATACCCGCGCTGAAAAAAAACCCGCAGGATGTTGTAGAAGCGAGAAATCCTCTGCTACAGTACGCGCCGTTGGCCGGTTCTGCCGGCTGCCACCCCTAAGATTTCCACGGACGGAGGAGAGTCCCATGAACCGCAACTCGATGGTGACGGTCTGGATCGGCACGCTCGCCCTGTCGCTCCTGGTCCTCGGCTGCCCCAAGAAGAAGCCGACGGCCGTTCCCGAGATGGAGACCGATACGCGGACCGTGGCCCCGCAGGAGGTCCCTCCGCCGCCGGCCCCGGTGGTCGAGGACGAGACCCCCGACCCGTTCAGCCAGGACATCGAGACCGCCAACCGGGAGGCCTACGCCCGGGGGCTGCTGGGTGACGTCTACTACGACTTCGACAAGGCCGACCTCAAGCCCGAGGCCCGTGACCGGCTGGCCCGCAACGCCGAGTTCATGCGCCAGTACCCGGCCTTCGTCTATCGCGTCGAGGGCCACTGCGACGAGCGCGGCACCAACGAGTACAACATCGCCCTCGGCCAGCGCCGCGCCAACGCGGCCGCCGACTACCTGGTGTCGCTGGGCATCCCCCGCGGCCGGCTGAGCACCATCAGCTACGGTGAAGAGCGGCCGGTGTGCACCGAGCCGGACGAGACCTGCTGGTGGCGGAACCGCCGCGCCCACTTCCTGATCACCGGCCGGCAGTGAGGCCCCACCGGCCCGGCGCCGGCCCTCGCCGCGGAGGTCCGCCAGCCGCCTGGCTGGCGGCAGCCGCCGTGCTGCTCGCCGGCTGCGTCAGCGGCCGCGACATCGAAGCCCTGCAGCAGCAGATCGCCTCGGTGGAGCGCGAGGTGATGCAGCTCCAGAAGCAGAGCCCGCGCAAGGAGGAGGTCTCGGCGCTCGGGGGCCAGCTGACCGTCCAGACCGAGAGGCTCCTCAAGTCGGAGGCCGACGTCCAGGTGGCGCTCCAGAAGCTGTCGGCCCAGATCGACCAGCTGGAGGCCAACCTGGAGGACACCAACTTCCGGCTCGCCCAGCTCTCGCAGCAGATCGCGGCCACCAACCAGGAGCTCAAGAGCGTGCGCTCGGCCCTGGGCTCGGTGGCGTTGATCCACGCGATCGTCCACCACGCCGCCGCCGCGACCGCCAGACAGACGAACACGTTCAGGATCACCCGCAGCGCACCCGAACCGCGCCTCTCGGGTTCAGAGCTCGTCACGACGCGTCCTCTGCGTCCCCCGGTTCGCGGCCCGTGG
>JBFGCA010000145.1:0-9405 GCA_041567315.1 Thermoanaerobaculia bacterium | reverse complement strand
GGGTCCATCGGCCCGGGTTCTCGGCCAGCTCTTTCTTCAGCGTCGCGAGGATGACGCCCCACTCCTCGGGCTCGTTGGCGGGGTCGAACTCGGGCACCTTGCCGGCGCGCTCGTACTCGTTGGCGAGATGGACGAAGAGGGTGGCGTCGCCGCCGTCGTCGACGATCAGGTCGGGGCCCCAGCCGTCGGGCCAGGTGAGCGCCTCCTTGGTGCACCACCAGTACTCCTCGAGCGTCTCGCCCTTCCAGGCGAAGACCGGCAGGCCCTTGGGGTCGTCGGGGGTGCCGCCGGTCTCGGGGCGGCCGACAACCACCGCCGCGGCGGCGTGGTCCTGGGTCGAGAAGATGTTGCAGGAGGCCCACCGCACGTCGGCGCCCAGCTCCGCCAGGGTCTCGATCAGCACCGCGGTCTGCACCGTCATGTGGAGCGAGCCCATGACGCGGGCGCCGGCCAGCGGCCGGGTCTCGCGGTAGCGCTCGCGCAGCGCCATCAGGCCGGGCATCTCCTGCTCGGCGAGCCGGATCTCGTCGCGGCCCAGCGTATGGAGGCCGAGGTCGGCGACCTTGAACGGCGGTCGGGCGGTCTCGGGCGGGGTCTTGGGATCGTGGGTCATCATGGTCATCGGTCGGGTCTCCTCGGAAGTCGAGCGGCCGCCGGGCCGGCGGCCGCGGGTTGTTTCTTCCAGACTGCGATCAGCGGGCGGCGGCGAGCGCCTCCCGAGCGTCGAGGGTCACATGGTCGGCCGCCGCGCGCTGTGCACCGGCGACGAACAGACCGGGTCCTTTGGCGTCGGGGTCGGTGGGCAGCGGATGGAAGCGGGTGCCGCCGAAGCCCGCCGTCCGCAGCCAGTCGGTCAGTTGGTCGGCGGCAAAGCCGAGCCACAGGTGGCCCATCTGCTGGCGGTACTCCTGTCGCGAGTGGGGGAGCATGTCCACCACCAGCAGCCGCCCGCCCGGGCGAAGCGCGCGGCCGGCCTCGCGCAGGGCGCGTCCGGGATCGGGCAGGTGGTGCAGGACCAGCACCAACAGCGCCGCGTCCAGCTCGCCGTCGGCCACCGGCAGCGTCTCGAGCCGGCCCTGGCGCAGCTCGACGTTGGCCGCCCCTTTGCCGGCACCACCGTGGGCGGCGGCGAACCGCCGGCGGGCCGCCGCCAGCATCGCCTCGGAGTCGTCGACCGCGATCACCCGGCGCACGAAGGGAGCCAGCGTCTCGCTGGTCTGGCCGGTGCCGCACCCCAGGTCGCCGAGCACCCAGCCCGGGTCCAGCAGGCCGGGCAGGGCCTGCAGCTCGAACCCGCGGCCGAACAGCTCGCGGCGCAGCTCCGACCAGCGGCCGGCGGCGCCGGAGAAGAACTCCTGTGAGCGGCTGCGCCGCCTGGCCAGCACTCCCTCGAGCCGCCGGCGGTCCTCCTCCTCCGCCGGGGTGCCAGCCATCTGGTCGCGGACCAGCGCCCAGAGCTGGCGGCCGGCCACCGGCCAGCGAGCTGGGAGTGCCGCGTAGTGCCGGCTGGTCCCCTCGCGCCGCGCCGCCACCCAGCCGCCGTCGACCAGCGCCTTGAGATGCCGGCTGGCCGTCGACTGCGGAAGCTGCAGCACCGCGCAGACCTCCGACACCGTCAGCTCCTGCCGCTCCAACACCGCCAGAAGCCGCGCCCGCACCGGCTCCGCCAGCACCGCCATCCCCTCCAGCAATGGCATCTCGCCGCTTTCGTATCCTTTCATCCGGATGAAAGGATAAATCCATTCGCCCTCGCTGTCAAGCCCCAAACCGACTGCTTTTCCCCAGGTGCTTCCCCCAGGTGCCACCCACTTGTCGCGACGGATCCCGACGAGGTGCCCCCGACGAGGTGCCACCCGTTTCGCGGGATCGCGTGACAGGTGCGAGCCATCTCGCTCTGGGTGCGGGGTGCCGACGAGGTGCCACCCGCTTCGTTCTGCTGCGACGAGGTGCTGCGACGAGGTGCTGCGACGAGGTGCCACCCGATTCGTCGGACCCACCGGCAAGGAGCCAGAATCCGGGTAGAGGGGGGCGGGGTGAGCAGCGGCCCTAGTCGGCGGCGGGGGGGCGCCGCGGAGTGAGCGTATCCCCATCGACAGCCGCGCATGAGGTGCCCGCTTTTCCGTTGGAGGGCTGTCCTAGGCCCACTCAGGGCGCCCCTGCGAGGTGCCGCCCCTGCGAGGTGCCACCCGCTTGTTCAGGAGGAGTGGCTTGGCCACTCAGGGCTCATTTTCGGGCTTATCCAACGCCCTTCTTGCTCTACCTGGATCTTCTTCTGCTCTTTTCCTGTGCTTTCGGTCCACTGGCGGTTGGAGGCCCTTTCTTGGCTCTACCTGGATGTGCCTCTCGTCAGCCTGCTTTTTGTGTCCACCCCACGGCTCGGGGCGCTCCCAGGTCTCGAAGGTGACGGGGTGGGGGTTCTGGGCGTCGGCGGGGTGGTCTTCGCTGGCGGTGAGGCGCCAGGTCGAGGGGTTCCAGGGGGGGAAGCGGGTGTCGCCGTCGAAGGTGGCGTGGACGCGGGTGAGGTAGAGGCGGTCGGCCAGGGGGAGGGCCAGGCGATAGATCTGGGCGCCGCCGGCGATGAAGGCCTCGTCGTCGCCGGCGCGGCGGGCCAGGGCCAGGGCGTCGTCGAGCGAGGCGGCGAGGTGGACGCCGGCCGGCAGCTCGGGGGCGCCGCGGGAGATGACCACTATGGTGCGGCCGGGGAGCGGGCGGGCGATCGACTCCCAGGTGCGGCGGCCCATCAGCAGGTGATGGCCCATGGTCAGCCGCTTGAAGCGGCGCCAGTCGGCGGGCAGCCGCCAGGGCAGGTCGCGGTCGCGGCCGATCACCCCGTCGTCGGCCACCGCGGCGATGAGCGACACCCTCATTCGGTGGCCCCTCAGACCGCGATCGGCGCCCGGATGTGGGGGTGCGGGTCGTAGCCCTCGAGGATGAAGTGCTCGTAGTCGAACTCGAACAGCGAGCGCACCTCGGGGGCGAGCCGCATGCGGGGCAGCGGCCGTGGCTCGCGCGCCAGCTGGAGCTCGGCCTGCTCCAGGTGGTTGAGGTAGAGGTGGAGGTCGCCGAAGCTGTGGACCAGCTCGCCCGGCGCGAGGTCGCAGACCTGCGCCACCATCAGGGTGAGCAGCGCGTAGGAGGCGATGTTGAAGGGCACGCCGAGGAAGACGTCGCCGCTGCGCTGGTAGAGATGGCAGGAGAGCTTCCCCTCGCCCACCCAGAACTGGAACAGACAGTGGCACGGGGGCAGCGCCATCGCCTCGAGCTGGCCGACGTTCCAGGCGCTCACCAGGTGGCGGCGCGAGTCGGGGTCGCGGCGGATGCGCTCCACCACCCCGGCGAGCTGGTCGATCTCGCGGCCGTCGGGTCCCGGCCAGGAGCGCCACTGGTAGCCGTAGATCGGGCCCAGCTCGCCGGCGGCGTCGGCCCACTCGTCCCAGATCCGCACCCCCCGCTCGTTCAAGCCGCGGACGTTGGTCTCGCCGCGCAGGAACCACAGCAGCTCGTGGACGATCGACTTGAGGTGCAGCTTCTTGGTGGTGAGCAGCGGGAAGCCGGCCGCCAGGTCGTAGCGCGCCTGGTAGCCGAAGACGCTGAGCGTCCCGGTGCCGGTGCGGTCGGCCTTGCGCACGCCTTGCTCCAGCACGTGGCGCATCAGGTCGAGGTACTGGCGCATGGCCCGGAGCGGAGGTTAGCAGCCGCTAGTGGCCCCGGTAGACTCCCGGCCGGCGTGGCAAGACGGGACGAGCGGCGGCGGGACCGCCTCTACGTGGCGCTGCTGGCCCTCTTCGCCGCCTTCTTCGCGTTCGGCGTCGGCCAGCAGTTCGGCGCCCCCGTCCTCGGCGGCGGCGACCTCGGCACCTTCGTCTTCGCCGACCACTACTTCGCCCGCAACCTCTCCTGGCTGCCGGCGCCGCGGCTCGAGCTGGTCTCGAACTGGTCGCTCTACCCGGCCGGCACCGACCACGTCTACCTCCACTGGGCCTTTGAGCGCTCCTACTTCGCCCTGCTGGCCGCCCGCCTGGCGGGCGCGGCGAGCTGGTACCAGTACTACTACCTGCTCTCGGTGCTGCTCACCGTCGCCGGCGCCTATCTGATCCTGCGCCGCCATTTCACCGCCACGCCGGCGATGGTGGCCACCTTCGCCGTCTCCTTCGGCAACTTCTACGCGATCCGCAAGTATCCCACCCAGCTCCCCCTGGCCTGCGTCCACTGGGCGACCCTCGGCGTGCTGCTCGATTTCGTGATCGTGCGCCGGGCGGTGCTCCGCCGCGGCTTCTCGGCTCGGCTGCTGCTCGCGCGGCTGGCGGTTCTGGCGGCCAGCCTGGGCCTCGATCTGGGCTACATCGCCGGCTTCTCGCTGCTGTCGTTCACGCTGGCGAGCGGGTGGATCCTGCTGCTCGAGGCCTGGCGCTGCCGCCTGCGGCCGTCGCGGCTGCGAGCCCCGCTCGGTGCCGCCCTCCGCGAGTTGGGGGCCAGCGCCCGCGCCCACCCGCTCCAGTGCGCGGCGCTCGGCGCATTGCTGGCCGCCGCCCTATGGCTCTACCTGCCCCTCGCCGCCCAGATCGCCGGCGCCGCCCTGGATTACGACTTCTCGTCCCTCGAGGGCTACCGGCGGTGGGGCGCCATGCGCGGCCAGTGGGAGCATCCGCTGCGGATCTTCCTGCCGCTGCTGCCCGGGCCCGACCTGGCCTATGCCGACCGGCTCCTCGGCGACAGCGGCGAGGCCGCCGGCCCGCACTTCAGCCCCGGGCTGGGGCTGGTCCTCGCCGCCCTGGGGGGCGCCGTCGCCGGCCGCCGCCGCTGGTCGATCTACCTGCCGTTTCTGGCCGTCTTCCTGCTGCTGCTCTTCTTCCGGCCGGTCGTTTTTCCGACCCTGGGTCTCTTTCCCTGGTTCCGCTTCGCCCGCATCCCCGGCCGGGCGACGGCGATCTTCCCGGCGCTGCTGGCGGTGCTGGCCCTCAGTCTGCCGCGGCGGTCGCTGCGCCGGCGCCCGGGCCGCGCCGCCGCGCTGCTGGTCGCCGCCCTGTTCGCCGCCGAGACGGTCGCCGCCTACGGCGACCTGACGGTCGACAAGTACGTGCGCAACTTCTTCTACCGCCCCGATCCATCGCTGGCGCGGATGCTGGAGGCCATTCGCGCGACGCCCGGCGAGGCGCTCCTCGAGCTGCCGTTCTCGGTGTCGCCGTTCCCGGGACCGCTCCACCGCTTCACCCGCCAGCTCAAGGGCATCACCCAGCTCGCGCAGTTCCACGGCAAGAAGGTGCTGGGCGCCAACTTCACCCGTCTCCACCCGCGGCAGATCGCGCCCTTCCAGGCCGGCGGCTGGCCCGACTTCTTCGTGCGCGTCTGGGGCCCCGCCAACGCCCGGCGCTCGGCCGGCCGGCTGGGACCCAACGAGTGGCGCTGGCTCGAGGGCCAGCTCGGCGACGGCGACTACTGCGGACTGCTGATCTACAGCGACTTCTTCTCCAAGCCGGCGCGCGACGGGCTGCGCCGGCGGTTCGGCCGGCCGGTGGCGACGGCCTGGCTGCCGCTCCCCGGCCGCATGGAGTACTACCCACTGCGGCCGGCGCGGTCCGAGCCCGCCCGCGCGCCGCCGGCCGAGCGTGGCAAGAGGCGCGGCTGACCCGCGCTGCTCGCCGGGCCGCTCGGCGAGCTGGCCGCCGCCCGCAACGGCGAAATGGGTGAGGGGCGCAGGCTAAAGTCGGCGGCGATGAGCGGCGCCGTCCCCCACGTGGTGATCCTGGGCGGCGGCTTCGGCGGTCTCTACGCCGCCAAGGCGCTTCGCCGGACGCCGGTGCGGATCACCCTGGTCGACCGCCGCAACCACCACCTGTTCCAGCCGCTGCTCTACCAGGTGGCCACCGCCGGGCTGTCGGCCATCGACGTCGGCGAGCCGATCCGCCGGGTGCTGCGCCGCCAGCGGAACGTCACCGTGCTGATGGCCGAGGCGCGGCGCGTCGACCCCGAGCGCCGCCGCGTCGAGCTCGACGGCGGCCGCGCGCTCGACTACGACTTCCTGATCGTCGCCACCGGCGCCACCCACTCCTACTTCGGCCGTGACGACTGGGCCGAGCACGCGCCGGGCCTCAAGAGCCTCGAGGAGGCGCTCGAGATCCGCCGCCGGGCACTGGTCGCCTTCGAGCGCGCCGAGCTCGAGGAGGACGACGAGCGGCGCCGCGCCTGGCTGACCTTCGTGGTGATCGGCGCCGGGCCCACCGGCGCCGAGCTGGCCGGCGCCCTGTCCGAGATCGCCCGCCACACGCTGGCCGGCGACTTCCGCCGCTTCGACCCCTCGGAGGCGCGGATCGTGCTCCTCGAAGGCGGCGACCGGGTGCTGCCGTCGTTCCCGGCCGAGCTGTCGGCCAAGGCCCATCACCAGCTCGAGCGCCTCGGAGTCGAGGTGCGGACCGGCGCCATGGTGACCGGCGTCGACGAGGACGGCGTCCGGTTCGGCGAAGAGCGCCTCGCCGCCCGCACCGTGCTGTGGGCGGCCGGGGTCAAGGCCTCGCCGCTCGGCGCCTCGCTGGGGGCACCGCTCGACCGCGCCGGCCGGGTGCAGGTGGCGCCCGACCTCACCGTCCCCGGCCGGCCCGAGCTGTTCGTGATCGGCGATCTGGCCGCCGTCGAACAGGACGGCCGGCCGGTGCCGGGGGTGGCCCCGGCGGCCATCCAGCAGGGCCGCCACGCCGCCCGCAACGTCCGCCGCGCGCTCGCCGGCCGGCCGTCGCGACCGTTCCGCTACCGCGACCGCGGCTCGATGGCCACCCTGGGCCGCAAGGCGGCGGTGGCCGTGATCGGCGGGGTCCGGCTCTCCGGGCTCGTCGCCTGGCTGGCCTGGCTGCTGGTCCACATCCTCTTCCTGATCGGCTTCCGCAACCGGGTGGTGGTGCTCTTCGAGTGGGCCAAGTCCTATCTGACCTACTCGCGGAGCGCCCGGCTGATCCTCCACGAGGCGGCGAGCGACGAGGGAGCGGTGCACCGTCCCCTGGCGACCTCCGACGACCGTCCGGCCTAAAGGCAAGCCGCGAGAACGCCCGAGACCCCTTCCCAAGGGGCGCGGCCGGCAGTAGGATCCGCCGCAATTTTCGCCAATCAACACGGCACATGACTACTGCCACCAGGCCCAATGGGCCCGACCAAGAGGTGGGCAGCCCCCACCGGAGGCGATCTGAAGTGAGCAAGAAGAAACTCGTCTGCTCGCAGGGTCCGGTGCTCGCAGCGCCGGCGCCGAGCTGGCCATCGTCGACTCGGTCTGCGACGTCGAGTTCCCGTCCTGCGTCAACGGCGTCCAGGGGCTCACCGGAGCGCGCTCGCCGGCGCTCAGCCCGGACGGCAAACACCTCTACCTCGCCTCCTCGCTGGACGACGGGGTGATCGCCTTCGCCCAGGACGACAGCAACGGCAAGCTCACCTTCGTCCAGGTGATCTTCGACGACGATCCGGGGATCGACGGGCTCGACAGCGCCCGCGGCGCGGCGGTGAGCCCCGACGGCGAGAACGTCTATATCGCCGCGCTGCTCGACAACTCGATCGCCACCTTCGCCCGCAACGCCACCACCGGCATGCTGACCCAGCTCCAGGTGCTCAAGGACGGGATCGGCGGGGTCGACGGCCTGGCCGGGGCCAACGCGGTGACGGTGAGCCCCGACGGCGACCACGTCTACGTCGCCTCGCGCAGCGAAGACGCCGTCGCCGTCTTCGCGCGCAGCTCGGTCGACGGCACGCTGACCTTCCTGCAGGCGCTCAAGGACGGGGTGGGCGGCGTCGACGGCCTCGACGCGGTCGAGGCCATCACCATCAGCGCCGACGGCGCCCATCTCTACACCGCCGGCGAGAACGACGACGCGGTGGCGGTCTTCGCCCGCGAGACCGACAGCAACGACCCCGACTACGGCGAGCTGACCTTTCTGCAGGTGCTCAAGGACGGAGTGGGCGGCGTCGACGGCCTCAACGGCGCCAACGGCATCGCCATCGCCCCCGACGGCGGCCACGTCTACGCGGCCTGCGAGCGGACCACCGGCGGCGGCGACTGGGGGTCGATCTTCGCGCGCAACCCGGCGACCGGCCTGCTGACCTTCCTCCAGGCCCTCAAGGAGGAGGACTTCGGCCCCTACACCGGCTGCTCGGGGGTGGGGCCCGAGAACTCGGGGGTGGCGGTCAGCCCCGACAACGCCTCGGTCTACTACGCCAACCCGTTCCGCAGCACGGTGGCCTGGTTCAGCCGCAACCCGGCGACCGGCCTGCTGACCCTGCTCGACGCGATCTGCGACCTCAACTTCGGGATCGACGGCCTGGTGGGGGTGGCCTTCGCGACGGTCCGCCCCGACAGCGACCACGTCGTGGTCGCCAGCCCGTCGGGCGAGCACGTCGTCGTCCTGGGCGAGGCCGCCATCTTCAGCGACGGGTTCGAGTCGGGCGACCTCTCGGCCTGGTCGGGGGCGGTGCCCTGAAGCCGAGTAAGGAGGGTTAGAGTCGGCCGGCGATGCCCCGGCCAGTCCCTTCTGTCGTTGGACTCTGCCTCGCCCTCGCGGCTGGGAGCGCGTTGGGAATGGCGGCGGCGGGGGCCGCCGGCCGGCCGCCGCTGTTCACCGACCGGGCCGAGGAGTGGGGGCTGGACTTCGTCCACTTCAACGGCATGGTGGGGAAGTTCTACTTCCCGGAGATGACCGGACAGGGCGGGGCGCTGATCGACTACGACAACGACGGCGACCTCGACGTCTATCTGGTCGAAGGCGGTCTGCTGGGCCCCGAGGACCGGCTCGAGGACGCGGTGTTGCCGTATCGCGGCGAGGGGCCGCCGCGCGACCGCCTGTTCCGCAACGACTTCGGCTCCGCGAGCGGCGGGCAGGCGGGCGCCGTGCCGCGTTTCGTCGACGTCACCGACGCCGCCGGTCTGCTGGCCACCGGCTACGGCATGGGGGTCGCCACCGGCGACTACGACGGCGACGGCTGGACCGACCTCTATCTCACCAACTACGGCCCCAACCAGCTCTGGCGCAACCGCGGCGACGGCACCTTCGAGGACGTCACCGCTGCAGCCGGGGTGGGCGACCCGCTGTGGGGCACCAGCGCCACCTTCCTGGACTACGACCGCGACGGCCGGCTCGACCTCTACGTCGTCAACTACGTCGAGTTCGACGTGGTCCGCAACCCCGCCTGTCTCGCCTCGTCGAGCCGCCGCGACTACTGCGGCCCGGCCGACTTCCCGCCGCAGCCGGACCGCCTCTACCGCAACCGCGGCGACGGCACCTTCGAGGAGGTCTCGGGCCGGGCGCTGCCGGGCTACGTCCCCGGCCCCGGGCTGGGCGTCGTCGCCGCCGACCTCGACGGCAACGGCTGGCTCGACCTCTACGTGGCCAACGACGGCGCCGCCAACCAGCTGTGGCTCAACCAGGGCGACGG
>JBFGCA010000144.1:0-9849 GCA_041567315.1 Thermoanaerobaculia bacterium | reverse complement strand
GCCGCGCCGCTCGCCGCCCAGGTCCAGAATCAGACCCAGGGCCTCACCCTGCCCCTCGCCAGCCCGCCCGCCTCGGTGAGCCAGCGCATCGGTCTCACCGACGTCCGGGTCGACTACCACCGGCCGGCGGTCAACGAGCGCGAGATCTGGGGCAGCCTGGTCCCCTACGGCCAGGTGTGGCGCACCGGCGCCAACGAGAACACCCTCATCACCTTCTCCGGCGACGTCACGATCGAGGGCCAGCCGCTGGCCGCCGGCACCTACGGTCTCCACACTCTGCCCGGCGAGAGCGAGTGGGTGGTGATCTTCTCGCGCGACACCACCGCCTGGGGCAGCTTCAGCTACGACGAGGCCAACGACGCCCTGCGGGTGACGGTGCAGCCTGAGGAGGCGCCCTTCCAGGAGCGCATGGTCTTCGCCTTCGACGACGTGGGCAGCGAGTCGGCGACGCTGGCGCTGACCTGGGAGAAGGTGCGCGTCCCGGTCGACATCGCGGTCGACGACAAGGCCCAGACCCTGGCCAGCATCGAGGAGCAGCTCAAGGGGCTGTCCCAGTTCTTCTGGCTGGGCTGGAACCAGGCCGCCACCTACTGCCTGCAGAACGACGTCAATCTCGAAGAGGCCGTCGAGTGGGCCGACCGGTCGATCCAGATCGAGGAGCGCTTCGAGAACCTGTCGACCAAGTCGCAGCTCCTGGCCAAGACCGGTGACGCCGAGCAGGCCGCGCAGCTCATGGACCGCGCGCTCGAGAAGGCCAATCCCCTCCAGATCCACAACTACGGCCGCCAGCTCCTGGCCCAGAACGACAAGGAGCGCGCACTCGAGGTCTTCCGGCTCAACGCCAGCCGCCATCCCGAGGCCTGGTTCATCGGCGTCGGGCTGGCCCGCGGCCACGCCGCCCTCGGCCAGTTCGGGAAGGCCGCCAGGCACATGAAGGTGGCCCTCGAGAAGGCGCCCGAGGCCCAGAAGGCCTACATCCAGGGCCTGGTGACACAGCTCGAGCAGGGTCAGAACATCTGAGCGCCAGCGCGGCGAGGGAGCGGGGTGGGCGGACGCCCGCCCCCGCCATCTTTCCTGCCGGCGAGTAACAAATTCCGTCGCCCGGGAGCCCCTGTCTGACGAGCCCGGCCCGCACCGACCGGCATTCGGGCCCCACCCGGCGGTTGGCACGGGAAGTGCTGCACCTCTTGCCGGGAGCGGGAGACACGGTGGCGACCATGGACTCCAAGCGCCAGACGAAGAAACCGGGCCACCGGCCCTGCGCCGACTGCGGCGCCCCCGCCCGGCAGTTCCTGTGCGAGCGCTGTATCGCGCTCTGCGACGCACTGACCGCCGCCGGCCTCTACTACGCCTACCGCACCGGTCGCCTGCGGGCCGCCGCCCTGCCCGAGGGCCTGCGGCCGCTGGCCGAGGCGCCGCCCCGTCCGCGCGGCCTGGCCGCCTGAGGCGGCTTCCGCCGGGTCGTCCCGAACGCGGGATTCGTCGTCCCTCGGGCGAGACGGGATATCGTCGGCGCGCAGCCGGCACTGACGCCTGCAACCCGTGCCCGGCGCCGACCTTCGCCCCGACGGATACAAACGGCGCCTTGGCGGCCCGGGCGGTTCGCGCCGCCCCGCGCGGATGACGCCGACATTCCTGCACGAGCACGAGGAGAGACCGTGAGACGCAGCAACGGATCGAAGACCATCACCCAGAAGGCGACGCGCGGGTCGAGTGCAAGGCGGCCGAGGACCTGGTGGCGGATCGTCTCTTTGCTCCCGGCCCTGTTGCTGGCCCCTCTGGGGCCAGCTGGACCCGAGCCGGCGTTGGCCACGGAGGTCGCCCCCGAGGGCCTGGGCGGACTGGGCTCGGTGCGCTTTCCCAACTCGGGCGCGCCGGCCGCGCAGGGGCCGTTCCTCGAGGGCCTGGCGCTGCTCCACAACTTCGAGTACGAGGACGCCGCCCTCGCCTTCCGCGAGGCCCAGGAGATCGATCCCGGCTTCGCGCTCGCCTACTGGGGCGAGGCGATGACCCACAACCATCCGATCTGGCAGAACCAGGACCGCGACGCCGCGCGGGCGGTGCTCGAGCGGCTGGCCCCGACCCGCGAGGCGCGCCTCGCCGCGGCGCCCACCGAGCGCGAGCGTGCCTGGCTGGAGGCGGTCGAGGTGCTCTACGGCGAGGGCGAGAAGGAGGCGCGCGACTTCGCCTATCTCGGCGCCATGCGCCGTCTCCAGGAGCGCTGGCCCGACGACCACGAGGCCGCCGCCTTCCACGCCCTGGCGGTGCTGGGCTCGGCCCACGAGGGCCGCGACTTCGCCACCTACATGCGGGCGGCGGCGATCGCCGAGGAGGTCTTCCGGGCCAACCCGCGACACCCCGGGGCGCTCCACTACCTGATCCACTCCTACGACGACCCGATCCACGCGCCGCTCGGCCTGCGCTCGGCCCGCGTCTACGCCGACGTCGCCCCCGAGGCGGCCCACGCCCAGCACATGACCTCGCACATCTTCGTCGCCCTCGGGCTGTGGGACGAGGTGGTGACCGCCAACCTGCGGGCGCGCGACGTCGAGGACGCCCGCCGCGCCGAGCTGGGCCGGCCGCCCAACGTCTGCGGTCACTACGCCTCCTGGCTCGAGTACGGCTACCTTCAGCAGGGTCGCGAGCGCGAGGCCCGGGCGGTGCTCGACGCCTGTCATCAGCGCATCGCCGGCGGCGGCACCACCCGGGGCGAGCAGTGGTACTTCGCCCGCATGCGGTCCCGCTACCTGCTCGACACCGGCCACTGGGAGCCGGCGGTGCTGGCGATGGACGGCGACCTAGGAGCCTCGGTGGTGGCGCGCCACAACCACCGCTTCGTCTCGGCGCTGGCGGCGCTCGAGCGCGGCGAGCGCGAGACCGCCGAACGCTTGGCGGCCGAGATGGCCGCCCTGCGCGAGGGCGAGGATTCGACCAACCTCGAGATCGAGGGCGAGGAGCTGGCGGCGCTGCTGTTGCTCGACGCCGGCCGGGCCGACGAGGCCGTCGAGAAGCTACGGGCGGCCGCCGAGCGCGAGGCCGGGATGCCCTTCAACTTCGGGCCGCCGCCGCTCGCCAAGCCCAGCCACGAGCTGCTCGGCGAGGTGCTGCTCGGGCTCGACCGACCGGCCGCGGCCCGCGAGGCCTTCGCCGCCGCCCTCGAGCGGGCACCGCGGCGCACCGCCTCGCTGCTGGGCCTCGCCCGGGCCGCCGAGCGGGCGGGCGACCAGGCTACCGCCGCCGAGAGCTACCGGACGCTCCGCGAGATCTGGCGGCAGGCCGACCGGCCGGCGGAGGATCTGCTGGGCCGCGCTGGCGGGTAGGGGGATCGGGTCAGTGGATCGGCCGGGCGCGGTGCGGCCCGGCGACCGCCAGCCGCTGCTCCCACGGCGGCCGCGAGGCGTGGACGCCCTGCGCATCGGTCGCCGCGATCTCCAGCTCGAGCCAGTGGGCCACCGCCTCGCGCACCAGCGCCCCGACCCCCGAGGGCTCGCGGCCCAGGGAGCGCCGCTGAAACGACGCCACCTCGAGCGCCGCCACCATGTCCTCGGGCATGCCGACGGTGATCTTCGACACGTGTGTTCCTTTCATCGCCCTTTGTTAGAAGCATCGCCGATGCTGAATCATGCGCCCGGGTTGGTCAAGTGTCGATATGCAGAGAGCTCGATGAGTCTTCCCGGGCGGCTCCCCAGCAGGCCGGCGATCGGCGCTAGAATGCTTTCGCGAACGGGAGGGTTTGCCTGTGAAGACCGTCAAGAACAAGAGCCGTGAGCCGCTGCGGGTGCCGTTGCCGCGGGGGAAGGTGCTGTTTCTGGGACCGCTGAGGACCGGCAAGATCTCGCACAACGACCTCGATCACGAGCCGCTCAAGAAGCTGGTCGAGGCGGGCAAGCTGGAGATCCAGGAGGACGGACGGCCGGGCTTCAGGCCGCACGGAGACACCGGCGGTCCGCACGAGGAGACCCACGGGCACCACCCGGAGAGCGGTCCCCAGATCAAGGGCGACCGGTAAGCGCCGCGGCCGGGGTAGCCGACCGAGCGCGCGCGGCCGCGCTGCGGCGCCGGCGCGCCGCTACAGGAAGTCCAGCCGGCGGGTCTCGCCGTGCTGGAGGACCATGAACCGCTCGGGCTCGAGGCCGGCGGCGGCGCGGGCGGCGGCCAGGCGCTCGGGGGGCTCGGCGAGCGGCTCGTCGGTGAGCGAGAAGGTACCCCAGTGGAGGGCCACCGAGTAGCGGCACTCGAGGTCGAGGTGGATGCGGACCGCCTCCTCCGGGTTGGCGTGAACGGCGCGCATGAACCAGCGGGGCTCATAGGCGCCGATCGGCAGCGCCGCCAGGTCGGGGGGGCCGAGCCGGCGGCGGATTTCGAGGAAGTCGGGCGAGTAGCCGGTGTCGCCCACGAACAGGAAGCGGAAGCCCGGCCGCTCGACCATCCAGCCCGCCCAGAGGGTGCGCAGGTAGTCGGGGCCGGAGCGGGCACTGGCGTGCTGGACCGGCACCGCGTGAGCGGTCCACCCACCGTTCAGCTCGGCGCTCTCCCACCAGCCCAGCTCGCGGACCCGGCGGGCGCCGAAGCGGGCGAGCGTCCGGCGCAGGCCGGTGGGGACCAGCCACTCGGTCTCGCCGGCTCCGGGGCGGCGGGCGAGCCGCTCGACGCTCCGCCGGTCGAGGTGGTCGTAGTGGTTGTGCGAGATCAGCACCAGGTCGATCGGCGGCAGGTCGTCGAGCGCCAGCCCGGGCGGGGTGACGCGGCGCGGGCCGATCCAGGCGAGGGGCGAGGCGCAGCCCGAAAAGTGGGGATCGGTCAGCAGGTTGAGCCCGGCGTGCTGGAGCAGCAGGGTGGCGTGCCCGACCCAGGTGAGGGTGGACTCGCTGCGGTTGCGCGCCAGAAACGCCGGGTCGTTGGCGGCCAGCGGGAAAGGGTCGCGGGGATGGCGGATGCCCCGCGCCTCCCAGCGCCACTTGAGGAACCCGCCCAGGCCCTGGATCTCGTGCGGGTAGTTGTTGCGGTAGCGCGCCACGGGCAGGGGAGGGGAGGCCGGATTCTACGGTCCCGGGTTATGCTGCGCTCTTCCCGGCGGGTGAAGCGCTTGGTGGAGTGGAACGCTGGCGCCCACTACCGCCCGGCCTCGCGGCGGCCGCCGCCAGGCGGCGCCCGCCGCGCCCCAGAGGAACAGGGGAAGCAGGAGGAGTGCCAATGCCACAGCCGTCCCGCGCCGTTCTCGCCGCCGCCGTCTGTCTGGTGGCCTCCGCCCCCGGCTGCCGGCCGCCGGCCGAGGAGGGACCGACGATGGAAGAGATCGCCGAGAGCTTCGTCAAGCTGGCCCTGGCGGTCGGCGAGCACGACCCCGACTACGTGGACGCCTATCTCGGCCCCGAAGAGTGGCGTGAGGAGGTCGCCGCCGAGCAGGCGGCGCTGCCAACCCTGCGCGAGCGGGCGGCGGCGGCGCTCGACGCCCTCGGCGCCCTGCCGCCGGCCGGGGATCGTCTGGCGGAGATGCGCCGCCGGAACCTGGACAAGACCCTGCGCTCGCTGATCGCCCGGGTCGACCTTCTGGCCGGTACCGAGATGAGCTTTGACGAGGAGTCGGCGGCGCTCTACGACGCCGTCGCCCCCACCCATCCGGCCGAGCACTTCCAGGAGATTCTCGACCGGCTCGGCGAGACGCTGCCGGGCGAGGGGCCGCTGGTCGCTCGCTGGGACGCCTTCCGGGCGGACTTCGTCATCCCGGCCGAGCGCCTCGACGCCGTCTTCCAGGCCGCCATCGAGGCCTGCCGCGAGCGCACCGCCCCCCACCTGGAGCTGCCGGCCGAGGAGAGCTTCACCGTCGAGTACGTGACCGACAAGTCGTGGAGCGGCTACAACTGGTACAAGGGCGGCTATCACAGCCTGATCCAGGTCAACACCGACCTGCCGATCCACATCGACCGCGCCGTCGACCTGGCCTGCCACGAGGGCTACCCGGGGCACCACGTCTACAACCTGCTGGTCGAGCGCGACCTGGTCGCCGGCCGCGGCTGGACCGAGTTCACCGTCTACCCGCTGTTCAGCCCCCGCTCGCTGATCGCCGAGGGCACCGCCAACTTCGGGATTGACGTCGCCTTCCCCGGCGACGAGCGGGTGGTCTTCGAGCGCGAGGTCCTCTACCCGCTGGCCGGGCTCGATCCCGGGCGCGCCGGCGACTACCAGAAGGTGCTGGCGATGGTCCGGGAGCTGAGCTACGCGGGCAACGAGGCGGCGCGCCGCTACCTCGACGGCGAGCTCGACGCCGCCGGCGCCGCCGCCTGGCTCGAGACCTACGCCCTGATGCCGCCCGAGCGGGCCAGCCAGCGGGTCCGCTTCATGGAGCAGTACCGGAGCTACGTCATCAACTACAACCTGGGCGAAGACCTGGTCCGCGGCTGGGTCGCGGCCCAGGGCGGCATCGCCGCCGACCCCGAGGCGCGCTGGGCGGCGTTCGAGCGACTGCTCTCGGAGCCCTGGCTGCCCTCGGATCTCGAATAGGAACGCCGCCGCGCAGAGCGCAGTGCCGCCGAGCTTCGAGCCCGCCCCCGAGCTGCCCGACTTTCTCGCCGAGCGGCTCCCCTTCCGCCGGCGTCTCTTCGTGCTGCCGGAAGGGCCGGACGCCGGACGCCGCCTCCACTTCGTCGACCACGGCGAGCCGGGGCACCCGCCGGTCGTGCTGTTCCACGGCAACCCCACCTGGAGCTTCCTGTGGCGCCGGGTGATCGCTGAGCTGGCAGGGCAGCTCGGTGGCTTCCGTGCGGTAGCACCCGATCTGCTGGGCCTGGGGCTCTCCGACCGGCTGCCGCGGCTCGCCGACCATTCGCTCGAGCGCCACGCCGCGGCGATGACGCAGTTGGTCGAAGCCCTCGAGCTCGACGAGCCGGTCTTGGTCGGTCAGGACTGGGGCGGACCGGTCGCCACCGCGGTGGGCGCCCGGCTGTCGGGGCGGGTCCGCGGGGTGGTCCTGGCCAACACCGCGGTGGTGCTGCCCCGGGTGGCGCGGGGGACGGCGTTCCACCGCTTCGCCCGTCTGCCGGTGGTCTCGACCCTGGCCTTCCGCGGGCTGGGCTTCCCGCAGCGCCTTCTCCACAGGGCCCAGGGCGACCGCGGCTCGATCCGCGGCGAGGTGGCCCGCGCCTACCGCTGGCCGCTCCGGCGGTGGTCCGACCGGGTGGCGCCGCTGGCCCTGGCCCGCCTGGTCCCGGACGGCCCGGACCACCCCACCGTGGCCGAGCTCGAGCGCGGCGAGGCCTGGCTCAAGGCCTTTCCGGGCCCGGTCGCGCTGGTCTGGGGGACGCGCGACCCGATCCTCGGGCGCGCCCTCTCGCGCCATCTCAAGCAGCTGCCGCGCGCCAGCGTCCGCCGCACGGAGGCCGGCCACTTCCTCCAGGAAGAGGTGCCCGAGGTGCTGGCCGAGGCGATCCGCGAGGTCGCCGGCGCCGGCTGACGCCCTCGTGCGGACGAAGGCGCCGCCGGTGCCGGTCGCGGATGCTCCGGTGTCGCGGGGCCGGCGGTGTAGGATCTGCCGGCAACGGAGGATCGGCGGTCAGCATGCAGCGCAGAAGCGGGCCCGAGGCCTACGAGGAGTTCGAGGCGACCGAGCTGTTCTGCGCCAAGTGCCGGCGGGCGACGCCGGCCCGCAAGCGGCTGCTGATGGTGCTGCCCTCCGGCAACAAATACGACTATCTGTGCTCGGTCTGCGGCGCCTCGGTCGGCTCCAAGATGGACGACGACACCAGCGCTTTCAACATCCTCCGGCCGGGCTGAGCCGGGGCGCCGGGTACGGCTAGACGGGTGGCGATACGGTTACCAGTCAGCCCTGGACTGGTTGCTGAATAGTCACCAAACGACCGGCGCCGGGCCTGGAAAGCCCAGCCGCGCGCTCACGGCTGTACCGCGACGGGCTGCAGCGCCTCACCGGCCGGCGGCTCCCCGGCCGACGGCCCCTCGGCCTCGGCGGTGACCCCGGGGGGCGCCGCCGCCAGCAGCCGGCCGGCCCAGGCGGCGGGGACGCCCAGGTTGGAGCCGCCGAACTGCGGCAGAATGGCGGCGTTGACCGCCACCACCCGGCCCTCGAGGTCCAGCACCGGGCCGCCGCTGCCGCCGCTGGTGGTCTCGGCGTCGTACACCACCGCCGTCTCGCTGACCTGGCCGACGATGCCGCGGGTGGCCAGGGGACCGATGCGGCCGGCCGCCGCCAACCGGCGCGCCACCCCCCAGAAGTCCAGATCCGGTTCGCGCTGGAGCTCCTCCAGGAAGGCCTCGTCGGTCCGCGCCAGCAGCGCCTGGATGCCGGTCGGAAAACCGAGCACGATCACTTCGTCGCCGGCCGCCGGCGGCGCTGGCGCCAGTTCCAGCGGCTCGACGCTGGTGGTGGCGCCGCTGCAGTGCAGGAGCGCGACGTCGGCCTGTTCGCTCGCCGCCACCGTCTCGAGCGCGAACGGCTCGCTCATCCCCGGCAGGTAGCCCACGAAGCGCAGCATCTGCGCCCGGAGCCCCTGGCCGATCAGCAGCTGGGCGGCGGGCTCGTGGCGCCAGGGCTCGGCCACGTGGCGGTTGGTGAGCAGCAGGTCCTCACGGGTGGCGACGAAGCCGGTGCCGGTGACCAGCGCCTCGACCACCGGCCCGGCGCCGTCGGGGCTGACCTGCGGGTTGCCCAGCGGGTCGGTCAGCGGCCGGCCCCGGGCGTCGAGCCCGACAAAGCGGAGCGGCTTGCCGCTCACCGGCTCGATGAAGCCGTAGGCGCCCTGCAGGAAGGCTACCGAGCGAGCCGCTTCGGCGATCACCCGCCGGCGCGCCCCGGCCCGCCGCTCGAGGGTGGCGAGACGCTCCGCGGTCTCCTCGAGGCGGGCGCCCATCTCGCGGCGGATCGACTCCAGGACCTCGGCGGTCAGCCGCTGCTCTTCGTTGGCCGCCAGCAGTGCGGCCACGCCCTGCCAGCGCTCGACCTCGGCTTCCAGGCGCCGCTCGAGGCGCCAGCTGCGGATCGCCAGGTAGATCGTCGAGGCGGTGAGCAGCACCAGCGCCAGGGCGACCACGGCCCGGAACCAGGGGGCCGTCTGGGTGGCCAGCTCGTGGGGCACCCCGCGCATGAGGACGCCGGCGCGGGCCAGCGTGCCGTCGGCACCGTAGCGGGCGCAGTCGACACAGTCGGAGAAGGCCTCCGACATCGTCTTGTAGGCGCCGCTGCCGGGCTCGTAGAGGCGGAAGCGGAGCAGCGGGCCGCCGCGCCCGATCTCCAGCATGTCGCCCGAGGCCAGCTCCTGGCTCTCGACCGGCTCGCCGTTGACCCACAGCGGGCGCTCGGGCGCCGCCCGCACCGCCCCGCGGCCGGCCTGCGGCTCGAGCACCGCGTGCTCGGCCGCCACCGCCGGCTCGCCGTCGGCCGGGAAGTGGACGTCGGCGTCGGACGCGGTGCCGATCCGCAGCGGACTGCCCGACAGCCGCTCGGTGGTGCCGCGCAGCTTGCCCGAGAGATGGACCACCACCGGAATCGGGCCGGCGCCTGGGACGGGGACAGCCATCGGCGAACGCTCTCGATGACAGTATA
Source organism: Thermoanaerobaculia bacterium (assembly GCA_041567315.1). Taxonomy (GTDB): domain Bacteria; phylum Acidobacteriota; class Thermoanaerobaculia; order Multivoradales; family JAHEKO01. The sequence continues at coordinate 296 of JBFGCA010000144.1, read as the reverse complement.
CGGACGGCCCAGGCGGCCAGCGCTCGACGCACACCTGTTCGGTGGCATCCGAAAGCCCGACCGCGCAGCACGCCACGACCGCTGAACCGGAGCTGCCGATTCCGCCAGACTCGATGGACCGTCGGACCCGCCTTCGAATGCGGTGTTGGCGCGAGCCTCGCCCTGAATCCCCGGCCGAGGGGTACCTCTCGATCCACGGCCACCGCCCGGCGCCGGTTCGAGAGAGTTTCAGGTAGAGGAAACACGATGACGTTGCTGGAAGGTCTGGCGCTTCTCGCCAGTGGCTTCTGGCTGCT
>JBFGCA010000143.1:0-9938 GCA_041567315.1 Thermoanaerobaculia bacterium | reverse complement strand
TCGCGGCCAGGTACTCGTTGGTGTACCAGAAGGTGCAGTCGTCGGCCGGGTCGAGCTCCATCGAGGAGTAGTCGCCCCAGCGCGCCGCGCTGTGGGTCTGCGAGCCGTTGCCGTCGATCAGCACCGCCTCTGCCTGCAGGCTCCCCAGCGGGTCGCCGGCGGCGCGGGTGGCGTAGTAGATCGACGGGAAGTTGCTGCCGTCGCCGCGGCTGTACCCGAGGGCGATGTTGCCCGAGCCGTCCATGCCGATCGAACCCATCCAGCGGTGGATGGCGTCCGGCGAGTGGGTACCCTGCTGGTAGATGGTCCAGCCGCCGCCGCCGTCGCGCAGCTCGAACCAGCGCGGCGCCGCCCGGTTGCCGGCCGCCAGCACGTCCACCGTCCAGGTGCCGACCAGCGTCTCGTGGCTGCCGAAGTTGCGGTAGACCAGACGCTGCATCGGCCACCAGGAGGCGGAGTCGATGCCCTGGGCGGTGCCCGGCTGCGGGATGCAGTTGGAGACGAAGAAGCCGCAGACCGTCCAGTTGAAGTCGGCCAGGCCCTGGGCCGGGGTGATCACGTCGGTGAGGGTGAAGGTCGAGTTGGCCGGCGTGTTCCAGTCGACGTCGAACTCGTAGACGTCGATGCTGTCGGTGGGGGGCGAGAAGAAGTAGGGCTCGCCGCCGTCACGGATGGTGTAGAAGAGCCCCGGCCGGCCGGCCGCGGGGAAGCTCGGACCATCGACGTCGGCCGGCATCAGCAGGTTGGGGAAGTTCTGGAAAAGCTGCATCGGCCGCGCCGCGAGTCCGGCCAGCATGTTGGCGCGGTCGACCGCGAAGACGTCGTACTGGCCCTGGAACCCCGAGTTGGTGCCCATGAAGTAGGCGTTGTTGCCGGGGTCGGGCCACACGCCGAGCTTGAAGTAGTCGGGGAAGCGCGGGGTCACCACCTCGTAGAGGTAGAACGATCCGGTGGGGTCGTTGGTCTGCGAGACCGCGAAGCAGACCGACTCGTTGCCGCTCGAGACCGCGAACTGGCTGAACACCCAGCGGTCGGCCTGCTGGTCGTACATGAAGATGGCGTCGCCGTCGTTGAAGCTCTGGCACGGGCCGCCGAACCCCGACCACAGGGTGTTGGTGTTGGAGGGGCCGGCGAGCAGGTTGCCGCTCTTGTCGTAGACCGCGAACGACAGGTTGACCACCTGGACGTAATGGTTGGGGCCGACCGTCCCCTCGGTGTCGGGCGGCAGCACGCCGTTGACGTTGTTGATGCCCTCGAAGTCGAGGTTGAGGGCCGGGGTGAGCGTCGGCGGCAGCGACGGCCCGGCCAGCGGGTCGTCCGTCTTGGGGGCGATGGTCCCGAAGCGGTTGCCGTCCTCGTCGAAGAGGATCTCGTGGCGCGGCGGGTTGACCTCGCGGGCGTCGTCGCGCATCGGCAGGGGCACCGCCTTCGGCAGGTCGCGGACCGGCCGGCTGAGCATCGGGCCCACCACCGGCAGCGTGTAGGGACGCCGCCAGACCCGTTGCTCGGCGCCACCCTCCTCCGCACGGGCCTCCTCGGCACGCGGCCGCGAGCCCGCCGGGGCCAGGATCGCGCTCTGGGTGGCGGTGCCGGCGCTGCGGCTCTCGTAGCCCTTCCAGTGCTCCTCGCCGTCCTCCTCCGAGCGCACCCCGGCAGCGACGAGGCGCGACTTGAGCGAGTGGCCGGCCGGCAGGATGCCGATCCTCGGCTCGTAGACGGTGCCGCCGAGCGACACCTCGAGCTCGACCTCGGGGTGGGCGGCGAAGACCGCCTGGAGCGAGCCGTACGCCACGCCGGCGGTGGCGAGACCGCTACCCAGCTCGACCTCGAAGGCCCCGGCCGCGACCCCCAGGCGCTCCAGCGACTCGGCGTAGACCAGCTCGCCGGTCGCGCCGTAGTAGCGCATCGTCGCCGCGAAGCCGCCGTCGAGCGGCGCGCCGGCGGCGTCCACCGCGTAGCCGGCGTAGCTCACCGAATCGGGGAAGCCGTCTAAAGCCGGCGCCGCAGAAAGCGGAACGGCCGCCAGGACGGCGGCCGCGAAGATCGGAAGAAAAGCGTCAAACAGACAGGTGCGACAGGCACCCTCGCGGGTCAGGGACATCGGGGCTCTCCTCATGTCGGGATCGAGATCTCGGTCGAACGTCGCAATTCGCGCCAGAGCACGGCCTCGCGGCCACCCTCTGGTGGGCACAACTCCCCTCCGGCAGGACTGAGTCGTGGAAGAGGACTGAACCCGAATTGAACTTGATACTTATATCACAAAATGGCTGACCCGTTTCTGTGAAACACTCCACTCCACCGCGCGGAAACTCCGGCGCCGGCGGATGCGCCAGAAGTAAAGTTAATTAACAATCCAGAGCCGCTGGCCGGACCGCTCTCGCCACAGAGCGGTGACGGCGCACTCGTGCCCCGCCCGCCTCGCGAAGCGTTGCGGGACGGCAGACAAGCGCGTCCCGTCACCGGGACTGCAGGTCTTCGACCCAGGCGCGCAGCACCTCGCCGACGCTCCAGGCCTGCGCCGGGCAGCCACGGGGGGCGTGCGGCGGGGCGGCGTCGAAGATCTCGGAGATCGAGCCCAGCCCGGCCTCGGGCAGGTGGGACTCCAGGCCGAGCAGCAGCCGGCGTGCCCGGCGGCGCCCGGCGGCGCCGCGGAAACGGACCAGGGCGGTGACGAAGGGGCCCAGGAGCCAGCTCCAGACCGTCCCCTGATGGTAGGCGCCGTCGCGCTCGCGCGGGCCGCCGGCGTAGAGGGGCTGGTGGCGGGGGTCGTCGGGGGCCAGGCTGCGCAGGCCGACGGGGGTGAGGAGCTGCTCCTCGACCACCCGCAGGATGCGGCGGGCACGATCGGCTCCGACGAGGGGGAAGGGCAGACTGAGGGCGAAGAGTTGGTTGGGACGCAGGCTGGCGTCCCGGGCCCCCTGATCGTCGATCACGTCGTAGAGGACGCCGCGCGCGTCGTCCCAGAACAGCTCGTGGAAGCGGCGGCGCACCCGCCGCGCCCGCGCGCCGAGCTCGGCGCCGCCGGCGGCGTCCCCGTAGCGCTCGGCCAGCGCGGCGCGGATGCGGAGGGCGTTGTACCAGAGTGCCTGGATCTCGACCGGCTTGCCGTGCCGCGGGGTGACCACCCAGTCGCCCACCTTGGCGTCCATCCAGGTGAGCTGGACGCCGGGCTCCCCGCCCCGCAGCAGGCCGTCCTCGGTCTCGCGGATGCCGTGGCGGGTGCCGCGGCGGTGCCAGGCCAGGATCTCGTCGAGCACCCCCAGCAGCTCGCCGCGCACGGTGGCGTCGTCGCCGCTGGCCTGCAGGTACTTCCAGATCGCCACGAAGTACCACAGCGAGGCGTCGACGGTGTTGTACTCGGGCTCCTCGCCGTCGCCCTGGTCCGGAAAGCGGTTGGGCAGCAGACCCTGGCTCGCCGCGCCAGCGAAGGCGCGCAGGATGTCGCGCGCCTCGGCCTGCCGGCCGGTGGCCAGGCAGACGCCGGGCAGGGCGATCATGGTGTCGCGGCCCCAGTCGGCGAACCACGGATAGCCGGCGATCACGGTGTGGAGCCCGGCGCCGCGGCGCACCACGAACTGATCGGCGGCCAGGGTGAGGGTGGCGAGCAGCGGCTCGGGGCCCGGCGCCGCGGCGACCACGCCTTCGCGCCGCCGGCGCTCGGCCGCGAGCAGCTCCAGCGGGTCGCGCCCGCCTGGCGGCTCGGTCGAGATCAGCACCCCCAGCGGCCGGCCCGGCTCCAGCGTGACCCGCAGCCGGCCCGGCGTGAAGAGGTCCTCCCACGGCTCGAACCCGCGCTCGGCCTCGATCGCGTACTCGAAGCGGTACCACCAGGAGGGGTCGGCCGCGAAGGACGCCCCGGGGGTACGCAGGTGGACCGCCGGCAGCTCGCCCGGCAGGGTGAGCGTCAGCACGTCGCCCGCCAACGCCGCCTCGCAGCCCGGCGCGCCGTCGGCCCGCCGCAGCCAGTGGTAGTCGCGCCCGGCGACGAACGGCCGCAGCTCGAGGGCGCAGCTCGCCTCGCCGGCCAGCAGCTCGTAGACCACCAGGGTCGCGTTCTCGCCGTCCACCGCCGCCACCGTCTTGCGCAGCCGCGCGCCGCCGGCCTCGTACTCCCACTCGGGGAAGAGACCGCGCCGGAAGCCGGTGAGGAAGCGGTGGCCGGACGGGTGGATCGCGCCGGGGAACCGGTTGGCGGCCAGCTCGAAGCGGCCGCCACCCGTCTCCAGGGTTTCGTCGAGACGCGACAGCAGCACCGAGCGGCCGGCCGGCGGCCGGGTGGCCGCCACCAGCAGTCCGTGGTAGCGGCGGCTGTGGGCGCCGCTGACCGTCGAGGCGGCCCAGCCGCCGAGGCCGTTGGTCTCCAGCCACTCGAGACGGCTGGCGGCCTCGAAGTCGGCCAGCCGCTCGGGGCCGAGCTCCACGACCGGCTTCAGGATCGGGGGCGTCAGGACCGGGGGCGCCGGGACCGGGGGCGCCGCCACCGGTGGCTTCGGCGCGGAGGGTCTCCGCTCGGTGGGATTCCGCTCCGGCGCCGCCGGCGTCCGGCGCCTGGTGCGGGCGGCGCGTGGATCGCCGGCGCTCATCGCGCCGCCGCCACGGCCGGCGCCCGGCCGTCCTCCGCGGTCGTCTCGTGAGCCCCGCTAGCCGCGGCCCGGCCGCTTCCGACCAGCTCCGCCACCAGCGCCGTCCAGCCGGTCTGGTGCGAGGCCCCCACCCCGCGGCCGCTGTCGCCGTGGAAGTACTCCCAGAACAGCAGGTGGTCGCGGAAGTGGGGATCGTGGAGCTGCTTGGGATGGACCGCCAGGGCCGGCCGGCCGCCGTCCTCGCCGGGGAGGAACAGCGACACCAGCCGCCGCGACAGCTCGTCGGCCACCTCGCCGAGGGTCGCCCGGCGGCCCGAGCCGGCCGGGCACTCGACGGTGAACTCGGCGCCGTAGTAGTGGTGGAAGCGGCGCAGCGACTCGACGATCAGGTAGTTGACCGGGAACCACACCGGGCCGCGCCAGTTGGAGTTGCCGCCGAACAGCCCCGACTCCGACTCGCCGGGCTGATAGGAGACCGAGAACTCGCGGCCGTCGAGACGCAGCACGTAGGGCTGCTCGCGGTGGAACCGCGACAGCGCCCGCACCCCGTAGGGCGACAGGAACTCGCCTTCGTCGAGCACCCGCTCGAGCACCCGGCGCAGCCGGTGGCGGCGCAGCAGGGAGAGCAGCCGGCGGTCGCCGTGGCCGGGCTCGTGCCAGCGCGACACCAGTCCGGCGAGGTCCGGCCGGTAGTCGAGGAACCACTGCAGCCGGCGGGTGAAATCGGGGACCCGCTCCAGCAGCTCGCCGTCCAGCACCTCGACCGCGAACAGCGGGATCAGCCCCACCATCGAGCGCACCCGCAGCCGCTCCAGCCGCCCGTCGGGCAGGTGGAGCACGTCGTAGAAGAACTGGTCCTCCTCGTCCCAGAAGTCGACCCCCTCGCCACCCAGGTTGGAAAGCGCCGCCGCCACGTAGAGGAAGTGCTCGAAGAACTTGGTGGCGATGTCCTCGTAGACCGGGTTGACGGTGGCCAGCTCGAGCGCGATCCGCATCAGGTTGAGGCAGTACATCGCCATCCAGCCGGTGCCGTCGGCCTGGTCGATGTGGCCACCGGTGGGCAGCTCGGCCGAGCGGTCGAAGACGCCGATGTTGTCGAGACCCAGGAAGCCGCCCTGGAATACGTTGCGCCCCTCGGCGTCCTTGCGGTTCACCCACCAGGTGAAGTTGAGCATCAGCTTGTGGAAGACGCGCTCGAGGAAGGCGTGGTCGGGGCGGTCGCTCAGCTCGCGGTCGATCTCGAACACCCGCCAGGCGGCCCAGGCGTGGACCGGCGGGTTGACGTCGCCGAAAGCCCACTCGTAGGCCGGGAGCTGCCCGTTGGGGTGCATGTACCACTCGCGGGTGAGCAGCACGAGCTGCCCCTTGGCGAACTCGGGATCGAGCCGCGCCAGCGGCAGGCAGTGGAAGGCCAGGTCCCAGGCGGCGTACCAGGGGTACTCCCACTTGTCGGGCATCGAGATGACGTCGGCGTTGTTGAGGTGCGTCCACTCCGAGTTGCGGCCGCGGCGGCGCGAGGCCGGCGGCGCCGGCTGGCCCGGGTCGCCGGCCAGCCACTGCGGCACGTCGAAGTAGTAGAACTGCTTGCCCCACAGCAGCCCGGCGCCGGCCTGACGCTGGACCCGGCGCGCCTCGGGGTCGGAGACCCCGGCCGCCCGCTCGGCGTAGAAGGCGTCGGCCTCGCGGCGCCGCGCCGCCAGCATCTCCGCGAAGCGCGCGAAGGGCCGGGTGGCGTTTCCCCCTTCCGGACCGCGATGGAGGCGCAGCCGCACCTCGGCCTCGCCGCCGGCCGGCACCTCCAGCCGGTAGAGGAAGCCGGCCTTGGTGCCCTCGCCCGCCGGGCTGACCGCCTCGCGGCGGCCGCCGACGACGTAGTCGTGGAAGGCGTCCTTGTAGAAGCCGTCGCCGGGCGTGCCCCACAGCCGCGGGTTGGTGTCGTTGTCGGTGAACAGCAGCTCGGGCTCGCCGGCGGCGTCGAGCCGCAGCTCGCCCAGCTCCGGGTGCCGGGCGACGACCGCGCGCCCGCCCGCCGCCCGCAGCACCGGCCGCTGGCCCCCGTCGCGGCCCCACGACCAGGTGTTGCGGAACCAGACCTGCGGCAGCAGCCACAGCGGCGCCGGCCCGGGGCCGCGGTTGGCGGCGGTGACCGAGAGCAGCAGGTCCTCGGGCCCGGCCTTGGCCCAGCGCACGTAGACGTCGAAGTAGCGGTCGTCGTCGAAGACCCCGGTGTCGAGCAGCTCGTACTCGGGCTCCTGCCGCCCGCGGCGCCGGTTCTCCTCCTCGAGAGCGGCGTAGGGGAACTCGCGCTGCGGGTACTTGTAGAGCATCTCGAGCCAGGACGAGGTGGGGGTGGCGTCGAGATAGAAGTACTGCTCCTTGACGTCCTCGCCGTGGTTGCCCTGCGGCCCGGCGAGCCCGAACAGCCGCTCCTTCAGGATCGGGTCGCGCCCGTTCCACAGCGCCAGCGCCAGACACAGCCGGCCGCGGTCGTCGCACACCCCGCCGATGCCGTCCTCGCCCCAGCGGTAGGCGCGGCCGGCCGCCATGCGGTGCGGGAAGTCGTCCCAGGCGGTGCCGCCAGGGCTGTAGTCCTCGCGCACCGTCCCCCACTGGCGCTCGCTCAGGTAGGGGCCCCAGCGCCGCCACGGCGCCACGCCGCGGTCGGCCTCGTCGATTCGCCGTCGTTCGGGATTCACCGTCGGGTTCTCCATGTTGCTAATAGCCGGCCCCGCGGGTGGCCAGCGCCACCCGGTAGACGGCGGTGTCGGCGGTCACGAAGAGGACCGAGCCGTCCTCGCCCCAGCCGACGTTGGAGGTGGGCACGCCGAGCTCGAAGCTGCCCAGGTGGGCGCCGTCCGGCGTGAACACGAAGACGCCGCCCGGCCCGGCGGCGAACAGGTTGCCGTCGCGGTCGGCCTCCAGACCGTCCGGCGCGCCGGGAGCCGCGGCGGCGAAGGCGGTGCCGTCGAAGAACAGCCGGCCCTCGCCCAGACCGCCTTCTGAGAGGACCGGGAAGGCCATCCACACGGCGCGCTCGCGGTCGGCGTTGCTGACGTAGAGCGTCCGTCCGTCGGGCGACAGGGCCAGCCCGTTGGGGGCCGGCAGGGCGTCGGTGAGCAGCGTCAGGGTGCCGTCGGTGGCCAGCCGGTAGACGCCGCTGAACGGCAGCTCGCGCTCGGGATCGTCGAAGCCGCCGGGCAGCCCGAAGGGCGGATCGGTGAACAGCAGGTCGCCGGCCGCCGTGAACAGCAGGTCGTTGGGGCTGTTGAGCCGCCGCCCCTGGTAGCGATCCACCAGGACGGTGCGGCTGCCGTCGGGCTCGAGGCGGCTGATCCGGCGGTTGCCGTGCTCGCAGAGCACCAGCCGGCCTCGGGGGTCGAAGGCCAGCCCGTTCGAGCCCGGCTCGCGGCCGCCGAAGGGCCGCGCGCCGCTGTAGCCGGACCGCTCCAGGAAGAGCCGGGTGCCGGCCCCGGGGCGCCAGGCGTAGACCGCGTTGCGGGGGATGTCCGAGAACAACAGCTCCCCGCTCCGCGGGTCCCAGGCCGGTCCCTCGACCCAGGTGAAGCCGTCGGCCACCCGCTCGACGGTGACGCCGGGCGGCGCCAGCTCGTCGAAGCGCGGATCGAGGCGGACGACGCGGGGGCCGCCCGCCGGCCCGGCGGGCGCCGGGGCCGCCCCCGCGCGGGCGGGGCCCCCGACCGGCAGACGCAGCCGGTAGAGACCCGAGCGCGCGGTCAGATAGAGGGTGCGCCGGTCGGCGTCGCCCCAGGCCATGTTGGCGGGCAGCTCGGGGCCGCGCACCGTGGCCAGGTGCCGGCCATCGGCCGACAGCAGCCACAGGCCCCCCGGCCCGGAGACCCAGAGATTGCCCTCGGCGTCGACCTCCACCCCGTCGAGCGCCTCCTCGCCAGGGGCCGCAGTCATGTCGAAGAGCTCGGCGCGGCCGCCGACCGAACAATCGGCGCCCAGCTCGTAGCGCATCAGCACCTTGCGGCCGGGGTCCCAGTTGGCGACGTAGAGAGAACGCTCGTCGGGCGAGAAGGCGACGCCGTTGGGTCCCGCCAGCTCGTCGGTGACCAGCGACAGCTCGCCGTCGCGCAGGCAGTAGACCCCGGTGATCTCGAGCTCGCGGCGCTCGTCGTCGTGGAAGCGGGGCAGACCGAACGGCGGGTCCGAGAAGACGAGCGCGCCGTCCGAGCGCAGCACCACGTCGTTGGGGCTGTTGAGGCGCCGGCCCTGGTAGCGGTCGGCGAGCACCGTCAGCGTCCCGTTGCGCTCCAGCCGGGTGATCCGCCGGTTGCCGTGCTCGGCGAGGATCAGCCGGCCCTGGGGGTCGACCGCGAGGCCGTTCGAGCCCGGCTGGCGGTAGAGGGCCATGTCGGCCCCCGCGTAGCCGCTCTTGGTGCGGTAGATCGAGGTCTCGCCCGCCACCGGATCGAAGCGGTAGACCACGTTGCGGTTGGGATCGCTGAACAGCAGGTAGCCGCCCTCTTCGACCCAAACCGGTCCCTCGGTGAAGATGAACCCCGAGGCCAGCCGCTCGATCACGAGCTCCGCCGGCAGCAGCCGCGCCGCCGCCGGGTCTCGGCGCTCGATCTCGGTGGGGACCGGCTGGGCCGCCGCCCAGCGCCCCGGGCGGTAGAGGTCGAGGGTCGCCGAGCGCACCCACACGTAGTTGCCGGGCGGCGCCGAGAGCGGCCCGTTGACGCCCAGGACCGCCACCCGGTGCCGCTGCCCAGGCCGTGCGTCGGTGGTCAGCACCACCCGGTTGGGAGCGTTGAACCCCGCCACCAGCGGTCCGCCCGACTGGCCCAGCACCACCGGCAGCCGGCCGTCGACCCAGACCTCGGCGTAGTCGTCGACCACGATCTCGAAGACCACAGTCGAGCCCTCGACCTCGAGGTCGCCGAGCCGCGCCGGCAGCGTCAGGTCGAGCCGGTACCAGCCCGCCGACAGCCGCCCGCCCGAGCGCCGCGCCTCGAGGGTGTCGGCGGCGACGGCCTCCCAGCCGGAGACCTCGAAGTCGGCGGCGTCCGCCCGCGGCTCGAGGTCCCAGGTCCGGTTGGGCGGGCCGCTGGGTCTGAGGTCGGGACCGGGGAAGCGGTGGTCGGTCTCGACGATCCGCGCCTCGCGGTAGCGCCACTCGCCCTCCACCAGGGCGAGGCCCGCCACCGTCCGCAGGTCGACCACCGCGTCGGGTAGCTCGGGAGCGACCGCCGCCGCGGCCGGCGCGGCGAGCGCCGCGCCGCTCAGCAGCAGGATCGCCGGCAGCCGGCGAAGACCGCTCATCGCCCGCCCTCGGTGACCTTGACCACGAAGTAGGTCATCGGGCCCTCGACCGCCTCGAACCAGTGC
>JBFGCA010000142.1:0-10172 GCA_041567315.1 Thermoanaerobaculia bacterium | reverse complement strand
GCGCCGCCACCGGCTGCGAGGGCTCGACCGGGTGCCCGGGTCCGATGCACGGGGCGATCGACCGCTGCCAGGGGGTGGTCTGCCCCTGGCGGGTGGAGCTGTTCGGAAACGACAGCCTGCTCGGCTCCTTCCTGGCCGAGGCCTCGGGCGGGGTCCCCGCCTGCGTGTGGGCGGAGGGGCTGCCGGCCGTGGGCTGCGCGCGCGACGGCTCCGGCCGGCGGCGCTGGTACACGACCGGCCGGTTCTGCCTCAACCCGGACGTTCCGGCGAGCGACACGGGGGGACCGTTCCTGCAGCTCGCCGGCCTGCTGTATCTGCGCTCGAAGGACGTCCCGATGGGCGCGCTGTCGCTCCAGCGGTCGGCCCGCAACATGCTCCTCGCCCAGTCGGATTTCGCGCGCCGGGAGGGGCTCCCGCTGGCCGGCTGGGCCAACAGCTCGAGCCCGAACCGCTGCGCCTACGACACCTGCGAGGCGTTCACCGAGGACAAGGTGACGCCCTACGTCTGGGCGATGGGGCTGGGCATGACCCCCCAGGCGCGGCGGCGCCTGCTCGACTTCGTGGCCGCGGGCGCCGACGCCCCGCTCGAGACCGGCACTCTGAGTCACGCGTTCGGGCTCCGCGACTCGATCGACCAGCGGACCGGCGAGCTCGACCTGTATCTCTATCTCGACACCGGCTGGTCGGTCCTGGGAATGCTCAACTACTGCCACCGCGGCCTCGTCCGCCGGCAGTTCGGCCTCCACCCGGTCGCCCAGGCCGGCTACGAGGCGCTGGAGAGCCGCCCGCCCGCCTGCCAGGGGCAGCCCTGAGCCGCTAACATCGCCGCTCCTTCGGGGAGCGGGAGATGGAGCGGGCAAACGAGCCGGAGCGCCACGTCGGGTCGCTGACGATCGCGGCCTTTGGCCTCGTGGCGCTGACGATCCTGTGCGCGCAGGTGGTGCTGTCGCGGCTGTTCGCCGGGACGCTCACCTACTACTTCGCCTTCATGCTGATCTCGCTGGCGATGCTGGGGTTGGGCTCCGGGGGCCTGATCGTGCAGCTCGCCTCGCGGTATTTCGCGTTCGAGCGGCTGAGCGAGCAGGCCTGGGGCTTCAGCCTGGTGATGGGGTTGTCCGGGGCGGCGGGGACGCTGGCGATGCTGCGGATCTACCCGCGGCTCAGGATCGACTCGGGCTTCCTGGTCCTGGGGAGCACCTTCTGGTGCTTCCTGCCGTTCTTCCTGTGTGGGGGGATCGTGGTCTCGCTGGTGCTCTGCCACGCCCGCGAGCGCTTCCACCGCGTCTACGCGGTCGACCTGGCGGCGGCGGCGCTGGGCTGCGTCCTCGCCATTGGGCTGCTCGGCGCGCTGACGCCGGTCGAGGCGATGCTGACGGTGGTGGCGATCCTGCCGCTGGCGGCGGCCGGGCTGTTCGCCGTCGCCGGCGGGCGGCGGAAGCGGGCGCTGGCGGCGCTGGCGGTGGCGGCGGTGGCGCTGGTCTTCGGGCATCTCCAGGCGCGCGACCCGCGGGTCGCCAAGCCGCCGAGCCTGTTCCGTATCGGCTGGCGGATCGTCGACAGCGCCTGGGACGCCCAGTCGGCGGTCCACGTCTACGCCGGCGCCTTCTTCACCTGGTCGCTCAGCTCCACCTACCGCGGCCCCCGGTTCCCGATGCTCAACATGCTGATCGACGGCATCGGCGGCACCCAGATCGTGGCCTTCGACGGCGATCCCGCCTCGCTCGAGCGCTACGAGTATCTGGACTACGACCTGAGCGCGCTGGGGCAGGAGCTGGTGCCGCCGCAAGGCCGGCAACTGGTCATCGGGCCGGGCGGCGGCGTGGACCTGCTGCAGGCGGTGCGCGCCGGGCGCACCGACGTGACGGCGGTGGAGATCAACCCGCTGGTGGTGCGCCTGGTCAACGAGGACCTGGCAGGGTTCTCGGGGCGGCCCTACGAGCTGCCCGGCGTCACCGTCCACGTCGACAACGCCCGGACCTTCGTCAAGCGGTCGGACGAGCGCTGGGATCTGCTGTCGCTCACCTGGGTGGACACCGGCGGCAGCGCCACCGCGCTCGCCGCCAGCGAGAACTACCTGTACACGGTGGAGGCGTACCGCGAGTTCATCGACCACCTGACCCCCGGCGGCATGATGGCCTTCATGCGGGCGCTCGGCTACCGCGAGCAGCTGCGGATCGACTCGATGCGCGGCGTGGCGGTGGCGGTGGAGGCGCTGGCCGCCTCCGGCGTCGGGGACCCGGGGCGGCACCTGCTGGTCGCCGCCTCGCTCAGCCCCTACTTCGGCCGGGCGATGTGCTACGTCCTCCTCAAGAAGGCGCCCTTCACCGACGAGGAGACCGAGCACGCCCGCGCCTTCCTCGACCGCCTCGACTTCCAGGCCCTCTGGCTGCCCGACGGCGGGCCCGACCCGGCCTCGGTCCCGCCGCCCTTTTCGGAGTTCTCGCCGACCATCCGCGAGGTCATCACCACCCCCGACCGCGAGCGCCTCTACCGGGAGTCGCCCTTCGACGTCCGGGCCACCACCGACGACTCGCCGTTCTACTTCGTCGAGCGGGCCGGCCCCAACCGCGCCGCCGGCGCCGGGGTCGCCGAGCTGCGGACCTACCTGCTGGTGCTGGTCGCCGCGCTGCTGCCGTTCCTGGGGCTGCCGCTGATCCCGCTGGCGCGGCGCACCGCCGCGCTCGGCAGCTCGGGAGCGGCGGCGCTGGCCTACTTCGCGCTCCTCGGCGTCGCCTTCATGCTGGTCGAGATCGAGATGTTCCACGTCTTCGCGCTGGTGCTGGGCAACCCGACCCTGGCGCTGGCCGTGGTGCTGGGCGGCCTGCTGGTCTTCAGTGGGCTGGGCAGCCTGACCGGCAAGCGGCTGGCCGCCGCCGGCCCCCGGCCGGTCGCCGCCGCCTTCGGCGCGCTGGTCGGACTGCTGCTCCTGTTCCTCTGGCTGCGGGTGGCCATCCTCCAGGGCCTGGTGGTGCTGCCGCTGGCGCTGCGGGTGCTGGGAACGCTGGCGGTGATCGCGCCGCTCGCCTTCGGCATGGGACTGCCGATGTCCACCGGCATGCGGCTGGTGCGGCACCGGCCCGACGTGATGCTGTGGGGCTGGGCGCTCAACGGCGCCTTCTCCGTGCTGGCCAGCGTCGCCGCCATCTACCTGGCGATCCACGTCGGCATCCCGGCGACCTTCGCCGCCGGCGGCGCCTCGTATCTGCTGGCCGGCGCGCTGATCCAGGTCTTCCTGCGGCGGCCGATTCCGTCTGCCAAGAGCGGAAGCTAGCCGCCAACCACCTCCAGCTTGGGCAGCGGGAAGACCAGCCGGCCGCCCCCGGCCAGGTAGTCGCGGAGGTGGGGAAGGCCGAGGAAGAACTCCTTGAAGTGATAGGGGCCGACGACCAGGTAGTCGGGCTTCTCGGCCAGCACCTCGCGCTCCGGCCGGATGGGGATCCGGGTCCCCGGGGTCACCTTGCCGAACTTGTCCTCGTTGACCTCGCCGATCGACGGCAGCAGCTTGGTGTCGACCCGGCAGTACTGGAGGACCGCATTGAACTTGGTCGACGCCCCGAGCCCGGCCACCCGCTCGCCGCGCTCGGCGATCCCCTCGAGGAGGCCGACGAACTCGGCTTTGTGGCCCTTGGCAGCCTCCTCGAAGCCGCGGTAGATCGATAGCTCGTCGAGCCCGAGGACGCGCTCCTGCTCGGTCAGCAGCTCGAGCTTCTTGGAGTCGGGGGTGCGGACCGAGCCGGCGTGGGTGGCGGTGACCCGGAAGCTGCCGCCGTTGGCGGCGTTGATCTCGACGTCGATCGGCTTGAGGCCGCCGCGCGCCAGCAGCAGCGCGATCTGCTTGAACGAGTAGTAGAGCAGGTGCTCGCTGACCACCGTGTCGTACATGTTCTTGACCAGCATGGCCAGCGAGTAGCTCTGCTCGAAGATCCAGACGCCCTCCGGATGGAGGATCGAGGCGACGTCGTCGACGAACGCCTGCGGGTCCTCGAGGTCGTAGAACATGGCGATCGAGGTGATCAGCTTGGCCTTGCGGTTGGGGTCGTGGAAGAAGCCCTTGACCTTGTCGGCGCTGAAGAAGTCCGCCAGCCGGAGCACCGCCGGGGGATAGTGGGCGGCGAACTTGCGGATCGTCGGGTCGACGCCGAGCAGGGTCACCGCCTCGAGCCGCCGCTCGGCCAGCATCTTGAGCAGGCTGCCGTCGTTGCTGCCGACGTCGATCACCAGGTCGCCGGGCTCGAGCTCGACGAAAGCGAGCGCGTAGTCGAGCAGCGCGTCGAGGTGGCGGAGCATCGAGGCGTTGAGCGCCGAGCGGTAGCCGTAGTTGTCGGAGTACATCCTCGCCACGTCGACGCTGTGGCGCAGCTGGACGAGACCACAGCAGTCGGGCATCCCGTGACACTTGACCAGCTCCACCGGCACCTTCTCGTCCGGCTCGTCGGGGGCGGGGAAGACCCCGGTCAGCGCCTGGCGGCCGAGGTCCAGCACCCGGACCAGCTCGGAGTTGCGGCAGATCCGGCAGCGCTCGATGGTGGTGTAGAGGCTCATGCCCCTTCCCGGGAGTCGCGGTCCCAGTAGTAACGGTGCAGGCTCAGGCGCCGCCTGAGCGGGCGCGGCAGCCAGTGCGCGCGGCCGCCGCAGGCGAAGCCGGCGACCCGCACGGCCTCGTAAAGTAGCAGGTAGGGGACCCACCGGGCCTCGCCCCGCCGGGTCAGGGCCCGCATGCCGGCGGCCAGATGCGCCAGCTCGTAGCGCGCCATCTGGAGCGGCGAGTCGGTGACCACGCCGCGCAGCGACCAGCCGCTGTCGAAGTTGCGCCGGAACAGCTCGCCGAGCCGGTAGTCGTGCGAGTGCTCGACCACCGCGGCGGGCTCGTAGACGATGCGGTGGCCGGCCTCCAGGGCGCGGCGCGCCCAGAGCTGGTCCTCGCTCATGATCAGGGTCTCGTCGAAGGGGATGGCCTGCCACACCCGGCGCCGGATCGCCGAGCAGACGTTGGAGAAGAAGATCTCGCCGATGCGGAGGCCGCCGCCGCTCCCGGGCACCGAAGGGGGCGCCGGCTCGCGCACCTGCTTCGTCTCGGGGTAGGTCGAGGCCTGATAGAAGCGCTCCACCGGGTTGGCGCCGGCCCGCGCCTGCTGGCGGGCGAAGGTCGCCGCCACGGCGGGGTCCCCGGCCAGGGGCGCCAGCAGCAGCTCGATCAGATCCGGGCGCGCCGGCACCGCGTCCTGGACCAGGAAGAGCAGGAACTCGCCCCGCGCCTGGCGGGCGGCGACGTTGCGGGTGCGGCCGTGTCCGAACTCGGCCGGGGCCACGTCGTAGCGCCGGATCGCCGGCCAGCGGGCGGCCAGCTCCAGGGTCTCGTCGGTCGAGCCGGAATCGACCAGGATCACCTCGGCGTCCTGCGCGCCGCGGCAGGCGAAGAGCGCCTCGAGCACCTGGCCAAAGCGCTCGCCCCCGTTCTTGGTGAGCACGAGGATCGAGAGCGAGGGATCAGCCATCGGTCGTGGCTTCCGGGGTCGCGGGCGCGCCGGCCGCGGCCGGGAACCGCCGCCGCCACCCCAGCCAGCAGCCGTAGCCCAGCGCCGCCTGGACCGGCAGCGAGGCCGCGTACTGCACCAGGCTGAAGGCCAGGACCGAGGCCTCGCGCCCGGCGGCGGCCGGCGCCTCCACGTAGGAGCTGAAGAAGAGCACCTGCGCCACCTGCACCGTGCCGAGGCCGTAGGGCGTCAGCGGCAGCGCCGCCAGGAACATCAGCAGCGTCACCAGGACCAGCGCCTCGGCCAGGGGCACGGGGATCTTCCAGACCCGGAGCGCGCCCCAGTAGAGCAGGCTGAAGAGCACGAAGTGCGCCAGCCGCGCCGCCAGCGCCCGGCCGTGGGCGGCGAGGCCGGCGTCGAAGAACGGGCCGAGCAGCGCGCGCCGCGCCAGCCACGCCGGCCGCAGCACCCAGACCCCCACCGTCGCCGCCGACCCCAGGACGACCGCGCCGACCAGCAGCAGGCGCGGCCCGGGCGGCAGCGGCGAGTAGAACAGCGCGCCGAGGGCGACCAGCAGACCCAGCGCCAGGAAGTTGACCAGCACCTGGAGCAGCGTGGCGCCGGCGGCCGCCGGCGTCCGCACCCCGGTGCGGGTCAGGTGGAGGGCGAGGGCGCCCTGGCCGAGCGTGAAGTTGACCAGACCGAGCAGATAGGTGGCGCCCCGCACCCACAGGATCTCGCCCAGCGGGCGCCGGATCCCCACCACCGCGAGCCCGGTGCGGGTCGCCGCCGCGTCGGTGAAGAAGGAGACCAGCAGGTGGCCCGCCGCGTAGAGGGCGAGCCCGAGCGCCGGCCCGCGCGCCATCGCCGCCCCCAGCTCGGCCCGCGGCACGCGGTAGAGCAGCCACCCCAGGAGGGCCAGCCCCACCGCCCACGGCAGCAGCGTGCGCAGCCTCTGCCGCCCGGCGGAGGGCTCGCCGCTGCCAGAGATCGAGCCGGCCATGGGGCGGCCGCAATCTAGTACGCGCCCCGGTGCGAGTCAAAAGGGGGGCGGGTCGAAGCAGAGCGGTGCTCTATCATCCCTCCGCCGTCGCCACCCCGCCGGAGACCGTCGTGCCGCTCAAGCTCTCGCTGCTGACCCCCACCTTCAACAGCGCGGCGACCATCGAGCGGATGCTCCGCAGCCTGCTGGCCCAGCGGCACCGGCCGCTCGAGATCTGTCTCTACGACGAGGCCAGCCGCGACGGCACGCGCGAGATCATCCAGCGCGTCCTGGCCGACGCCCGGCCCGGCGACGTCGAGGTGGACTTCACCTGGAGCGACGAGAACTCGGGGCCGGTCAAGGCCTGGCGGGTGCCGCTGTGGCGGGCCAGCGGCGACTGGTGCTGCTTCGTGTGGGCCGACGACGTGCCCGAGCCGGCCTTCTCCGAAAAGATGATGACGGCCGCCGCCCGCGCCGTCGAGGCCGGCCGCAAGCTGGTGTTCTCGAACGGCGTCATCGAGATCGACGGCGAGCTGACCGACAAGTACGCGCTCGACCAGGGCGTGGTCGGCCCGGTCGAGTTCTCGCTGGGGATCTTCCTGCGGCGCTACTCGCTCAACCAGGTCAACGGGGTGTACGAGACCGCGACCGCGCGCGAGGTGTTCGACCGGCACGTCGAGATCGACAACCCGCTGGGGTACGACTACAACCGCCACCCCTACGGCAACGACGTCGGCTTCCTCTCGGAGCTGGGCGACGCCGGCGCCGGCGTCGAGCTGGTGGGTGAGCGGCTGGTGCGGCTGGTGCTGTCGCCGCACAGCATGACCCGCCACGCGCTGGCCTCGCATCTCTGGCAGCACCGCTGGCAGTACACCTTCAACTTCTGCCGCGTCTGGTCCTGGTGGCGCGAGCGGGGCGTCGCCGGCGCCGGCGAGCTGGTGCGGATGGCCGAGCGCCGGCTGGCGCTGTGCGAGCTGTTCCTGCCCGGGGGGCGGCGGAGTCTCGCGGCGCTGGCGCGGGCCGCCGGCGCCTACCGCGACTACCGGCGCTGGGACTACGAGCGCCGGCCGGTGCCGCTGGCGGAGTACCGGCGGCGGGTCGCCGAGCTGTGCACGTAGAGGCCGAGCGGCCGGGCTGGGAGCGGCTCTGGCGGCACAGCTACCGGCTGGGCTGGCGCTGGCTGGTGAGCGGCCGGTGGCGCGCCTGGCGGGTCGGGCTGGCCCGGCTGCTGGTACCGCTCGACCCCTGGCGCTACTACGAGCTGGGCAAGGCGGCCGAGGAGAGCTTCCACGGCCACTGCCTGGACGTCGCGAGCCCCAAGCTGCTGACCAGCCTGCTCCGCCACGAGGGCAAGGGCGACTGGATCGGCGTCGACCTCTTCCGGCGCGAGATCGAGAGCTGGCGGCGGGTCGACCCGCGGCTGCGGCTCGAGGTCGAGGACGCCACGGCCCTGTCCTATGCGGACGCCAGCTTCGACCACTGTCTCTCGATCTCGGTGGTCGAGCACATCGCCGAAGAGGGCGACGCCGCGGCGATGGCCGAGATGTGGCGCGTCCTCGAGCCGGGCGGGGTGCTGGTGCTGACCACCAACGTGTGCGCCGAGCCCCGCGAGCTGTGGCGCGACGACCGGATCTGGGGCGAGGCCAGCACGACGGTCGGCGGCCGGGTCTTCTACGAGCGCCACTACACGCCGGAGGAGCTCGAGCGGCGGCTGCTGGCGCGGCCCTGGGAGGTCCTCCACCGCGAGTACGCGATCGAGATCGACCGCTCGATCCACGACCGGTTCGTGACCCGGATGCCCTGGTCGTTGCTCTTCGGGGCATTTCTCCGGCGGCGCTGCCCCGCCAACTTCCGGGTCTCCGCCGAGCCCGAGATCCTGTCCGCCGACCGCCACGGCGTGGTCTACCTCAAGCTGCGCAAGCCGGCCGGGCAAGCCCCATGAAGCGGACGCTCTTCGCGGCCTACCGCGCGGTCGTGCGGCTGTTCACCGGCACCCGGATCGGCGAGCTGCCGCCGGTCGCCTTCGCGCACCGGCTGGCCATGCGGTGGCTCAAGCCGCCGCGCCTCGAGATCGACGGCGTCGAGCTGGAGCTCGACCCGGGCGACTCGCTCGGCCTGACGCTGAGCGACGCCTACGAGAAGTTCGAGCGCCGGCTGATGGCGACGCTGGCGCAGCCGGGGGACGTGGCGGTGGACGTCGGCGCCAACCTCGGGCTCTACACGCTGCTCCTGGCGCGGGCGGTCGGCGACGGCGGGCGGGTGTTCGCTTTCGAGCCCGACCCGGAGAACTTCGAGCTGCTGCGGCGCAACCTGGAGCGCAACGGCGCCCGCAACGTCGTCGCCGAGCGGCTGGCGGTCGCGGACGAGAACGGCCCACTGCGGCTGTACCTCTGCGAGCGCAACCGCGGCGACCACCGGACCTGGGATTCGCACGACGGCCGCCCCTCGATCGAGATCGAAGCCGTGCGGCTGGACGACTACCTGGACGCCGACCGCCTCGGCCCCGAAGGGCGCGTGGACCTGGTCAAGATGGACGTCCAGGGGGCCGAGGCGCAGGCGCTCGCCGGCATGGAGGGGCTGCTGCGTCGCCATTCCGGGGTCACCCTGGTCACCGAGTTCTGGCCCGCCGGGCTGGTCCGCGCCGGCGCCGAACCGGCCGCGGTGCTCAAGCGCCTCGGCGGTCTCGGGTTCGAGCTCTACGAGATCGACGAGGCCGCGGAGCGGGTGGCCGCGGTCACGGCGGCGGAGCTGCTCGCGCGGCTCGACCCGTCGCGCGAGGACCACACCAACCTGCTGTGCCGCCGGGGGCCGCTGCCGGCCGGCCTCTAGCAGCCACTAGCGCCGCTCCTCGCGCCGGATCAGCAGCAGGCTCATCAGGAAGGAGCCGAAGACGGTCTGCAGCCCGAGGACGATGGCGGCCATGCCGATGACCACGCCGCGCACCGCCATCAGCTCGCCCTGACCCGAGCGCAGCCAGTCGGCCACGATCTTGGCCTCGATCCCCAGCCCGGCCAGCAGCAGCACGCCGCCCAGAGCCAGCCCCCGCTCGAGCGAGAACCAGCGCTGCAGC
The DNA here is from genome assembly GCA_041567315.1 of Thermoanaerobaculia bacterium. Lineage (GTDB taxonomy): Bacteria > Acidobacteriota > Thermoanaerobaculia > Multivoradales > JAHEKO01. Next base: position 646 of record JBFGCA010000142.1, on the reverse strand, counting down.
GTCGCCAGCCACTGCGCCTGGCGGGCGAAGCCGGCGCCCATCGAGAAGGCCTTGGCGAAAACGTCGAACAGCACCAGGTTGTAGCCCACGATCAACGCCGCGACCCCGAACAGCAGCGGGTGATAGTCCCAGGGGTGGCCAAAGAGCGTCCGCGGACCGCCCGCCAGCAGCAGGACGAGGGCGGCGCCCACCGCCATCAGCAGCAGACCGGGGAGCTGGAAAAGGTACGAAGGCGAAAAGAGCAGCATGAAGCGCACGTGCCGCCAGGCGTCGCGCACGCCGGAGAGCTTCGACTCGCCGATGCGCGGTCGGTAGTTGATGGGGATCTCCTGAATCGCCAGCCGCTCGCGCAGGGCCGCGACCACCAGCTCCGAAGCGAACTCCATGCCCGTGGTGCGCAGGTTCATGCGCTCGAACGAGTCGCGGGTGAACGAGCGCATGCCGCAGTGCGAGTCGCCGATGTGGGTGCGAAAGAGGAGCCGCAGCATGCCGGAGAGGATGGGATTGCCGATGTAGCGGTGAGACCAGGACATGGCCCCCGACTCCATCTCGCCCGAAAAGCGGTTGCCGATCACCATCTCCGCCTCGCCCCGCAGGAGCGGTCCCAGAAACGGCTCGAGATCGCTGAAGTCGTAGGTGTCGTCCG
>JBFGCA010000141.1:0-10460 GCA_041567315.1 Thermoanaerobaculia bacterium | reverse complement strand
TGTTGAAGTTGGACTGGTGCAGCGACGGCGCCCGGAACCCGGTCGAGGCCGAGCCGCGGAGCGCGAACCTGTCGTTCACCTCGTAGCGGCCGGTGATCTTGCCGTCGACCGTGTTGCCGAAGTCGCTGTAGTCTTCGAAGCGCGCCGCCAGCCCGAGCAGGAACTGGTCGCTCAAGTTGAACTCGAGGTCGCCGTAGAGCGCCACGTTGTCGCGCGACTCGTCGACCTCGTTGGAGGGCCGGAAGCCGGGGAACACTTGGATGCCGGCCGGCGCCCGGCCGCCGAACTGGTCGGGGACGCCGCCGTCGACCCACGAGGCGACGTCGCCGGCCTCGATCTCGTAGTTGTCCTCGCGCCACTCCAGTCCGAAGGCGGCGTTGATCGGTCGCGAGCCCGCGCCGATCGTGCCGTAGAAGTCGAGCGTCGCCGTGGTCTGCGAGAAACTCAAGGTCCCGGCGTCGGCCGAGGTCGGGCTCGCCGCCCCCAGCGAGGTGTTGGCCGAGTTGGAGATGAAGAAGTTGAACTCGTTGCCGCCGGTCACCACCCCGGCGTCGAACGACCAGTTATTGGCAAGGCGCCTCCGATAGCCGGCCGAGAACGACAGGTCGTCGACCTCGGTGTTGATCCGCGGCAGGTGCCCGTCGGGGTGGAGGATGATGTTGGTGCGGCTCTGGCTGGGCAGCCGGTTGAAGCCCGCCGACTCGCCGTCGCGGTCGGCCACGCCGCCGAAGAAGTAGAGCTCGGCGTCGTCCCCCACCGGCACCTCGGAGTTGAAGAACAGGTAGAGGTTCTCCGACTCGGCGTCCCCGTAGCGGTGGTTGAGCCGGTCGTAGGTCTGCTCGCGCGGATCGGGGGTGCCGTCGCTCAGCGCCGGCTGGCCGAACTCCTGCTCGAGGAAGTTGTAGATGCGGCGCGGGTCGAGGCCCGCCCGGTTGGTGAAGCCGCGGTCGCGGTACTCGGCGGTGACGTTGAAGTAGCCCCGTTCCAGGATCCGCCAGCCGTGGTTGATGCTGCCCTGGAGCAGCTCGCCGTCCTCCTCGTAGTGCTGGCCGGCGGCGAGGTCGATGGCGGTCTTGTCGGTCCCCGACTTGAGCACGATGTTGATCACCCCGGCGATGGCGTCCGAGCCGTACTGGGCGGCGGCGCCGTCGCGCAGCACCTCGATGCGCTGGATGGCGGCCGCCGGGATGGCGTTGAGGTCCACCCCCGCGGTGCCGCGCCCGATCGAGCCGTTGACGTGCACCAGGGCGCTGTTGTGGCGGCGCTTGCCGTTGATCAGCACCAGCGTCTGGTCGGGTCCCAGACCGCGCAGGGTCGAGGGACGCACGATGTCGGTGCCGTCGCTGATGGTCGAGGTCGAGAAGTTGAACGACGGCGCCAGGAACTGGATCATCCGGCTGGTCTCGCTCTGCCCGGTGTCCACCAGGTCCTCGGTGCGGAGCACGTCGACCGGCACCGGCGTCTTGATGGCGGTCCGCGAGGCGCGCGAGCCCAGCACCACCAGCTCCTCGCCGAACTGCGACAGCGTCGGGTTGAGGTCGAAATCGGCGGTGGTGGTGCCGCCGGCCTCGACGGTGACCGGCTGCTCGACGGTGTTGAAGCCGCCGGCCGCGGCGAGCAGCAGGTAGCGGCCGGCCCGGGCCTCCAGGGTGTAGGAGCCGGCGGCGTTGGTGGTGGCGTCGGCGCCGGTCTCGACCACCAGGACGGTGGCGCCGGCGATGCCCTGACCGGTGTCCGCGTTCTTCACCTGGCCGGTGATGACGCCGTCGCCCTGGGCGAGCGCGGCCGGCGCCAGGGTGAGGGCCAGGGCCGCGAGCCAGAGCACGGCCAGCCCGCCGCGGCGATTCGATGTGGCGATTCTTTTCATGAGGCCTCCTTTCGAGCGGCTCAGCGGATGAGTTCCGATCCGCCGCCGATCGCGGCCCCTGTTCAGGAATTGCCTTGGCCACGGGCGGCATCGCCGCCCGGCCAGCCGAACGAACCGCCGCAACGCGGCGACAGAGTATGCGCCGATGCTACCACCCGGCCGCTCGCCACCCGCAACTCGGCCGGAGCCGAACCTCTGACTGCTAGCCGGCGACCACGCTGACCCACTCGCGGCACACCCGGGCCGCCGCGTCCGGGCGCGGCTCGGTCAGGGCCGCCTCGGTGAAGCGGTCGATCTCGGCGGGCTCGACCCGCGCCCGCCACAGGGCATAGCGGACGGCAGCGATCAGCGCGAACGGGTTGGGACTGCGGGTCCGGACGCGGATCGCCGGGTACCGGGGGCCGGACGTCGGAAGCAAACCGAGGACTCCCTTCGATCTATAAGACGCCGCGTGCGGCCGCGAAGTTCCATCGGCGGCCGGATCCACCCTAATCCGGGACCCCGCGCCGGTGGTCGGTGGTCGCGATCCGCCGGTTCGGCTGGCGGCGCGCCTCCGCGGGCTGCTAAGGTCTGCCGCGATCCGTGCCGGCCCTCGAGCGCCTCTTTCGCCTGCGCCAGCTTGGCACCGACCCCGCCACCGAGGTCCGGGCCGGCCTGGTCACCTTCCTGACCCTCTCCTACATCCTCTTCGTCAACCCGCAGATCCTGTCGCAGGCCGGTCTGCCGGCCGAGGACGTGGCGGTGGCCACGGCGCTGGCGGCGGCGGTGGCCACCCTGCTGATGGGCCTGTGGGCCAACTACCCCTTCGCGCTGGCCCCCGGCATGGGGCTCAACGCCTACTTCACCTTCGGCGTGGTGGGCGCCCTGGGCGTGGAGTGGCCGGTGGCGCTGGCGGCGGTGTTCGTCGAGGGGCTGCTGTTCCTGGTTCTGGCGGTCAGCGGCGCCCGGGCCGCCCTGCTGCGGGCCATCCCGCTGTCGATCAAGGTGGCGACGATGAGCGGCATCGGGCTGTTTCTGGCGATCATCGGTCTGGAGAGCGCCGGGCTGGTGGTCGACCACCCCGCCACCCTGGTGACCCTCGGCGACCTCGCCAGCGTGCCGGCCGCGCTCGCCCTGGGCGGCATCCTGCTGAGCGGCGCCCTGCTGGCGCTGAGGCTGCGCGGCGCCCTGCTGCTGGGCATCGCCGCGGTCGCCGCCGCCGCCTGGGCCGCCGGCGTGGCGGAACCGCCGGCGTCGGTGGTCGCCCTGCCCCACCTGCCGCGCACCACCTTCCTGGCGCTCGATTTCGCCGGTCTCTTCAGCGGCAAGCTGGCGGCGGTGGTCCTGGCCTTCCTGTTCGTCGACATCTTCGACACCGCCGGCACCCTGATCGGGGTCGGGCGGCTGGCCGGCTTCGTCGATCGCGACGGCGAGCTGCCGCGCGCCAATCGGGCCTTCGCCGCCGACGCGGTGGGCACCACCGTCGGCGCGCTGCTCGGCACCAGCACCATCACCAGCTACGTGGAGTCGGCCACCGGCGTCGAGGAGGGCGGCCGCTCGGGGCTGACCGCGGTGGTGGTCGCGCTCTTGTTCCTGCTGTCGCTGTTCTTCACCCCGCTGCTGGCCGCGGTCCCCGCCGTCGCCACCGCCCCCGCCCTGGTGGTGGTGGGCGCGCTGATGATGCGCGGCGCGGGCGAGCTGGACTGGACCCGCCCCGACGAGGCGGTGCCGGCCTTCCTGACCGTGGCCGGGATGCCGTTCACCTACTCGATCGCCAACGGCATCAGCCTGGGGATCGTCTCCTACGCCGCCATCAAGCTGCTGAGCGGCCGGGGCCGCGAGGTCCACCCGCTGATGTACGGCCTGGCGGTCCTGCTGCTGCTGTTCTACGGCCTGCGCGCCGGCGGCTAGCCGTCCCGGTTAGAATCGCCGCTCGGTCTTCCAGGGACCCGATCTCCAGGGGACGCGGTGGAGCTCGACAACCTCATCCGCTACGCGCGCGGCGACGCGCCGGCCGACCTGCTGCTCGACAACGTGCGGCTGGTCGACGTGCTGAGCGGCGAGATCTACCCCACCCGGGTGGCCATCGTGCGCTCGTGGATCGTCGGGCTCGGCGACTACCGTGCGGAGCGCACTCTCGACCTCGAGGGCGCCTTCCTGGCGCCCGGCTTCATCGACGCCCACGTCCACGTCGAGAGCAGCCTGATGCCGCCGGCCGAGTTCGCGCGGGCGGTCGTGCCGCGGGGCACCACCACGGTGGTCACCGACCCGCACGAGATCGCCAACGTGCTCGGCCTCGACGGCATCCGCTTCATGTTCGAGAGCGCCAAGGCCGGTCCGCTCAGCATGTTCGTGATGGCCCCCTCCTGCGTGCCCGCCACCCACATGGAGACCAACGGCGCCATCCTGCGCAGCTACGACCTGGCCTCCTTCCGCTCCGACCCCTGGGTGCTGGGCCTGGCCGAGGTGATGAACTTCCCGGGCGTGGTGCAGGGCGATCCGGAGGTCCTCGACAAGCTGCGCGGCTACGCCGACCTGGTGCTCGACGGGCATTGCCCCGGCCTCGGCGGCAAGCAGCTCGCCGCCTACGTCGCCGCCGGCATCCGCTCGGACCACGAGTGCACGACGGTCGAGGAGGCGCGCGAGAAGCTCCGCCTGGGGATGACGATCTTCCTCCGCGAGGCCACCAACGCCCGCAACCTGGTGACCCTGCTGCCGCTGGTGAAGCCGCACAACCAGCACCGCATCTGCTTCTGCACCGACGACCGGCAGCCGGCCGACCTCCTCGACCACGGACACATCGACCACATGGTGCGGACGGCGATCGCCGAGGGTCTCGACCCGGTCACCGCCATTCGCCTGGCGACCTGCAACCCCGCCGCCTACTTCCGGCTCCACGACCGCGGCGCCATCGTCCCCGGCAGCCGCGCCGACCTGGTGGCCTTCCGCGATCTCCAACGGCCGGAGCCCCACCTGGTGATTCGCGGCGGCCGGCTGGTGGCGAAGGACGGGCGGATGGCGGTGCCGCGCCCTGATCACGAGGGGCACCCGCTGCGCGGCACCATGAACGTGGCCTGGGACCGGGTCGACTTCCGGATCCCGGCCGACGGCGGGCGGGCGCGGGTAATCGGCGTGGTCCCCGATCAGCTGGTCACCGAGCACCTGCGGCTCGAGGTGCCCACCGCCGGCGGTCTCGCGCACGCCGGCCCCGGGCGCGACCTGCTCAAGATGGCGGTCATCGAGCGCCACCGCGCCTCGGGCGCGGTCGGCAAGGGCTTCGTGCGCGGCATCGGGCTGCGGCAGGGCGCCCTCGCCTCCTCGGTGGCCCACGACCACCACAACCTGGTAGTGGTCGGCGCCGACGACGAGTCGATGTGGACCGCCGCCCGCCGGGCGGCGGCGCTCGGCGGCGGCATGGTGGCGGCGGCCGGCGAGGCGGTGCTCGGCGAGCTGCCGCTGCCGATTGCCGGTCTGATGGTCGACGAGCCGGTCGAGCAGGTACGGACGCGGCTCGACGCGGTCCTCGCCGCCGCCCGCGAACTGGGCTCGCCGCTCCATGACCCGTTCATGGCGATGAGCTTCCTGGCGCTCGAGGTCATCCCCTCGCTCAAGCTCACCGACCAGGGGCTGGTGGACGTGGAACGCTTCGAGCTGGTCCCGCTGTGGGTCGACTGACGGGCCGCTAACGGCCGGCGGCCGGGGCCGCGGCCGCGGCCGAGTTGCCGGCCCACACCAGGCCGAAGGGCCCGTCCACGACCACCCCCAGCGGTGTCTCGCTGACGAAGACACCGTCGGCGCGCCAGCGGAACACCGAGTCGCGCGCGAAGTCCACCGCCAGCACGTCGCCGCCGGGACCGCGGGTGACGCCGATGGGACGAAGGGCCATCGGCGCCACGAAGACCCGCACGAACGCCCCGCTGCGGGCCCGCTCGAAGACTTTGCCGGTCACCCAGTCGGCCAGCAGCACGGTGTCGCTGGCCGCGCTGTAGGTCATGCTGACCGCCGACAGCTGGCCGTTGTCGTAGACGATCGAGGCCACCCGGCGGCCGGTGCCGGCGTTGAGCATCTCGATGCGCTCGCCGAACCCTCCGGCCCACAGGCGGTTACCCGGCAGCATCGCCAGGCTGCTGCCCCGCACGTTGCCCATGCTGCGCCGCGAGACCCCGTTCATGTCGAACTCGCGCACCCTGAGCGCGCCGTCCTGGGTGGCGACGTAGACCAGCTGCAGCGGCTCGCCGCGAACGTCCAGCAGGAGGCCGCCGGCCTTGAGGTCGGCGGGGGCTCCGAGATCGGGATCGGAGAAGCCGAACAGGGCAGCCCCCGAGGGCGAGTACTCGCGGACCTCCAGCGAGTAGGCGGTCGCCAACAGCCCGCCGCCCGGCAGGAAGTCGAGACCGGTGGGGTTGACGAAACCGGGGTCGAGGTGGCCCTTGAAGCTCAGGTCGGCGTCGAAGACCGCGACGTTGTTGCTCAGGAAACCGCTGATCAGGAAGTCGTCGCCGTCCCAGCCCTGCTGGGCGAAAAGGCTTGCCGCCGGTGCCAGCACCAGGAAGAAGACGGTGAGGAGGGACGGCGTCGGCTGGGGCATCGAGCACCTCCTGGTCAGTCGTTCAACTCGTCGTCAGGACCCCCCCAAGTCTCGCCAGCAACTTCACCCGCAACCTCTTGCCGGACAGGTTAGGGCCGGTGGCCGGCGGCGGCAGTAACGCACTCCGCTGGGCTGGTGTGAGATTGGGCACAGCGCGGCCCGGCGGCGGCGCCGCAGTCGGGTCGCCCACTCCCAGCGACGGCCGCGAGAGACCTCGCGCGGCCCCGACCGGCCTTCGTCAGCGCAGCTCGAGGAGCAGCCGGCGGACCACCCGTTCGAGGGCGAAGCGTCGGTAACGGGCGGTCGAGCGCACGTCGTCGATCGGGTCGACCGCCGCCGCCGCCAGCCGCCCGGCCAGCGCCGCGGTCTCGGCCCCGGCGGGCCGCCCGGCGACCTCGGCCTCGACCGTGGGCAACCGCACCGGCACCGGCGCGACGCTTCCCGCCGCCAGCCGCAGCTCGGCGACCCGCCCGTCCTCCACACGCGCCAGCAGCGCCACCACCACCTTGCTGATCGCCTGCGCCTCGCGGGTCCCGACCTTGCGGAAGCGCTGGACGCTGCCGGCCGGCGGCCGGGGCAGCCGCAGCCGGGCGATCAGCTCGCCCGGGCGCAGCGCGGTCCGCCGGTAGCCGACGTGGAACTGGCGGTAGGGGATCACCCGCTCGCCGGCGGCCGACGCCGCCACCACCTCGGCGTCGAGCGCCAGCAGCACGGGCAGCGAGTCGCCGGCCGGGCTGGCGTTGGCGACGTTGCCGCCCAGGGTCGCCCGGTTCTGGATCTGCCAGCCGCCCACCACCGCCGCCGCGGCGGCGAGGGCCGGGAAGGTCTCGATCACCGCCGGCGTCCGCCGCAGCGTGGCGAAGCTGGTGGCGGCGCCGATCTCGAGCACCCCGTCGACCCAGCGGACGCCGCGGAGCTCGGGGAGTTCCAGCACGTCGATCACCCCGGGGAGGTCGGCGCGTGCTTCGGGCTCGGCGACCATCAGGTCGGTGCAGCCCGCCACCGGCACCAGCGCCGGGTCGGCGGCCAGCAGGTCGACGGCCTCGGCCAGGCTGGACGGAGCACAGCCGCGGGTCACGGCGCCACCTTCTCGGGGGCCGCCACCGGCGGCGCCTCCTCGGGCGCCGCCAGCGAGCGCAGGATGCCCTCGTAGCCGGTGCAGCGGCAGAGGTTGCCGGCCAGCGCCTCCTCGACCTCCGCCCGGCTCGGGCGCGGCGTGCGCTGGAGCAGCGCCCAGGCGGTCACCACCAGCCCCGGGGTGCAGGCCCCGCACTGGACGCCGCCGGCGGCCACGAACGCCTCCAGGAACCGGCGGGCCGGACCCGCCGCCACCCCCTCGACGGTCTCGATCCGCCGCCCGCGGCACTGGATCAGCGGCACCAGGCAGGAGAGCACCGGCTCGCCGTCCATCAGCACCGTGCAGGCGCCGCACTCGCCCTCGCCGCATCCCTCCTTGGTGCCGGTCAGCTCCAGCCGCTCGCGGAGCACGTCGAGCAGCCGCTCCATGGGGTGCCCGTCCAGCTCGCACGGCCGGCCGTTGACCTCGAAGCCGACCTTCACCGAGGCTCCTCGGCGGCGCCGGGCGCGGACGGCGCCGCCCCGACGCCCGACCGTGACCCCGGGTGCGCCGCCGCCGGTACCGGCACCCGCCGGCCGGCCGCCTGCCAGCGCTCCAGCCGCTCGGGGGTGGCCGGGATCTCCCCCACCTCGATCCCGGTGGCGTTCTCGACGGCCGCGGCGGCGGCCGGCGCGCCGCCGTCCATCGGCAGCTCGCCGATCCCCTTGGCGCCGAACGGTCCGCCCTCCCAGGGCTGCTCGAGCAGCTGCACCCGGATCGGCGGGCTGTCCTTGAAGGTGGGGATGATGTAGGTGGCCAGTCGGTCGTTGAGGTACCGCCCCTCCTCGAGCTTGACCTCCTCGAGCAGCGCCCAGCCGAGCGCCTGGAGCGTCCCGCCTTCGATCTGGCCCGCACAGAGCGTCGGGTGGATGGCGCGGCCCACCTCGCAGACCACGGTCACCCGGCGCGGGCGGACCTCCAGGGTGTCGGGGTCGACTTCGACCTCGACCACGTCGGCGCCCCAGGCGTAGACCGGGTAGGCCGTCCCCTGGTAGGTCGTCTCGTCGAACGACTGCCAGGCCGGGGGCTCGTGGCGCTTCTCCACTTCGAGCGGCCCGGCCTCGGCGAGACGCGCGCTGGCCACCTCGCCGAACGGCCAGCTCTGGCCGCTTCGCCCCCGCACCTCCCCGTCGACCAGCCGGGGCGGCTCTTCGAGACCCTCACGCCCGCGCCACCAGTCGAGGAGCCGGTCGCACAGCTCGCGGACCGCCGCCGCCAGCGTGCCCCCCACCACCATGGTGGTGCGCGAGGCCACCGTCGGTCCCGAGTCCGGCACCAGCGCGGTGTCGGGCTCGACGAAGTGCAGCTGCTCCGGGGTCAGCCCGCCGGCCTCGGCGGCAATCTGCGGGAAGATCACCGCGCAGCCCTGACCCATGTCGGTCATCGCGGTCAGCACCTCGACCCGGCCGCCGGCGGCCAGCCGCGCCACGACCGGCGACCGCATGCGGCGCTCGCCGTTGCCGGTGAAGCCGGCACCGTGGAAGTAGAGGCTGAGTCCGACGCCGCGCCGCGGCTCGCCGTCCTCGGCGGTTTCGCGCTCGGCCTCGAGCTGGCGCCAGCGGGCGCTGAAGCCGGTCTCGGCCTCCACCCGCTCGAGACAGGCCAGCGCCGCCGGGTCCGCCACCCGCTGGCCGGTGGGCAGCCGGTCGCCGGGGCGCAGCGCGTTGCGCCGCCGGATCTCCAGCGGGTCGAGGCCCAGGTGGCGGGCCAGACGGTCCATCTGGCGCTCCATCGCGAACTGGGTCTGCGGCGCCCCGAAGCCCCGGAAGGCGCCGTTGGTGGCCGTGTGGGTGCGCAGCACCCGCCCGTGGACGCGGACGTTGGGACAGCGGTAGGGCCCGCCGGCGTGGAGCACCGCCCGCGACAGCACCACCGGCGACAGCGTCAGATAGGCGCCGCCGTCCATCGCCAGCTCGACGTCGAGCGCCCGGAGGTGCCCGTCGCCGTCGGCCGCGGTGCGCAGGCGGACCACCGCCGGGTGGCGCTTGGTGGTGCCCACGATGTCCTCGTGGCGATCGTAGGCGATCCGCACCGGCCGGCCGGCAGCGCGCGCCAGCAGCGCCGCGTGGAGCGCGATCATGCTGGGGTAGTCCTCCTTGCCGCCAAACCCGCCGCCCACCGCGGAGGCCTTGATCCGCACCTTATCGGCCGGCAGCCCGAAGGCGTAGCAGACCGACTTGTGGACGTAGTAGGGACACTGCATCGACCCCACCACTACCACCGTGCCGTCCTCCTCCCACCAGGCGGTCATCACCTGGCACTCGATATAGATGTGCTCCTGGTGGCCGGTCCGGTAGGCGCCTTCGACGACGTGCTCGGCGCCTGCGAAGGCGGCTTCGGGATCGCCGCACCGCAGGGTCAGCTCGGAGAGCGACTCGCTCCCCTCCGCCTGCTCGAGGTCGAGCACCGCCGGCAGTGGCTCGTAGTCGACCTCGACCGCGCGCACCGCCCGCCGCGCCGCCAACCGGCCGGCCGCCGCCACCAGCGCCACCGGCTCACCGACGTGCCGGGTCGTCCCCTCGGCGAGGATCGGCCAGTCGTCCTGGATCAACCGCACCGCGTTGGGCCCGGGAAGGTCCGCCGCCGTCACGCAGACCGCCCCCGGCGGCGCCAGCTCGGGCCGCCAGCGCACGGCCCGGATCTCGGCGTGCGGGTGCGGACTGCGGACCGTCGCCCCGAACAGCATCCCGGGCAGCGTGAAGTCGTCGCCGAAGCGGGCCTCGCCGCTGGCCTTGGCCAGCCCGTCCGGGCGCGGCGGGCTCGAGCCGATCGAGCGCATCGTCGTCAAACCGTGCCCGAGTGTGCAGCAATTCCCCAGCCGAGACAAGGCGGCGAGGGCCGGCCGCCCGTAGAATCCCCGGGTGCCGGAGCCTGTCGATCCGGGGCCGCGCCCCGCCTCGCCCCCGCCC
>JBFGCA010000140.1:0-10476 GCA_041567315.1 Thermoanaerobaculia bacterium | reverse complement strand
GCGGTGGGCTCGGTGGTGGCGGGGTGGATCGGGCTGCCGCGGCTGGGCGAGTGGGACCCCAACTGGCTGGGGCGGTTCATGGCCCCGGCGCTGGCCGGGCCGGGGTACGGCGGCGGCCACGGCGAGGCGGCGCACGGCGCCGTGGGGCACGGGGCCGCGCCCCTCGGCGAGGCCGTCCACGGCGCCGTCTCCCACGGGGCGGCGGCGGTGCATCACGCCTCGCTGGGCGAGGAGCTGGCGCTGATGGGGCTGTCGGTGGCGGTGGCGGGGTTGGGGATCTGGATCGCCTGGCGGATCTGGGGTGGCGGCCGCGGGCTCGCCGGCGGCAAGACCTGGGCCGAGCGCTTCCCGGGCCTCCACCGCCTGCTCCTCAACAAGTACTGGGTCGACGAGCTCTACGACGCCACCGTGGTGCGCCCGCTCTCGGCCTTCGCCGGCTTCTGCTGGCGGATCGTGGACGGCTTCGTGGTCGAGGGCGCGGTCCACGCCGGGCCGCTGCTGGCCCGGTTGAGCGGCGAGCTGGGACGCTTCTCGACCACCGGCAACGTCCGCAACTACGCGCTCTACTTCCTGGCCGGACTGCTGCTGCTCTTCTGGTGGCTGACCGGCTGAGTCCGGCCGACGAGTCATGGACACCCTGCTCTATCTGCTGGCCGGCAACACGCTGACCCGGGTGGTCTTCTTCCCCACCCTGGCCTGCCTGCCGCTGCTGCTCTTCCGGCGCGACGCCGGACGGCCGGTCAAGCTCTACGGCCTGGCGGTGGCGCTGGTCGAGCTGGTTTTCGCCGTGGCGCTGGTGGTGCCGCGGCTGGGCGCCGGCGAGGGCTTCGCCGCGCTGCGCGAGGTGGGGCCCGACGGCCGGGTGATCGACTGGATCCCGCGCTTCGGCATCCGCTACGAGCTGGCGATGGACGGGGTGTCGATGCCGCTGATGCTGCTCACCGCGCTGCTGCTGCCGGTGGTGGTGGCCGGCTCGTGGCGCGGCATCGAGCGCCACTGGAAGGGCTACCTGCTGTCGCTGCTGCTGCTGACCACCGGCATCCTGGGGGCGCTGGTCGCCTTCGACCTGTTCCTGTTTTACATCTTCTGGGAGCTGATGCTGGTGCCGATGTACCTGCTGATCGGCATCTGGGGCGGCGAGCGCCGGGTCTACGCGGCGGTCAAGTTCTTCCTGTTCACCATGGTGGGCTCGCTGCTGATGCTGCTCGGCATCGTCTGGCTGGCCTGGACCCATCAGCAGCTGGGGGGCGGTTGGAGCTTCGCCTACGACCGGCTGCTGGCCCTCGAGCTGCCGTGGGGCGAGCAGCTGTGGCTGTTTGCCGCCTTCGCCCTGGCCTTCGCCATCAAGGTGCCGCTCTTCCCGCTCCACACCTGGCTGCCCGACGCCCACGTCGAGGCCCCCACCGGCGGCTCGGTGCTCCTGGCCGGCATCCTGCTCAAGCTCGGCACCTACGGCTTCGTGCGCTTCGCGCTGCCCCTGTTCCCCCACGCCGCCGAGGCGGCGCAGCCGCTGCTGGTGGCGCTCGCCCTGGTGGGGATCGTCTACGGCGGACTGGTCGCCTGGGCGCAGGAGGACTTCAAGAAGCTGGTGGCCTACTCCTCGGTGGCCCACCTGGGCTTCGTGGTGCTGGGGCTGTTCGCCTTCGACCTGGTGGCCTGGCAGGGGTCGCTGGTGCAGATGATCAACCACGGTCTGTCGACCGGCGCCCTCTTCCTGCTGGTGGGGATGCTCTACGAGCGGCGCCACACCAAGGCGTTCGAGGAGTTCGGCGGGCTGGCGCGGGTGATGCCTTGGTTCGCCTTCTTCCTGGTCTTCGTCGCCCTCGCCTCGGTGGGTCTGCCGGGGCTCAACGGCTTCGTCGGCGAGTTTCTGATCCTGGCCGGCAGCTTTCGTGCCGGTCTGGTGTGGCCGACGGTTATCGCCACCTTCGGGGTGGTGGTGGCGGCGCTCTACGTCCTCAAGATGGTGGCCCGCACGCTGTGGGGCCCGCTGCGCCACGAGGCCAACCGCGGGCTCAGTGACCTGTCGCTGCGCGAGATCCTGGTGCTGGCGCCGCTGGCGCTGCTGATGCTGATCATCGGGCTCGCCCCCGAGCCGTTCCTGGCCCCCAGCCGGCCCGACCTCGACCGCGTCCTCGCCCACCACCAGGCGCGGGTCGCGGTGCCACCGCCGCCGCGACCGCTGCTCGGCGAGCAGATCACTGCGGCGACGCACGCCGGGAACCGGGCCGGACACGCCCTGTGGGCCGGGCCGGGGCCGGCCACCGAGAGACCTGCCGGCCCGCCGGGCGCCGAAACGCCGGAGGCCGCGCCATGAACTCAGTCCCCCCGGTCCCCGACTACCTGGTGCCGGGGGCGGACCTGGCGGCGCTCGGCCCCGAGCTGCTGCTGGCCGGCGGCGGCGTCCTGGTGTTGCTCCTCGACGCCTTCCTCCCCCGCCTGCGCGGTCTGCTGACGCCGCTGGCGCTGGCGGTGGTGGCGGCCGCCGCCGGCCGCCTGGCGCTGGCGCCGCCGGCCGGGGCGGCCTTTGGCGGGCTGATCGAGGGCACGCCGATCACCGCCGCCATCTCGGCCATCGTGCTGCTGTCGGCGCTGCTGGCGCTGCTCGCCTCGCACGGCTATCTGGTCCGCGAGGGGATCCTGGGCGGCGAGTACTACGCCCTGCTGCTGTGGTGCGGCAGCAGCCTGCTGCTGATGGCCCGCGCTACCGAGCTGCTGACCGTCTTCCTGGCCCTGGAGCTGCTCTCGGTCTGCCTCTACGCGCTGACCGGCTACCACCGGCGGCTGGCGATCGCCACCGAGGGGGCGCTCAAGTACTTCCTGATGGGCGCCTTCGTCAGCGCCTTCGTGCTCTTGGGGATCGCGCTGGTCTACGGCGAGACCGGCACCACCCGGCTGGCGGCGGTGGCCGCCCACTTCGCGGCCGGCCAGGGCGGCCCCCAGCTCGAGCTGGGACTGCTGCTGCTGGTCGCCGGCTTCGCTTTCAAGATGAGCGTCGTGCCCTTCCACGCCTGGTCGCCCGACGCCTACCAGGGGGCACCGTCGCCCTTCGTGGCGCTGCTCTCGGTCGCCCCCAAGGCGGCCAGCGCGGTGGTGCTCATCCGGCTCCTCGAGCTGCCGCTCGCCGCCGTCGTGGCGGGCGCCGACACCGCCCGCTGGCCGCAGCTGGTGGCGCTGCTGGCGGTGCTGTCGATGGTGGTCGGCAACCTGCTGGCGCTGGTCCAGCAGGACATCAAGCGGATGCTGGCCTATTCGGGGATCGCCCACATGGGCTATCTGCTGATCCCGCTGGTAAGCCTCGACCGCGGCTCCTGGGAGCCGGTGCTGGTCTATCTGCTGGCCTACGCGCTGATGAACGCCGGCGCCTTCGCGGTGGTGGCGATGCTCTACGCGCGGGCCGGCGAGCAGCACCTGATCGGCGAGCTCTCTGGCTGGGGGTACCGCTTCCCGCTGCTCGGCGCCTGTCTCACGATCTGCATGCTCTCGCTGGGCGGCATCCCGCCGGCCCTCGGCTTTCTCGGCAAGTACCTGGTCTTCGTCCACGCCATCCGCCACGGCCAGCTGTGGCTGGCGGTGGTCGGCGTGCTGACCAGCCTGGTGGGCGTCTTCTACTACCTGCGGGTGGTCTACACGCTCTACATGAAGGCCGAGGTGGCGCCGCCCAGCGGTCTGCGGGTCGATCTCTGGGGGCGGGCCGCCGCCGTCCTGGCGGCCGCCGCCACGCTGCTGCTCGGGATCTGGCCGGCGCGGCTGCTCGGGTGGATCGCCTGGTAGCTCCGGTGCCGTGAGGGTCTCGCCGCTCACCCTGCACCGGCTGTCGGTGTACCTGCGCTGTCTGCGCCAGATGGAGGAGGCCGGCGTCCACCGCGTCTCCTCGCAGGAGCTGGCCGACCGCTTCGACCTGTCGGCGACCCAGATCCGCAAGGACCTGGCCCAGTTCGGCGAGTTCGGGATCCGCGGCGTGGGCTATGACGTCGCCCGGCTGACCGAAGGACTGCATCGCCTGTTGGGGCTCGACCAGCAGCACCGGCTGGCGGTGGTTGGCATGGGCAGCCTGGGGAGCGCCCTGGCCCGCCACCTGGGTCCCGACGGTACCTTCGCGGTGGTGGCCGGGCTGGACAACGACCCGCGCAAGGTCGGCACCCGGCTCGCCCACCTCGAGGTCCGGCACTCCTCGGAGCTGCCGGCGGTGGTCCGCGAGACCGGCGCCACGATCGGCGTCCTCACCGTGCCGGCCGACGCCGCCCAGGTCAACTACGAGGCGCTGGTGGTCGCCGGCATCCGCGCCGTCCTCAACTTCGCGCCCGCCCGGCTCAAGCCGAATCGGGCGGTGCCGGTCAAGGACGTCGACTTCCGGATCAACCTCGAGGAGCTGGTCTACTTCCTCAAGTAGCGTCGCTCGAGACCAGCTGCTGCTGCCGCTCGAGCAGGGCCTCGAGCGTGGGGTCGATCCGCACCCGGTAGGGCTCCGGCGCCGGGCTCAGCTCGCGCAGCTCCGGCGGCAGCCGCGCCAGCTCGCGGGCGCAGTGGGCGCGGGCCTCGGCCAGCCCCTCGCGCTCGACGACGGCGCCCTCACGGACCACCTGGCGCAGCAGCGGGCGCTCGTCGGGGCCGGCCGACGCCGCCTCGCTCAGCGGCACGATCCGGTCGCCGGCCATCAGCCCGTCGCTCAGGCGTCGCAGGACCTGCTTCTTGCCCGGGTAGGTGGCTTTGCCGACGCTGGCCTTGAACTTGGGGACCGCCCGGCCCGCCTTCTCGATCTCGACCAGCTTGTAGATGCCGCCGACGAACGGCGAGTCGGCGGCGGTGGCCAGCTGGGTGCCGACCCCGAAAGCGTCGATCGGCGCCCCCTCGGCGAGCAGCACCGCGATCTTGTGCTCGTTCATGTCGCCCGAGGCGAAGATCCGGGCCTCCGGCCGGCCGCCTTCGTCGAGCAGCCGGCGCGCCCGGCGGGCCAGCTCGCCGACGTTGCCGCTGTCGAGACGGATGGCGGCGAACGGCCGGCCCAGGGCCAGCGCCTGGCGCACCCCGTCGAGGCTGTCGTAGGTGTCGACCAGCAGCGTGCTGTGGTCCGGGAAGACCTCCAGGTAGCGGGCGAAGGCGTCCCGCTCGCGATCGAAGGACATCACGAAGCTATGGGCCATGGTGCCCACCACCGGGATGCCCTGGCGGTGGCCGGCGAGCACGTTGGAGGTGGCGTCGAACCCGGCCAGGTAGGCGGCGCGGGCGACCCAGGCGGCGGCCTGCGGCCCGTGCGCCCGCCGGCCGCCGAACTCGGCGAGCTGCACCCCGGGGGCCGCCAGCCGGACCCGCGCCGCCTTGGTGGCGATCACGGTCTGGAAGTTGACGATCGACAGCAGCAGGGTCTCGATCAGCTGCGCCTCGAGCAGGTCGCCGGTGACCCGCAGTACCGGCTCGCCGGGGAAAAAGACCGTCCCCTCGCGCATCGCCCACACGTTGCCGCGGAAACGGAAGGCGGCGAGGGCCGCGAAGAAGCGCTCGTCGACTCCCCGGAACGGCGGCAACGAGCGCAGGTAGTCGAGCTGGTCGGGCCGGAAGCGCATCCGCAGCAGCGAGGCCACCGCCTGCTCCAGCCCCCCGAAGACCAGGAAGTTGCGCCGGCGCGGCAGCCGCCGCACGAACAGCTCGAAGGTCGCCCGCGGCATCGGCGAGCGGCCCAGGTAGGCCGCCGCCATGGTCAGCTGATACAGGTCGGTGGCCAGACCGAGGTCGTCTTCGCCGAGGCAAAACGCGTCGGGCAGGTCCGCCGGATCGGCCATGGGGTGGTCGGAATTGTAACCCAGCGCGGCGCTCCGCCCAGGCGGGCGGCCGCTCAGCCGGCCAGGCCGTGGCCGTAGAACGACAGCCCGCTGTCGCCGTAGCGGCGCCGGCGTTGGAGGACGAGACCGGCCTTCGGCCCGTCGGACACTCGCTCGATGGAGTCCAGCTCGACGGACGGGGGCGGCTCGACCCGGGCCGCGTGCTGGAGGCACAGCTCGCCAGCAGCGCCGAGGAGCCCGGAACAGCCGGCAAGCAAGGCCCGCCACTCCGTGAACCGGTACGGGGGGTCGGCGAAGATCAGGTCGAAGGGGCCGGGACTCGCCCGCCCGACGGCCCCCAGCTCATCGGGCAAACGCGCCTCGATCACCCGGACGGTGAGCCGGGTCTCCTCGCGCAGCCGGGCACAGCCACGCCGCAGAACGGCCAGCGCCCGGCGGTCGGCCTCGACCAGGACCAGCTCGCCGGCGCCGCGGCTCAGCAGCTCGAGCCCCACCGCCCCGCTTCCCGCGAAGAGGTCGAGCACCCGGGCGCCGCGCAGCCGCCCGGCCCAGGCGTCGGCGAGCGCCTCGCGCAGCCGCGCCTCGCTCGGCCGGGCGCCCGGCGGCACCGCCAGCCGCCGGCCGCGCAGCCGGTCGCCGCCCAGGCGGATCCCCGGGCCGCACGGGCCCCGGCCGCCCGGACGGCGGCTCATGGCTGACGGCCCGTGGCCCGGCTCACCAGGGCCACGAAGTGGGCCGCCAGGTCCTCCTTGGGCAGGTAGAGGACCAGCGGCTGCTCGACGCCCCGGAGCTCCACCCCGGCGCCGTCGCCGGTGTCGGCGACGACCTCGAACCGCACCCCGTCGGCCCGCTCCAGGACGTCCCCGGGCACCGGGCGGTAGCCGAACGGCAGGTTTCCGCGGGGGGCACGCTCGTCGGTGGGCAGGGCGAGCTCCTCGGCGATCGCGTTGACCCGCGACAGGGCGAGCGACAGCGAGTCGTAGCGGTTGAAGACGTAGCGGGCCGGAGCGCCGTCCTCCCCCTCCAGCTCGAGGACGCAGCGCTCCACCCAGTCGCCCTCGACCCCGCCCTCGGTGGCCACCGTCTCGGACAAGTCCTCTTCCGCCAGCCGCCGGACCAGCGCCGCGGTCTGGTCGGGCGGCAGCTCGGCCAGCAGCAGCCGCTCCTCGCCCCGCGGCCCGTCGCGCAGCCGCAGCGTGCCGTTGGCGAACAGCGTGATCTCGCGGTGGCCGAGCGTGGTGTCGCAGTCGCGGCGCAAGAGCACCCGGCTGCGGGGGTCCTTGGCAGCGAAGGCGTCGGCAGTTGTCCCGGCACTCGCAGCGCGCTCGATGGCCAGCAGCGGCAGCAGAGCAGCGACCACGGCGACGCAGAGCCGACCGGCCCGCCGGTTGAACCCGGACGGCCGCCCGGAAGCCAGGTAGGGGCGAGAGAGGCTTGGCCGCCTCGCAGCGCAGCCCGCTCCGCGAGCCTTCGGCGTCCTGGTCGAGGCGATCAAGCAACCCAGCGAGGGCAAAGGCTCCGACCTCCGCCTGGAATGGCGCGCCAACCTCACGGCTCTCGGCTCCCGTCCGTGGAGTCACCAGACGTGTTTCCCGGGGTGGAGGGATTGGCGCCCCGCGGAGCTCCGTGCGCCTCGAGCCAGCGCCTGGCGAAGGCCAGCTCGTCGGCGGCGCCGATCTCGCCGTCGAGGCGGGCGCGCCGGGTGGCGCGAAGAGCGGCTCCGAGGGCCGGTCCGGGGCGCCAGCCGGCGGCGATGAGGTCGTCGCCGCCGATCGCGAGCCGGAGGGGGCGCAGCTCCAGCAGATAGCGGCGGAGCCGGCCTGCCGCGGCTCCGTCGGCCTCGGCCAGGGCCAGGGTCAGCTCCTCCTCACCCAGCTTTTCGAGGAGATCCTCGAGGCGGTGCGGCGGCAGCTCGGACGCCTCGAGACCGGCGAGGGCTTCGGTCACCCGGTCCGGTCCGTCGGCGAGGGCGGCGGCGAGCTCGCCGGCGAGTCCGCAGCGCCCGGCCAGGCCGACCCGGCCCTCGCGATCCAGCGATCGCGCCAGCGCCAGCAGCCGCGCCCTCCAGGCGCGCACCGGCGGGCCCGGCACCGGAGTGTCTTGCCACCACGCGAGGACCTCGTCGGCGCGCCGCAGGCGATCCTGACCCACCCGCCCCAGCGCGAGACGCGGGTGGAGCACCGCCAGGACGCCCAGCTCCTCGAGCCGGGCGAACGGTCGATGGATACCGGGGCTTTCGAGCAGCAGCTCCAGCTCGGCGCGCAGACGGTCGGCGCTCAGCGGGCCGAAGGCGCCCTCCGCGGCCGCGCGGCGGGCCAGCTGCTCGGTGGCGGGGTCGAAGCGGAGGCCGAGCCGGTCCTCGAGCCGCACGCCGCGGAGGATGCGGGTGGGGTCGTCGACGAACGAGCGGTCGTGGAGCACGCGCAACCGGCCCGCCCGCAGGTCGGCGAGCCCGTGGTGGGGATCGATCGGCCCGCCGAGCCGGAATCCGGCCCCGGTCTGCCCCCAAGCGGGCTCCCCGTCGCCTGCGCGATCAGCGGAGCCGACGGCACCGGCGGCGGCCTCTCCGCCGCCCGCCAGGCGCGCGGGCCCTCGCGGCCCCTGGTCCAGGTTGGCTGGGCCGTCGGCGGCAGCCTGACGATCGGAGGCGGCGGCCGCCGGCCGCTCGCCGCCGGCCGTTGCAGCACCCGAAGCCTGCCCAGGTCCGCCGAGCGGCAGCGCCAGCGCGTTGACGGTGAAGTCGCGGCGGGCCAGGTCGAGCGCCAGTGGTGCCGGCCGGACCTCGGGCAGCGCCGCCGGCCGCGGGTAGCTCTCGCGGCGGGTGGCGGCGACGTCGATCGGCAGCGCCGCGCCCCGCAGGGTGGCGGTGCCGAAGTCGGCGTGGACCTCGACGGCCGCGCCCAGCCGGTCGCCCAGACGCCGGGCGAAGCCGGCGGCGTCGCCCTCGACCGCCAGGTCGAGGTCTTCGACCGGCCGGCCGGAGAGCAGGTCGCGGGCGGTGCCGCCGACGACGTAGACCTCGACGCCCGACCCGGCGGCGAGGCGGGCGGCGGCGGCCAGCGGCCCGGCGAGGGCCGGTGGCAGCCCGGCGGCCCGCAGCCGCTCGAGCTCGGGGGCGACGGCAGTGCTCACGGCGGGGCCGGCGGCCTCCAGGCTAGCCGGCCGGCGGCCCCGGGGCGAAGCGCTTGCGGACCGAGCCGCGGCCGAGCAGCGCCTCGATCGAGGCCACCAGGCCGTCGCCGCAGGCGACCCGGAAACGCTCCTGGGGCTGGATGAAGACGTGACGGCCGGCGATCGCCAGGTTGAGGCGGACCGGGACGTCGCCGGCGTGCTCGATCAGCAGGTCGCGGAGCTGCAGCAGGTCGCCGGTCGAGAGACTCTCGGCCAGCTCCAGCTCGAGCTCGCTGGGGTTCCCGGCCGACGGCACCAGCGGCTGGATCTCGTCGGCGCTCAGCTCGACGTCCGAGCCGCGCTCGCGGACGGCGCCGCGCACCACCACGATGGCCTCGTCGGTGAGCAGCGGGTCGAAGCGCTCCAGCCGGTCGGCGAACACCGCCACCCGCACCGTGCCCTCGAGATCCTCGAGCACGAAACGGCCCATCATCCGGCCGGCGTTGGGGCCGCTCTTGATCTTGGTGCGGCGCATCCGGGTGACCAGGCCGCCGACGCAGACCCGTCCCTCGGGGGCACCACGCAGCGCGCCGGTGTCGTGGGTGGCGAGCCGCTCGAGGCTCGCCCGGTGCTCGGAGAGCGGGTGGCCGGTGAGATAGAAGCCCAGGGTCTCCTTCTCGCAGCGCAGGCGGTAGGCGTCGGGCCACGGCGGCGCCTCCAGCTCGAGCCGCGGCTCGGTCAGCCGCGAGCCGGCGAACAGGTTGCCCTGCCCCTCCTCGACCTCGCGCCGGTGGCTCTGGGCGTAGTCGGCGATGCGCTCGAGCGAGGCGAAGATCACGCTGCGCTCGACGCCCAGGCCGTCGAAGGCGCCGGCCTTGACCAGGCTCTCGAGCGCCTTCTGGTTGAGCGCCCTGACGTCCACCTCGCGGGCGAAGTGGGCGAGGTCCCTGAACTGGCCGGTGCGCTGGCGGGCGGCGATGATCGCCTCGACCCCAGCCTCGCCGATGCCCTTGATGGCGCCCAGCCCGAAGCGGATGCGGTCGCCGACCGCGGTAAAGGTCCACATGCTCTCGTTGACGTCCGGCGGCAGCACCGGGATGCCCATCTCGCGGCACTCGCGGAAGTACTTGGCGACGTTGTCCTTGGAGGA
Organism: Thermoanaerobaculia bacterium; assembly: GCA_041567315.1. Taxonomy (GTDB): domain Bacteria; phylum Acidobacteriota; class Thermoanaerobaculia; order Multivoradales; family JAHEKO01. The sequence goes on along the minus strand of JBFGCA010000140.1, from coordinate 435 downwards.
CATCTCCGAGGTCAGCATCGCGGCCATGAAGGCCACCGGGTGGTGGGCCTTGAGGTAGGCGGTCTTGTAGGCCAGCATGGCGTAGGCCACGCTGTGGCTCTTGTTGAAGCCGTAGCCGGCGAACGGCTCGATGTAGTCCCACAGCGCCGCCGCCTTGCGCGCCGCCACCCCGCGCGCCTTGGCCCCGGAGAGGAACTTCTCCTTCTGCTGGGCCATCACCTCGGGGCTCTTCTTGCCCATTGCCTTGCGCAGCACGTCGGCCGCGGCCATCGAGAACCCGGCCACCTCGACGGCGATCTGCATCACCTGCTCCTGATAGGCGATGACGCCGTAGGTCTCCTCGAGGATGGGGCGGGTCTCGGGCAGGACGTAGCTCACCTTCTTGCGCCCGGACTTGCGCTGGATGTACTCCTCGACCATCCCCACCGACAGCGC
>JBFGCA010000139.1:0-10582 GCA_041567315.1 Thermoanaerobaculia bacterium | reverse complement strand
GTAGACCCAGAAGCGGTAGGCCGGGCGCGGCGCCCCCGCGGCCTTGAGCTCGGCGACCCGCGACGGCCCCAGGGTGACGCCGCGGGTACGGTAGGCGCGGCGCACGATCGCAATCACCCGCCCGGCGAGCCGCCGACGCTCGGCCTTCGTGCAGTCGGCCGCCCGGCGGCGCGGATGGAGCCGGGCCTCGAAGAGGATCTCGGCCCGCAGGTAGTTGCCGAGCCCGGCCACGAAGCCCTGATCGAGCAGCAGTGCCCCGAGCTGGCGGCCGCGGAACCGGGGCTCTTCCAGGCGGGCCACCAACTCCTCGGCGGCGGGCGCCTCCGACAGCACGTCGGGCCCGAGCCGGCTGAGGTAGGGGTGGCGGCGCTCGGCCCCGCGATCCAGGACTTCGATCTCCGAGGCCGAGTAGAGCAGCGCCCGGCAACCGGCGGCCCGGACCGCGAAGCGGAGCTGCCGCCGCGTCCGGGGCAGCCGGCCGTCGCGCACCACGTACCAGCGGCCGTAGAGCTGGTTGTGGGTGTAGACGCTCAGCCCGCCCGCGAAGCGGGTCAGCATCCCCTTGCCGCGGGTGGTCACCTCCGCCACCCGCCGGCCGGTGAGCCGCCGCTCGAAGCGCTTCAGCCGCTCGAAGGCGAAGAACACCTCCTCCGCGATCTCACCCTCGAGCGCGGCGGCCACCCGATCAGCCGCCCGCCGGATCTCGGGGCCCTCGGGCATCAGCTTCGGCCCCGATGCTCGCGGCTCGAGGCGCTCATCTCACCGATCCACCTGGCAACGGTGACCTGTTCTGCGTTCACCTCGACGGCGTCCGGCAAAGCCCAGGCCTCTCGGGAACCCGAGGCCTCTCGCGCCCTACTCGCCGGACGACAGGTTGCGCTTGGCCGCCGCCTCGACCTTGGCCGACCGGTCGGCGATCTCGCGCGCCCTGATGACGCCCAGGAAGACGACCCCGGTCATGACGAGCCCGAACGCGAAGATGGCGAAGAGCTGTGCGGCTGTGGTCACCGTTACCGGCCTCCGCCCAGCCGGACGCGCACGCCCACCCAGAAGATCAGGATCGACGGCACCCAGAGCCCCACGAACAGGCCATAGTCGTGATTGACCAGGAACCACAGCGCCACGCTGACCAGAAAACTGGCAAACGCGGCAAACAGAAAAGGCGCGTCCACTTTGTCGAACATCGACCGTCTCTCCTCCCGTCTCGGTGTTGGTGCTTCGATCGCCGGGCGATCAGGGCCGCCGTACGGTATCGCACAGCCTCGCCCGCCTCAAGCAGCACCCGCTCCGCCTCGGAGGCGCCGCCAGAGCTGAATCGAGGGCTACGGCCATCGCCGCCAGATCAGCGCGGCAACTGCGGGACGACCCGATCCCGCCAGACTCTTTCGAGGATCTCCTTGCGGGCAGCCAGCCCGCCGGCGTCGCCGAGAGTGAACGGGTCTGCGAGCGTTGCGAGCGCTGCGCCGGGTGCGTCGAGCTCCTCCAGCACGCTGTGGAACCCGTAGTCGACGAGCGCCCGCTGGGCCTCCGGGGTCCACAGATACCGGACGAAAGCGTCGATGAGCCGGCGCTGTCGCTCCTCGATGTTCTTCTCGATCTTGACCACCGCGGGCTCGGCCACGATGGTGCTGGCCGGGTAGACGATCTCGCCGTCGATCCGGGCTCGCGACGGGCTGCCGAGGGTGTCCGCCTCGTAGGTGATCAGCGCGTCGCCCTCCCCGCCCTCGAAGCGGAGACGGGCCTCGCGGGCGGTGGACGGCCGCCGGGTGACGTTCCTCCAGATGCCGAGCAGCTGCTCGAAGGCCTGCTCGCGGTCGCCGCCTCGTCTGAGGACCGAGACGTACTCGGCCAGGATCGCCAGCTCCGCCGCACCCGAGGTCGCGGGGTCGCCGTGGAGAACCGCGACCCCCTCGCCGGCCAGGTCCGCGAATCCCCGGATCGCCCGGGGGTTGTCCTTTCGCACCACCACGACCAGCGGCGTCCGCGCCAGGACGCCGCCGTGCGGCAGCTCCCGCCAGGATCGCCAGGGCGCCGGCAGCCGGTGGGCGTCGAGCTCCGAGGAGACGACGGCGACCTCCGCCGGGTACCTGGCCAGGATGCGGTCGGTGATCTCCGCCGAGCCCGCGAAGGTGGCCACGAACTCGACGGTCTCGCCGCGCTCGCGCTCCCACTGCTCGCGGAAGGCCGGCAGCAGCCGGTCCTGCATCACGTCGTCCAGCGCGCTGAAACAGTAGAGGACGACCACCCGCGCCGGCTTCGCCGGCTCGAACCACCCGAGGCGCGGCCCCAGCCAGACCGTCACCCCGGCGGCGAGCAAAACGACCCCGGCGACGACCCCGGGGGTCCAGCGACCCCTGCTCTGCGATTCACCCTCAGGCATCGGACCTCCTGGTGACCCTCCTGCCCGCGGCGCGCGCCCGCGGCCGTTGCTCAAGCCTATCCCGCAGCCAGCGCCCGGAGAACATCCCGGCGGGTGGGCTCCAGGCACCGCCGTGTAACCTCCGCCCCGGCCCGTCGCCTAAATCGAATGGACCGAGGGAACGGGTCGCCCAGGAGGTGCAGGCCGACCGGCAGGACGAATCGCCAGATCTGAACGGGCCCACGAACGAAGGAGGCACTCGGATCGCCGAGCGCCGCACAACGAGGAGGCTTCAGATGGCGACACTCTCGAGAACCCGATTCACCGGCCTCGCGGTTGCGCTGGGCGCGTTGGCCACCCTCGGCATTGGGCTGGGACAACCACCCGGGGCCGCCGCCCAGACCGCCTTCGGCGAGATCGAGGGCCGGCCGGCCCCGGTCAGCCGCCGGCAGTGCGTCGGCGGCGCCAACGCCGGCGACCTGTGCAACCAGGCCGCCGACTGCCCCGGCGGGGCCTGCCAGGACCGCAACCTGTACAACATCAGCGTCTCGGTGCGCTTCAACGCCACCCCGGCGCAGCTCACCACGATCCGCAACGCCCTGACCGCCGGCTCGGAGCTGCTGTTCGACGCCACCGACGGCCAGGCGCAGTTCGGTCAGGTGATGCTGTTCAACAACTCGAGCGGTTCCCGGGGCCACTACTGGGTGACCAACACCGGCACCAACTGCGGCGCCAACACCGGCACCTGGGGCACCTACACCGGCGGCAACATCACCACGCCGATGACCCGGCTGAGCAGCGCCACCGCCAACGGCTGCGTGGCGCACGAGTTCGTGCACTTCGCCTTCGACGCCCGGGACGAGTACGAGACCAACCCGACCTGTGCCTCCGGCACTTCGGGCTTCAACTGTCCCGACCTCGGCCAGGGACCCAACAGCGCCGCCGAGGAGGCCTGCCTGATGGAGTGCTGCGGGCGGGTCGGCACCGAGCTGTGCTGGGGCCAGGCGGTCGGCGACAACCTGGCCGCCGGCAACCACGACGCCACCAACGTCACCGAGCAGTCCCAGTGTCGGAGCAACCGCTCCTGCTGGACCCAGGTCGGCTGGTCGTGGCCGGAGACCATGCTGGTGCCGGCCGGCGCCCCCGATCCGGGGAGCAACGGGCTGGTGCATCAGGGCCTGGTCTTCATCGAGCCGGACTCGACCGCCCGTCTGGTGCTGGTCCTGGACCGCTCGGGCAGCATGTCCTCGGAGAGCCCGTCGCGCCTCGATCGGCTGCAGACCGCGGCCCTCGACGTGGTCAGCCTGGCCGAGGACGGGGTCGAGCTCGGCATCGTCTCGTTCTCCTCGACCGCCACCGACGAGGTGGCCGTCGCCGCCCTGGGAGCGGATCGCTCGGCCTACGACACGGCGATCAACAACCTGAGCGCCGGCGGAGCGACCAACATCGGTGACGGCCTCCAGCACGCCTACGACATGATCCTCGCCGCCGGCGGGGTGACCGGCGAGACCGGCATCATCCTGATGACCGACGGCCGCAACAACCGGCCGCTGGGGACCGCGGCGGCCGACCTGGCGGCCAAGCTCGCCACGCTCCAGGCCGCCAACGTCCCGGTCTTCGTGACCTGCACCGGCGACGACCTCGGCACCGCCTCGCAGTGCGCCGAGATCGCGGCGGGAGCCGGGGCCGGCGGCACCTACGTCGATTCCGAGGACGCCAGTCAGCTGCCGCCGATCTTCGCCGGCCTCTACGAGTCCCTGGTCGGACGACACCCGACGACCTCGGAGACCGGCGCCTTCGGCACCACCAATCGCCGCCACTCGGTCGACGTCGAGGCGGGCGCCACGGTCGCCACCTTCACCGCTCACTGGAAGAGCGCCGACCTGCAGGCGGCGATGATCATCGAGGATCCCGGCGGCGGGCGCGTCACCGGCCGCTCGATGCCGCTGGGTGCGTACCACCGCGTCTTCGCCCCCCAGCCCGGCACCTGGCACGTGTGGCTCGAGCCGCCGGCTGCCAATCAGGACGCGGCGGAGATCGCCGTCACCGAGAGGCGATTCTCGCGGGAGGGCTTCGGGTGGCTGCGCTTCCTGATCGGCTCCTTCAAGCAGCCGCAGCGGGTCGACCCCACCTACCGGGTCCAGACCTTCGTCGAGAATCCGCTGATCACCGTCCCCGCGGCGGCGCGCTACAAGGTGATCCAGCCCGGCGAGACCTTCGAGGTCTGCGCCTGGCCGCTGCAGAACAGCCACATCACCGGCATCGCCATCTACGGCGACGTGCAGACGCCGTCCGGCCGGCGCCATTCGATCGTGCTACTGGACGACGGCCGGTCCAACGGCCAGAGCGGTGACGACGTGGCCGGAGACGGCGCCTTTTGCGGCCGTTTCAGCGATACCCGCGAGCGCGGCGCCTATCTCTTCCGGCTGAAGACCGAGGCGCTGCAGCCGCACTACGTCGAGGACTATCACCCCGACGAGCAGCCGCCCACCGAGCCGCTGACGCCGTTCGAGCGCTGGACCGAGTTCTCGGCCACCGTCGACGATACGGTGCAAGATCCCGGCAGGTGGGGTCCGGGCTTCGCCAGGTGCGGAGTCGAAGTGACCCCCTTCCTGGGTCTCTTCGATCTGGACCGCAAGCTGCCGATCGACGACGGCATCGTGGGCGGCGCCCGGGTGGCCGCGTGCCGCTCGCCGCGCTGGGACGTCGAGGGTGAGCTGGGGGTCACCCTGACCGAGGACGTGCGGCGCGACGACGGCGCCATCCTCCAGGCCTCGGTAAACGGCGTCTATCACCTGACGCCGCCGGCGGCCACCCTGCGGGCGTTCGTCACCGCGGGCGTGGGAGGCCTCTTCTTCCGCAGCTTCACCTTCGACGACGACGCCCTCGCGCTCAACCTCGGGGTCGGGCTCAAGGCCCGCCTGAGCGGCGCCTACGCCCTGCGCCTCGACCTGCGCGACTACATCGCCGACGACGCCTACGGGCGCGGAACGACCCACAACTACCAGGGCACCCTGGGCCTGGCCGTTTCGCTGCCCTGATCCGCGACCCGACCTCTGCCACCCCACCCCCGAACCTGGCGGCCGTCTCCCCGGGCGGCCGCCAGGCCCTTTCTGACCGGGGCCGGAGCCGGTCGATGCCGATCCTGCGGCCGGCTACGGCGACGCCGGGGCGATCTCGATCCGCTCGTGGAACTCGACGTCGAGGCGGCGGATCACCCGGCTGGGCGGCATGCCGTCGCCGGCGTCCGGCGGCGCGTCGAGCGGGGACTCGAAGACCAGCAGGCTGTTGGGGTAGTAGCTCAGGACCCGGGCGTTGGCCAGCGCCGCGGGGCTGTTGCCGTAATAGACGGTGACGCCGTCCTGGGGCCTCGACGGGTGGTGGACGGTGAAGAAGACCGCCTGGCCGGGCTCGGCGTAGTGCTCACCGTCGACCGCGAAGCCGCCCTCGCTCCAGGTCACCGGACTGCGGGTGCGGGCCAGCAGGGAGGCCACGGCGGGCGCCCGCACCGCCTCGCCCAGAATCACGACGCCGCCCCCCTCCAGCGCCGCGGCCTCGACCTCGGCGGCCCTGACGACCTCGAGCCGGTGGTCTTCGTGCGGGTCGTCCCCGTCGCCCAGTACGGCGCGGGTGTAGTGATCGACCACGGTCTGGTAGCCGGCGGCCAGCTCGCCCTCGGGCAGCACGATCGTCAGCGCCTCGGCGCGGCGGGTGAGCGCCGAGGTCGGCATGGTCTCCTCGGGGGCCAGCTTGCGGAACAGGTGGTAGTCGGGGTCGAGCTCGATCGCCGTCAGGCCCTCGGAGCGGGTGGCGACCCGCTCCACCTCCACCGCCCGGGTGACGACCACCACGACGTCCTCGCTCTCCTCGCCGTAGTGGAGGCGCAACGGCACGTCGAGGGCGAACTCGGTGGGCTCCTGCGAGATCGTCACCGCCGCCTCGGCGTCGCCCGGCCGCCAGCTCGCCTCCACCAGCTCGAGCCGCGGCGCGCCGCTCTTGCGGACCCACTGCTCGAAAAAGCCGTCCAGCTCCAGTCCGCTCGCCTGCTCGAAGGCGGCCTCGAGATCGGGCCACGAGGCGTGCCGGCCAAGGTGCTCGCTCGCCAGCCGCCGGAGCCCGGCGCTCATCGCCGGCATGCCGATCTTGCGCTCCAGCATGTGGAAGACGGCGGCGCCCTTGTTGTAGCCGATCCCCGAAGGCGCCCCGTCCGCGAGCCCGAAAGTGCCCAGCGGCTTGTCGTCCTCGGGCTCGATCCCGCTCAGGAAGTTGGACTGGTTGCGGCGCTGCTTGCGGGCGCCGGCCTCGTCCCCATCCAGCACGTAGCCGTAGTAGTTGCCCAGATAGCTGGCCAGCCCCTCGCACCAGTTGCCGTCGCGCGGGTCCACGAAGACCCCGTTGCCCCACCAGTTGTGGAGCAGTTCGTGGTCCAGATAGCCGTGGCGCCGGTACTGACGGTGCTCGCTGAGCTGGCTGCCGACGATCTGGGTCGAGCCCGGGAAGGCGAACCCCGAGCTGAAGAACGCCTCGAGGACGGTGAACTCGCGGAACGGATACGGGCCGATCAGCGGCACGTAGCGGTCCAGGTGCTCCGCCGCCGCGTCGAGGAGGTCCGCGGCCACCGCCTCCTTGCCCGGCGCCAGCACCGCGTGCAGCTCGACCTCGCCGTGCCGGCGGCCCCAGCGCTCGAGCGGCCCGCCGAGCAGCACCATGCCGTCGAGCGGGAACGGGCTGCGCCAGCGGAGGCGGCCGTCCCCCGCCCCCTCCCCAGCCGCCTCGCGCTCGAGCCCCGCCACCAGCTCGAAGCCCTCGACCGGGTCGGCGACCAACCGGAACCCGGCCAGACCCAGGTCCGGGTCGGCCCCCTGCGGCAGCTCGACCCGCGGGTACCAGTAGCCGTCCGGCTCGAGATAGAGGCCCTCCTTACCGACGTGGGCCACCACCTGGAAGTTGTGGATATCCCCTTCCTTCTCACCGGCCGCGACGTCCTGGTGGAGCGTCCCGCGGTAGGTCAGGGTGACGCGCAACTCCTCGGATGGCCGCCCGATCACCAGCCGGTGGACGGTCGGCGTCACCGGCGTGTCCTCGTTCGGCTCGGCCGGCCGCTCGCGGTGCGACCGGAGCCGACCCTCGTCCAGGCGCACCGAGCCGACCTTCAGGTCCGGGTGGAGCCGCAGCTCCACCGCCACGCGTCGCCCCGGCGGACGCGCGGCGTCGACCGGCGCCAGCGTCAGCTCGGCCTCTCCGCTCAAGGTGTGCGCGGCCGGATCGAGCCTCACGTCGACGGCGTAGTCGACCGGCCGCATCACCGGCCCGGAGCTGGCGCAGCCGAAGGCGAGGGCGCCGACGAGACAGGCGAGGGGTTTGCGGTTCACCGCGGCGGGGGCTCCGACGCCGGATTTCCTCCGTCCGGCCGCCGGCGAGCATCTCACGATCCCGCCGAGGCTAGAGGTAGCCGACCGCCTCGAGTTGCGCCTCGCGCTCGCGGGCCAGCCGCAGGCTCTCCTCGGTACCGTCCGGCCCCTCGACGCCGTCGAGCCAGCGGCGCAGCGCCTCGCGCTGCTCCGCCACGATCTTCGGGTGACGCTCGGCGAGGTCGACCGTCTCGTCGGGGTCGATGGCGAGAAAGAAGAGCTGCTGATCGCCGCTCTTGAGGTCGAGGATCAGCTTGTAGCGGCCGTCGGTCACCATCCGCAGCCTTCCCTGGCTGGCGAACTGGTAGAGCCGGACCGGCCGGTCGGCCTCGATCACCGGCCGCAGGGTGGCGCCCTCTAACCCGAGCCGGTCGTTGGAGAGCCCGAGATAGTCGAGGACGGTCGGCACCACGTCGAGGTTCTGGACCGGCGTCCGGCGCCTCACGCCCCGCGGGCCGCCGGGGATCCTCATCAGCAGCGGCGTCCGGAGCACGGTGTCGAAGGCCAGCTGGCGGCAGTGGCCGATGTGGGAATGGTCGAGCAGCTCCTCGCCGTGATCGGACAGCAGCACGATCAGCGTCCGCTCGAGCAGCCCCTGGCGATCGAGCGAGGACACGAACTGGCGGAAGCGCCAGTCGAAGTAGAGGATCTCCTCGTCGTAGAGGGCGGTCAGGTGGGCGACGTCCTCCGGCAGCACCTCGACCTCGGGCCCGTCGCGGTAGAGCATCCGCTTGATCGGGCGCGGATCGCCGGCCTCGACCCAGTCCTTGCCCCGGTAGCCGGTCGCGAAGCGCCGCCGGTGACGCTCGGGCGGCTGGTAGGTGGCGTGCGGCTCCATGTAGTGGAGATAGAGGAAGAACGGCTCCGGGAGCTCGGCGAGCGCGAGCCCCGCCCGCTTGTTGACGCAGCCCGCCGCGCGGCTGAGACAGACTTCGTCGAAGCGGTCGAAACCGCGGTCGTATCCGCCGTGCTCGTTGAACTTGGTCGGGTTCCGGCGCACGATGGGACTGGCCGAGACGGCGGCCGTCGCGTAGCCCGCCCGCTGGAGGATCTCGGGCAGCGAGACGATCTCCTCGGGGATCCCCAGCCGCTTGTCGGGTTGGCGGAGGAAGTGGTGCGGGTAGCGGGAGGTGAGGATCGAGTTGGCGGACGGGAAGGTGCACCCCGCCTGGCTGCGGGCGCTCTCGAAGAGAACCGCGTCGCGGGCGAACTCCTCGAGGTAGGGACTGGTCGGTCGCTCGTAGCCGTGGACCGAGAGATGGTCGGCGCGCAGGGTGTCCACCACGACCATCACCACGTTCCAACCGGTGGGCCGGCTGGCGGCTCGGCCGCAGCCACCGAGGAGGGCGAGGAGGAGGGCGAGGATCAGCGCCGCCGTCGGCAGCCCTCCCCTGCCGGCGCTCAGCGCCCGATCGCGCTCAAGCCGGAACGTCCTCGCTGACTGTGGGCGGTGCACGGCCGTCCGCGAGCCTCAGCTCCGCTCCAGCAGCCAGATCGCGGCGGTCGTCCGACTCTCCAAGAAGGCGCACTCCTCTTCCTCGGACTGGAGGTACCGCTCCAGCGCCTCGGCCAGATCGGGGCGCCTGGCGGCCAACTCGGCGGCTCTGCGGCGGATCGACTCGGTGTTGGTCCGGTTGTACTGCTTCAGCTCCTCCGCGGGGACGAGGCGCTCTTGGATCAGGCGGTCGCCGTGCGACCTCAGCTCCCGGATCGTCTCGCCGCGTGAGCGATAGTACTCGTAGCCCGGGCGGCGCGGGCCCGCGTCGTCCGCGAGGAAGCCGTCGTCGATCACCAGAGCGCCGCCCGGACGCACGATCCGGCGCACTTCCCAGACCGTGCGGCCGTGATCGCCGATCGCCCCGACCCCGGCCAGCACCGCGACATCGTACCGCCTTCCGGCCCGGACGGCCTGCCGCAGGTCGCCCTCCTCGAAGCGACAGAGCTCGCTGACGCCCGCTGACTCGGCTCGCGCCCGCGCCTCGGCGAGAAAGGGCGGGAAGAGATCGATCCCGTGGACCCTGAACGACAGGTCGCGTGCGATCGGGATGGCCACCGCGCCTTTCCCGCAACCCAGATCAACTACGCTCGCGCCTTCCGGAAGCGTCGCCGCCGATCGGAGGAGATGGACGATGTACTCCGGCCAGCTGCCGAGGACCCAGACGTCGGCCAGCAGCTCGGGCAGCACCGGCAGCAGCACCGGCTCGATGCCAAAGGCCGCGGCGATCTGTCGATCGGAATCCGATTGCATCCCACCGCCTGCAGCGAAGACTTCGGGCTTCCAGTCCTTCTCTACTCTACTTGCGGAGCTGGGCACGCCTGAGATAAGAACTCGGAGCGCGCAATGATCACGACCAACGGACTCAACCACCTGGCGCTGCCGGTCAGGGACCCGCAGCGCTCGGCCCGCTTTTACGCCGAGCTGTTCAACATGGAGATCACGTTCAGCTCGCCCGAAGTGGCCTTCCTGAAGACCGTCGGCACGAGGGACATGATCGCGCTCAGTCGGTCCGAGGTCGAGATCGACTCCCGCCGGGAGACGATGCACTTCGGCTTCTGGGTCGACCCGGAGCAGTTCGACGCGGCCGTCCGCACGATCGAAGAGAAGTCCGTCGAGAAGGTCTCGGAGCCGGGGCGCCGCGAGATCGGCCGCTACATCTTCATCGCGGACCCCGACGGCTACACGCTCGAGATCTTCGAGTGCCTGACGCCGCCCTTTGCCTAGTGTCCCGTGCGGTAAGTTCCTTTACATTCGAGCGGCGCTGCATCCCGCTGGGCGGCGTTGCTCCTCGGTCACGTATAGCCCGATACGCTC
>JBFGCA010000138.1:0-10708 GCA_041567315.1 Thermoanaerobaculia bacterium | reverse complement strand
TGGGGTCGAGACCCAGCTTGGCGATCAGGGCGGAGACCGCGGCCCGCAGACGCCGGCCGCTTTCGGGGTCGAGATAGCGGAACTGGATCCCCATGCCGCGCGGCTGATCCGGCCCCTTGGATTGCAGCCGGATCCAGACCACCTCGCCCAGGCCACGGACCGGCGGCGCACCGTGCTCCAGCTCGACCTCGAACCGGAGCCGGGTGCCCACCGGCGGCGGTTTGGCCGACGGTACGAACATGCCGCCGGTCGAGACGTTGGCCGTGAAGCCGGCCTCGGGCTCGGCGAAGGCCTCGAACTGGAGGGTGACTGCCGCCTCGAGGGGCGCCCGGGTGTGCTCGCGAAAGGGGCGCTCCGGCGCGGTTGGCACGGGAGAAGGCATGCTAGCAGACCGCCGGCCGGCTCCCGTGCCGCCGCGGCCGCGACGGCCCGCGGCGGCCCAGGGCGGCCCGGCGGGCCGTCGGGAGGGGACGCCTGGTAAAATGCTGGGCTCCGTGAGCTTCCTGGACGCCAAGCCGGCAGTTCCTGCCGACGCCGCCGGTGTCGAGCCCGAGGCCGAGCCCGTCGGCGGCGGTCTGTTCCGGCGCCCGGTCAAGCCGCTCAAACCGGCGGCCACTGGGGAGCTGCCCAACCGCTACCCGATCAAGGAGGACGCCGGCGGCCGCTATCTGAGCTGTCTGGAAGCGCCGGAGGTCCGGGTGCGGCTGGAGCGCCGGCAGTCGGTTTCGGCGAGCGCCGCCCGCAAGGCTCCCGAGGGCACCATCTTCGTAGACGGAGCGGCCCAGGGCGAGCCGTTCCTGGATCTGGAGCGCCGGGTCTACAACCTGGATCATCACGAAGGCTGCGTCCGTCCGTTCACGCTGGCCGCCTGCGAGCAGGCGCTGGTGCTGGTCTGCCGCGGGCTGGACCTGCGCGAGCGCCCCTGGACGGTGATCGCCAACGAGCCCGACCTCGACACCGTGATGGCCATCTGGGTGCTGGTCAACAGCATGCACCTCAAGGCCCACGAGAGCCCGATCCGGCGGGTGGTGATCCCGCTGGTGCGGCTGGAAGGGCTGATCGACGTCCACGGCCTCGAGTTCCGCGAGCTGACCGGCTTTCCCGAGGGCGTCCTCAGCGAGACCTTCCAGAAACTGGAGCGGCTGCGGGAGCGCGAGAAAGCGCTCAAGGGCACCAATCGCTGGCATGAAGCCGATCCCCTGGACTATCTGGTCGAGCAGCTCCGGGAGCTCGACGGCATGGTCTATCCGCCGGACTTCTTCGAGGCCTTCCCGGGTTTCGAGGAGCTGGCCAAGGTGGAGCTGACCGACCACAAGATCGCCATCGTCTGCCGGTGCGAGTGCGGCATCTACGAGCTGGAGAAGGACCTCAAGCGTCTCTACGGCCCGCGGCTCGGAGTGATCGTCCTGCAGAAGGACGAGCGGACCTACACGCTGCGCCAGGTCGACCCGTTCCTGCCGGTCAACCTGGAGGCGGCGTACCGCAAGCTCAACGTGCTCGATCCGGCCGCCGAGAGCGGCGGCGCCGCCAACCGCTGGGGCGGGTCGGGCGAGATCGGCGGCTCCCCGCGCCAGTCCGGGACCGACCTCAAGCCCGGCGACATCGCCGAGGCCTGCCGGCTGGCCTATCGCCGGCCGCCGCTCAAGGAGCGCCTGGTGGCGATCGGTTTCGCCGCGCTGGCCGCGGCCGGCGGGGTGGGCGCCGGCTGGCTGGCGATCTCGGGCCTGCTTCCCGGGCTGCCGGACGACGGTCTGCGGGTGGGGGCGCCGAGCTTCCTGGCCGGCAGTCTGGCGGCCGCCCTGGTGCTGCTGCTGGCGCTGGCCCACCGTCGCCGGCGCCGGCTCTACGGCCTGCAGCTGCCGGAAGGGCGAGACTGGCTGTTCGTGGCGCCGGCGGTGGTGCTCGGGGCGCTGGCCGGCGGCGTCTGGGCGCTGGCCCCGGCTGCCAGCGCCGCGCTGCCCGGCGCCGTCGTCTGGCTGGTCCTGGCGGCGGGACCGTTGGCCGCCGAGCTGTTGTTCCGTGGCGCCGTGCACGGCATCCTGAGCCGCGTCTTCCGGGTCCAGCACAGCAGCGGGCGGTGGCTCGTCTCCTGGCCGGTCGTGATCTCGGCGGTCCTGTTCGCGGCCGCGACCTGGGGCCTGAGCGCAGCGCTGCCGGTGCCGCTGGGGCGGCTGTGGCCCGCGCAGGCGGTGCTGCTGGTGCCGCTGGGCGCGCTGGTCGCCGGTCTGGCCCTCGGCGTGGCCCGCGAGCGGTCGGGCAGCCTGCTGGCCAGCCTGGCGCTGCACTACGTGGGGATCCTGGCCGTGCTGCTGTTGCGGCCCCCGCTCTGAACCGCCTGGGTCCTCGCCCACGGGACCGGTTCGCCCGGCCTCCTGCCCCCGACCCGGCCGATGCGCTCCTATCAGATCAACGAGATCTTCTATTCGCTCCAGGGAGAGGGCGTCCGGGCGGGCGAGCCCAGCCTTTTCGTGCGTTTCGCCAGGTGCAACCTCGCCTGCAGCGTCGACAGCCACGGCTTCGACTGCGACACCGAGTTCGAGTCGGGGCGGCGGCTGGGCGCCGCCGAGATCGTCGGCGAGCTGCAGGCCCTGTCGGCCGACTGCCGATGGGTGGTGCTGACCGGTGGCGAGCCGGCGCTCCAGCTCGACCGCGAGCTGATCGAGGCCCTGCACGAGGCCGGCTACCGTCTGGCGATCGAGACCAACGGCAGCATCGAGCTGCCCCCCGGCCTCGACTGGATCACGGTCAGCCCCAAGGTGGCAGAGCACGCCATCCGGCAGCGCCGTGCGGACGAGGTCAAGTACGTACGGGCCTACGGCCAGGCCATCCCCGAGACGGTGGTGGAGGCGGACCACTACCTGATCTCGCCGGCCTTCGAGGGCGACGAGCTGGACCGGCGCACGCTGGGGTGGTGCATCCGCCTGGTGCGCGAGCACCCGCCCTGGCGCCTGTCGGTCCAGCAGCACAAGTTGTGGCGCGTCCGCTGACTCCTGTTCGATGGCGCGCCGTTTTGTGGCCTACCTCGAAAGGGGGGGACCGCACCGCCCGGGGGTGCTCTGGCGCACCCACCCCGCGCGTGGTTTCGCCACCGGGCCTGCAAGGTCTATAGTTACGGGCGTGAGGGACCGGGGAACCTCGTGAACCGTACGGTCGTAGACTATTCGGCTGGCACCTCGGGCGGGGCCACCTCGTCCGGGGCCTGGCTTTCGCCGCGCGCCCGCTGGCTGCTGCTGGGGCCGCTGGCCGCCGTCGCCGGTCTGGTGGCGGGCTTCCACGTCCTGCTGCTGTGGGAGCGGGTCCGGAGCCTTTCGCTGCTCGAGCCGGCGGTGGCCAGCCGGTGGCTGGCGACGCTGGCGCTGCTGTACGGCGCCGGCCGGCTGATCCGCGCCGGGGTGCCGCTGCACCGCGGCCGGACGGCGCTCGCCTTCTGGCTGCTTGTCCTGCTGCTCCACCTGAGCTTCCTCGGACCGCTGGCGGCGCCGGCGCCGGCCGGCCTCGGCGGCGGGGGACTGCTCCTGCTGCTGCCGCCCGCCGGGGCGCTGCTGGTCCTGACGGGTCTGGCGGGTCTCGCCCTGGGGAGGCCGGCGTCCGTGGCCGCGGCCACGAGGCGGCGAGCCTGTGGCCGGCCCGCCCTCGACGCTTCGCAGTTCGCCCGCTGGGCGGCCTGCATCCCGCTCCTGGCCCGTCGCCCTCCGCCGCTGGCCGCGCCCAGCCGCTGAACGGCCGGGGCCCGGAGCCCCTCGGCTTCCGGATCCCGGTTCCGCCGGCCCGGCCCGGACTCGATTTGCCGACCCGGTCGGCCGGCTGCCCCCAGGCGCGGCCGATGCCGTCTGCCCGCTGGCGCGGGCGGCCGGCGCCGGCCCAGCGCGTACCCGAGCTTCGAAACGGAAGGAGGGCTTCTTGGATCCGACACCACTGCACCGAGCGGTGCTCTATCTGCCGGCGGTGACGACTGTCTGCGCCGTCGTCTTCTGCTGGCAGCTGTTCGCGCGCTATCGAGCCAAGGGGGGAGGACTCCACCTGCTGTGGTGGGGCATCGGCATGGTCACCTACGGGATCGGCACCTTGACCGAGGCGACCACCTCGATCCTCGGCTGGCGGCCGGAGGTGTTCCGTCTGTGGTACGTGAGCGGCGCCTTTCTGGGCGGCTACCCCCTGGCGCAGGGCTCGATCTACCTGCTGATGAACCGCAAGTTCGCCGACCGCTCGGCGTGGGTCGTCAGCAGCCTGATCGGGGTGGCGGCGATTTTCGTGTTTCTGACTCCGCTCGACCTGTCGATGGTCGAGACCTACCGGCTGTCGGGCCGCGTCATCGAGTGGCGCTGGATCCGCCTGATCAGCCCCTTCATCAACCTCTATTCGGTGTTCTTCCTGGTCGGCGGCGCGGTGCTGTCGGCGGTGCGCTTCCGGCGCACTCCGCAGCTGCGCGGCCGCTACGTGGGCAATATCCTGATCGCCGTCGGCGCATTGCTGCCGGGGATCGGTGGGGCCCTCACCCGCGCCGGTCTCGTCGAAGCGCTCTACGTGACCGAGCTGGCGGGCCTCTTGCTCATCTACCGCGGGTACCGGATGAACATCGCGACTAAGGCACCGGTGGCGGCGAGGCGGACGCCCGCCGCGGCAGGGATAGCCAAGGATGACAACCCGATGATCCAGATCGAACCCACTAAGCCTCTGTTGACCGCGCTCGCCGCGCTGCTCCTGGCAGCGCCGGCCTGGGCTCAGGGAACGGCCGTCGGGGCCGAGCGCGGAGCCGCGGACGAGCAGCGGACCGCGGCCCCGAGTGACCAGACTCAGGGCGAGGAGACTCCCGGCGAGCAGGACGACGAGATGCAGTCCTTCTTCGCCTCGACCACGGTGACCGCGACCGGCACCAAGACCGAGGCCTTCAAGGTCTCGACGCCGGTGGCGGTGGTGCCGCGGCGCGAGATCGAGAACAAGCTGCCCGACAACGCCGTCGACCTGCTGCGCGAGCAGCCCGGGGTCGACGTCAACGGCGTCGGACCCAACCAGTCGCGGCCAATCATCCGCGGTCAGCGGGGTCTGCGCGTGCTGTTCCTCGAGAACGGCCTGCGGATGAACAACGCGCGCCGCCAGACCGACTTCGGCGAGATCGCCGGTCTGGTCGACATGGACAGCGTCGAGAGCGTGGAGGTGGTGCGCGGTCCGGCCTCGGTGCTCTACGGCACCGACGCCATCGGCGGCGTGCTCAACCTGATCACCCGGGCCCCGGCCTGGGGGGACGGCTCGTGGCTCGGCGGCTCGCTGGGGCTGCGCTACGCGAGCGCCAGCGAGCAGGAGCGCGCCAACTTCCTCGTCGAGGGCCGGCGCGATCGCGTCTCCTTCAATGTCGGCGGCTCGGTGCGCGACGCCGAGCCCTACCAGGCGCCCAGCGGCACCTTCGGCCTGGTCGAGCTGCCCAACGCCACCACCGTCCTGGACAGCGGGATCGAGGACGACAGCCTGTTCGGCTTCCTGGGCTTCGATCTCGCCGACAGCCAGCAGCTGTCCTTCCGCCTCAACCGCTACCGGGCGGACCAGTCGGGCTTCGGGCTCGTCGACCCCCTGGAGCTGGGCGAGCTCGACCGCATCCGCATCCTCTATCCGTTCCAGGACTTCGACCGCTACACGGTCGAGTATCTGGCTTCCGGGATGTCCTCGCCGCTGGCGGCGTCGCTCAACGTCAAGGCCATCGTCCAGCGCAACGAGCGCGCCCTGGTCAACGAGATAGACATCTACGACGGTGCCGGGTTCCCGCCCGGCCAGTTCTTCCACATCGACGCCGACACCCGCAACTTCACCGACCTCGAGACCCTCGGGTTGCGTCTCGACGCCACCAAGCACCTGGCCGACAAGCACCTGCTGACCTACGGCGTCGACTACTACCAGGACGAGTCGGTCAACACCGACTTCTCGCGGATCGCCGGGGCGCTGGCGGTCCAGTTCGCGCCGGGTACGACGCCGGTCGACGTCACGCCGCCGTTCTTCGAGCTCCTCGACGACGTCGCCAACACCCCCAACGCCACCAACACCAACTGGGGCGTTTTCGTGCAGGACGAGTTCACCGCCGGCCGGCGGCTGAAGGCGACCGCCGGGCTGCGCTTCGCGCGCGGTGAGACCGAGGCCGAGGCGACGCCCGGGCTGGACACCGCGGGTCTCGACTTCGACGACGACGCGCTGGTCGGGGCGCTCCACGTGATCTACGAGATCCGCCCCGAGCTCAAGCTGGTGGGCGGCGTCGGCACCGCTTTCCGGACGCCCAACATCGTCGAGCGCCTGTTCAACGGTCCGACCCCCGAGGGCACCGGCTTTCAGATCCTCAACCCGGACCTCGAGTCGGAGCACAGCCAGACCTTCGACCTCGGGCTCAAGTACCTGCGGCGCAACGCCATCTTCGAAGCCATCTTCTTCCGCACCGACGTCGACGACGGCATCGTCCAGAACTTCCTGTCGCCGGCCGAGATCGCGGCCCTGCCGCCCGAGCTGCAGGCGCTGATCGCCGCTTCCGGTGCCCGTTTCGTGGTGCAGCAGAAAAACGTCGAGCGGCTGCGTTACGAGGGGGTGGAGCTGGTGCTCGGCTACCGGGCGGACAACGGCGTTTCGGTGGGCGGCAACCTCACCCACCTGGACAGCGAGCGGCTGGACAGCGCCAACCCGCCGACCGGCGACAGCTTCGCCGACAAGTACAACGCGTATCTGCGCTACGACCGGCCGGGGGGCCGATTCTGGGTCGAGTACCGGCTACGGCACAACGACTCGACGCGCGCCAATCTCGATCCGGACGAGCCGCTGCCGGCGGTCGGGGCGACGCTGCCCTCGTTCACCGTCCACACCCTGAGCGGCGGCGTGCTGCTGTTCGAGCGCGGCCGTCAGGAGCACCGGTTGACGGTGGCGATCGAGAACCTGACCGACGAGCTTTATGCCGAGTTCTCGAATGCCACGTTCTTCCGGCCGCAGCCGGAGCGGAGCGTCAGCGCGGCCTACCGCTTCCGGTTCTGACGGCCGGCTGCTGGCATCTGGATAGGAACGGGGTCCCCGGTCGCCGGGACGGCGGCCGGGGGGCCAAGGTCGGGGGCAGGAGTCGTGAAGGGGTAGGGCCGGCGGCTCAGCCCTGCGCCTCGGGGACCGCCGCGACCTCCTCCTCCGGATCGAGGGGAGTAGGTCGGACCATGGCCTCCCAGTCGATCTCGGGGCCCTTTTCCTCCGACTCGAGGGCCGCCGCTTTTTTCTGCTCGCGACGCTCCAGCCGCTTCGCCATCTTCTCGCGTCGCCGCTGCTGCCGTGCCCTTTCGCGCTGTCGCCGCGCCATGGAAGCCTGATTCGTCGCCATACTCTCTCCTCGCTCGTAACTCCGTCGCGCGCGGCCGGGACCGGCCGCCAAGTCTGATCATAGCAGAGGGGCGTCCGGCGCCCCGCCAGCGGGCGGCGGCGCTATACTCGACGCGCCGTTAATGGCCGGACCTGGGGTGTCGCAGCGACCCGGACTGCACAGGCTTGCCGTGGCCTGGCCCGCAGTGGGCTGACGAGGTAGGGCGCGTTGGACCGCGCGTACATCTTTCCGGAAGGCGTGGAGGTCGCGGAGGACAATGTCCATCGCGCCACGCCGGTGACCGTCGGCAGCCCCTACGATCAGCTCGAACGGGCCTCGGACGGGCATCGCCTGGTCTGCCGCGGCTGCCTGGGCCGCGCCATTCTGGTGCGCGAGCCGGCGGGCTCGACCTTCGTCAAGTGCTTCCGCCACGACCCCGGCGCGCCGGCGGGGTGCCTCTTCCGGGTCGATTGGACCTGGCCGAGCGATGGCGGGGCGCCGGTGACCCCCCGCGGCGTCGACCCCGCCAAGCTCATCGAGACCCTGCTGCGGCGGCAGCTCCAGGGCGTTCTGCAGCGCCGCGGCGGGGCCCAGGTGAGCGCCGGCTCGGGGCTGCTGCCGGAGCTGACCGTCCAGGGTCTGCGGCCCGGCCTGCGGATCGCGTCGCTGGCGCCGGGGGACGAGCCGCGCTGGCGGGGGTTCAACGGCCGGGTGGACGGCGTCGAGGTGCTGTTCTTCGTCGCCGCCTGGGACCTGAAGGCGCTTCGCGGAGCGGCGTTCGATCGAGATCCGCTGGCGATCCGGCCGGCGATCGCCGTCGACCCGGCGCGGCCGGGAAGCGGCGTCCCCGACACCTGCACGCTGCTCCCAGAGCTGGGTGCCCAGGTCCCCGAGTGGTGGCCGCTCGCGGAGCTGGACCTGGCGCGGGTGGACCACGGCGCCCTGTTCGGGTCGGGGCGAAGCGCTGAGTACCTATGGATCCGGGCGCCCTACGGCGAGCTCCTCGGTGCCCTCGAGGCGCGGATGGCGAAGACGGCCCCGGGTTCGCCGCTGAGACGGGCGCTGGGGCTGCTCGCCAAGCGCTGTCTGGTGAAGGGCGGCGGGGCGCATCGCGCCGTCTTCGGACAGGACCTGGCGGCGGCGCTGCGGCCGCTCCAGCTCGGCGACGTCTTTCCGAAGGCCGGCGACCTGCTGGCGGCAGGCGAGGCGAAGGCGCTGCGCGAGTCCGCCGAGTATCGCCGGCTGCTGGCGGAGGAGAAGGCCCTCGCCGAGCCCTTCGAGCTGCTGTGGCGCGACGTGGCGGCTGGCGAGGCGGCGGCGGCCCGGCCCGGGCCGACCCAGGCCGAGCCGGAGCCAGCGCCGGCCCCAGGGGTGTTGACCGTGGCCCCGGAGGGGGCGGCGTTCACCAGCATCGCGGCGGCCATCGCCGCCGCCCCGCCGGGCGCGCGCATCCTGGTGCGGCCCGGGGTCTATGAGGAGTGCCTGGTGGTGGACCGGGAGCTGGAGATCGTGGGCGAAGGGGACCGCGGCGAGATCGTAGTCCGCGCCAGCGGTGACGCCGCGCTGCGGTTCTCCGCGCCGGGCGGGCGGGTCGCCAACCTGAGTTTCGAGCAGGCCGGCGGCGGCGATTTCTACGGGGTCGAGGTGTCGGGCGGCAGGCCGCTGATCGAGGGCTGCGATCTGACCAGCCGCGCGCTGTCCTGCTTGGCGGTCCATGGTGCCGGGGCGCCGAGGGTGGTCGGCAACCGGATCCACGACGGGGCGCAGAGCGGGGTGTTCGTCTACGACGGTGGTGGCGGCGAGTTCGAAGACAACGAGATCGTAGGCTGCGGGCACGCGGGGGTCAGCGTCAAGGACCGCGGCGATCCACGCTTCCGGGCCAACCGGATCGGCGACGGCCGGCAGGGCGGGGTGTTCGTCTACGACAACGGGCGGGGGGAGTTCACCGACAACGCCATCACCGGCAACGGGCAAGCGGGCGTCCAGGTGAGGAGCGGCGGCAACCCCGTCGTCCGCGGCAACCGCGTCCGGGCCAACAAGCAGTCCGGGATCTTCTCGTTCGACGGCGGCCGCGGGGTGTTCGAGGACAACGAGATCGAGAGCAACGGCCACGCCGGCGTTACCGCCAGGCAGGGCGGGCACCCGGTGGTGCGGCGCAGCCGGATCCGGCGCAACGGCTGGGAGGCCGTCCGGGTGTACGATGGCGGCGGCGGCACCTTCCAGGACAACGACCTGACCGGCAACGAGCGCGGTCCGTGGAACATCGCCGGCGACTGCGAGCTCAACGTCACCCGCATCGGCAACCGCGAGGAGTGAGTCGAGATCGGGGCGGGGGAGCGGGCGGAGCGGTCTCCGGGCTGCAGAAGAGCTTTGGCGTCGACGCCCGGTCGATGGGGCTCTTCCGGATCGCGCTGGCGGTCGTGCTGCTGGGTGATCTGGCGTCGCGGACGCTGGACCTGACGGCGCACTACACGGACGCTGGGGTACTGCCGCGTGCCAGCCTGCTGGCGGAGGTCGGGTCGTCGATCTCCTGGGCGCCCCGGCTGCTGGCGCTGACCCCCCACATGCTGTTCGGCGGAGTGGCGGGGCAGGCGGCGCTTTTCGGGCTGGCCGGCGCACTCGCCGCGATGCTGCTGATCGGCTGGCGGACGCGGTGGGCGACGGTGGGCTCGTGGGTGCTGCTGGCGTCGCTCCATGGCCGCAATCCGGCGGTCCTCAACTACGGCGACGTGGTGCTGCGCCTGCTGCTGTTCTGGTCGATGTTGCTGCCCCTGGGGGTGCGGTTCTCGCTCGACGCGCGACGGGTGGGGGCTGATGGCGGGCGGCCGCGGCTGGTCTTCGGCGGCGCCACGGCGGCGCTGCTGCTCCAGATCGCCTTCGTCTACTGGTTCAACGCCGCCCTCAAGTGGAGCCCGGTGTGGAGGGAAGACCATTCGGCCCTCGCCTACGCGCTGCAGGACGGGATGTGGACCCGTCCCTTCGCGAACTCGCTGCTGGCCTACCCGTCGCTGCTGGCGGCCGCCACCGCCCTGGTGCTGGCCCTCGAGCGGTTCGGCCCGGTCCTGGCCCTCTCGCCGTGGTGGAACGGCCCGTCGAGGACCCTGGCCGTGGCCGGCTTCCTGATCTTCCATCTGTCGATCCTCGTCCTCATGCCCCTCGGCATCTTCCCCTTCGTGTGCATCGCCGCCTGGCTGGTGTTCCTCCCGGCCTGTTTCTGGGACCGCAGCCGGGCCGCTCTGACAACCCTACGCCGACGCTGGCGAGGTGCCTGGCGAGGTGCCACCCACCTGTTCCAGCGGCGAGGTGCCACCCATTTGTCAGGGCCCCACGACCAGGGTGAGCCTGCGGGTGGCCGACGCTGGCGAGTTGCCACCCACCTGTTCCAGCGGCGAGGTGCCA
>JBFGCA010000137.1:0-10797 GCA_041567315.1 Thermoanaerobaculia bacterium | reverse complement strand
GGCATTGCCTGCGTCGCGGCGCCTGGCATCCGGCCCCGCCGCGCTCGCCAGCCGACCCGACCGACTTCCACCACGGGCTGCTAGTGTGACGTCTCCGACTTGGCCTGGCGGAGAGGCGGAGACCGTTCCCTGTGAGACCGGGAGCCGCCGGGCGCCAGCCCGGCAAGAGGCGAAGGAAGCGGACAGCGGGCTACATGGGACCGACCAGCGACGCCGCGCGGCGCAAGTCTGCGCCCGCCGACTCGAGCGCCCCCCCCGGTCTGGCAAGCCGGGCAGGCCGGTTCGGCGCCGCCCCGGTGGGGGCCGGCACCACCGGGCGGCCGGCCGCCGGCGTGCTCCTGCTGGTCCTGGCGGTGGTCGTCAATGGCTGCTCGGTGCGCTCGCTGGCGATCAACGCGCTGGCCAGGTCGCTGGTGGCGAGCGGCGACGTCTTCGCCGCCGACGGCGATCCCGAGCTGATCGCCGACGCCACGCCGTTCGCGCTCAAGACCATCGAGGCGCTGCTGGCCGAGAAGCCGCGGCACCCGGCGCTGCTGCTGGCCGCCTGCCGGGGCTTCGCCCAGTACGCCTACGCCTTCGTCGAGCTGGAGGCCGAGCGGCTCGAGGCCACCGACTACGCGGCGGCGCGCCACGGCTACGAGCGCGCCCTCGGGCTCTACCTGAGGGCGCGCGACTACGGGCTCCGTGGTCTCGAGCTCGACGCCCCCGGGATCGCCGACCGGCTGCGCCGGGACCCTTCGGCTGCGGCCGCTCTCGGCGGCGCCGACGTCTCGCTGCTGTTCTGGACCGCGGCGGCCTGGGGCGGCGCCATCTCGGTGGGCCTCGACCGGCCGGAGATCGTCGTCGACTGGCCGGTGGTGCGGGCGATGATGGAGCGGGTGCTGGCTCGCGACGAGACCTTCGAGCGGGGCGCCGTCCACCAGGTGATGATCGCCCTCGAGGGGCTGCCGGCGACCATGGGCGGATCGCCGGAAAGGGCGCGCCGCCACTTCGAGCGCGCCGTCGAGCTGTCGGCGGGCTCGAGCGCCGGGCCCTACGTCACCCTGGCCGAGAGCGTGGCGGTGGCCGAGCAGGACTGGCGCGAGTTCCGGCGGCTGCTCGAGGCCGCGCTCGAGGTGGACGTCGACGCGGTGCCGTCGCGGCGGCTGGCCAATGTCCTCGCCCAGCGGCGGGCACGGTGGTTGCTTGACCGGGGCGAGGCGCTGTTCCTCAACTGGGGCGAGAGCGACGAGAGCCAGACGGAGGCCGCCGACGGATGAGACGAGAGCGGAGCGTGACGAGACCCGCGGCCAAGCGCTGGGCGCTGGCCGTCCTGCTGGCGCTGGCGGGCGCGGCGGCGGCGCCGGCCACCACCCTCAAGCTCGCCACCCTGGTCCCGGACGGCTCGGTGTGGGACCAGGTGCTCAAGGAGATGGGAGCCGAGTGGCAGCGGGTCACCGGCGGCCGCGTCGAGCTCAGGGTCTACCCGGGCGGGGTGGCCGGCGACGAGCCCGACGTGGTGCGCAAGATGAGGATCGGCCAGCTCCACGCCGCCTCGCTGTCGGTGACCGGGCTGTCGGAGATCGATCCGGCCTTCGGGGTGTTCGCCATCCCGCTGTTCTTCGACTCCTACGAGGAGCTGTTCTTCGTGGTCGAGCGGCTCGAGCCGCTGCTCGCCCGGCGGCTGGAGGAGAAGGGCTTCGTGCTCCTGCAGTGGGGCCACGGCGGCTGGGTCCACATCTTCTCGCGCCGGCCGGTGCGCCGGCTCGACGACCTCAAGCGGCAGAAGATCTTTGTCTGGGCGGGCGACGACCGCGCCGTCCAGACCTGGCGCGACAACGGCTTCCACCCGGTGGCGCTGGCGGCCACCGACATCCTCACCGGGCTGCAGACCGGGATGATCGACGCCCTGCCCTCGACGCCGCTGATCGCGCTCAGCCTGCAGTGGTTCCGCCAGACGCCCTACATGCACGAGCTGGGGCTGGCGCCGCTGGTGGGGGCGACGGTGGCCACCAAGCGGGCCTGGGACCGGCTCGAGCCCGCCGACCGTGAGGCCATGCTGACCGCGGCCCGGGCAGCCGAGAAGCGGTTCGAGAAGGAGATCCCGGCCCAGGACCGGCGAGCGGTCGAGGCGATGACCGAGCGCGGTCTCGAGGTGGTGACCAGCGACGTCCCGGCCGAGTGGCGCGAGGCCGCCGAGACCTTCGCGCAGTACGTGCGCGGCGGCGATCTGCCGCAGGACGTCTACCGCCAGGCTCTGGCCGCCCGTGACCTCTACCGCAGCCGGCAGGCGGAGGCGGCGGCCCCCTGATCGACCCGGTGAGAAGTGCAGGCTAGCCTCCTTCGGTGGGCCGAGAACGGCGTCTCGACGCTGATCCTGGCCGCCATGGTGGCGCTGCCGCTGGCCGAGGCGGCGGGCCGCGCGCTGTTCGGCGCCGGCATCCCGGGCGCCGGTCCGATCGTTCTCCACCTGACCCTGTGGATCACCTTCCTGGGGGCGGCGCTGGCCGCCCGCGAGGGCAAGCTGCTGGCGCTTGCCACCGGCGAGCTGCTGCCCGCCGGGCGCGGCCGGGCGCTGGCGCGGGTGGTGGCCGGCACGGTGGGCGCCGCCGCCTGCGCGCTGCTGCTCAGGGCGGCGATCGACCTGGTGGTGGTGGAGCAGAGCGCCGGCACCGAGGTGGCGATCGGGCTGCCGGTGTGGGTGGCGCAGCTGGCGATGCCCCTGGGCTTTGCGCTGATCGCCCTGCGGTTGTTGTGGCGCGCCGCCGACCGCTGGCCCGGCCGGGCGGTGGCGGCGGCCGGGCTGGCGGCCGGTCTCGTCCTCGGGCAGTTCCCGCACTGGGCCGACGGCGCCGCGGCCTGGCCGGGTCTGGTGGTGCTGGTGGCGGCCGCAGCGGTCGGCGGGCCGATCTTCACCGTCCTCGGCGGTGCCGCGGTCTGGCTCTTCCTGTGCGAAGGGGTACCGGCGGCGGCGGTGCCGGCCGAGACCTACCGGCTGACCGTGTCGCCGACCCTGCCGGCCATACCGCTGTTCACCCTCGCCGGCTTCCTGCTGGCCGAGGGCGAGGCCTCGCAGCGCCTGCTGCGGGTGTTCCGGGCGCTCTTCGGCTGGATCCCCGGCGGCACGGCGGTGGTGGCGGCGCTGGTCTGCGCCTTCTTCACGGTCTTCACGGGCGGCTCCGGAGTGACCATCCTGGCGCTCGGCGCGCTGCTGTTCCAGGCGCTGACCGCGGACCGCTACGGCGAGCGCTTCTCGCTGGGGCTGCTCACCGCCTCGGGCTCGCTGGGGCTGCTGTTCCCGCCGGCGCTGCCGCTGATCCTCTACGGCATCGTCGCCCAGGTGGCGATCCGCGACCTGTTCATCGGCGGGCTGGGGCCGGGGCTGCTGCTGGTGGCGCTGCTCGCCGCCTGGGGGGTGCGCGAGGGGGTGCGCGGGCGCTCGCGGCGCTGGCCGTTCTCGGGCCGCGAGGCGCTGGCCGCCCTCGGCGCCGGCAAGTGGGAGCTGCTGTTGCCGCTGGTGGTGCTGGTAGCCATCTTCAGCGGCTTCGCCACCCTGGTCGAGGCGGCCGCGGTGACCGCCCTCTATGCCTTTGTCGCGCAGTGCCTGGTCCACCGCGATCTGTCGGTGCGGCGCGACCTGCCGCGGGTGGTGACCGAGTGCGCGACGCTGATCGGCGGCGTGCTGATCATCCTGGCGGTGGCCATGGGGCTGACCAGCTACATGGTGGACGCCCAGGTCCCCGCCCGGCTGCTCGAGGCGGTGCAGGTCTACATCGACTCGCCGCTGGTCTTCCTGCTCTGTCTCAACCTCTTCCTGTTGGTGGTCGGCTGTCTGATGGACATCTTCTCGGCCATCGTGGTGGTGGTGCCGCTGATCGTGCCGCTGGGCGCCGCCTTCGGGGTCGACCCCATCCATCTGGGGATCATCTTCGTCGCCAACCTGGAGCTGGGCTACCTGACCCCTCCCGTGGGCCTCAACCTGTTCCTTGCCGCCTACCGCTTCGAGCGGCCGCTGCTCGAGGTGTGGCGGGCGGCGCTGCCGATGCTGGCGATCCTCGGGCTGGGGGTGCTGCTGATCACCTACTGGCCGGCGCTCACCCTCGGCCTGCTGGAATGGGTGGGGCGGCAGTAGCCGCTCTGCCGTCGAGGGCGAAGTCGAGCCCGCGGGCCGCCGCCGCCACCGCCGCCTCGTAGGTCTCGCCTTCGATCCGCCGGCGCAGCCGGTCGCTGACCGGCAGCATCATGGGCCGCGGGCGCCAGGCCTGTGGGCGGCCGGTCGCCCGATCGACGACGCGCCCCTGCTCCAGGGCGGCGGTGGCCTCGGCCAGCGGCAGCGCGGCGAGCGCCCGCTCGACGGCGCGGTACCAGGCTTCGTCGGCGGGGTCGACGAAGCGCAGGTAGCGCTTGCTGGTCGCCGCCAGGTGGTAGTGCGAGGGAACGAAGAGGATGCCGTCGAGTTCGAGGCGCTCGGCGAGCAGGATGAGCAGCGCCACCACGTCGCCCAGCAGCCCCAGCCCGGGGTGACGCTGGCCGGGCAGCGGCGGCCGGCCGTCGCTGAACGCCGCCCGCGGGTTCTGGAGCAGCACCCATTCGAGGCCGAGCAGGGTCATCTCGGGCAGCGCGCGCCGGTCGAGGCGGACGCGCAGCTCGCTCAGCAGCTCGCGCTCGTCCGGGCCGCTGAAGATGCGGACCGTGTGCCCGGCCGGGTTGTCGAGCTCGAAGCGCAAGGTGGGGTGGGCGAAGCCCAGGCTGCGCAGCCGCTCCAGGAAGCCGGTCCGCTCCAGGCCCAGCTCGACCTCGTGCAGGGTGAGCCGGCCGAGCAGCCGGCTCTGCCGGAAGCCGAGGCCAAAGCCGCCGTAGACGTCCTCCTCGGTGAGGCCCCAGTCGTGGGCGGGCCGGCGCGCGGCGGCGGGCGGGCCCGGCCCCTGGGCGAGCCGGCGGTAGCGGGCCACGGTCTGCTCGGCGGTGGGCGGCGGCTCGACCTCCCGGCCGCCCAGCAGCCAGCCGAAGAAGCGGGCGCTGTAGCGCCAGCTCTCGGTGCCGTAGCCCCCCGCCAGGGCGACCACCAGGGGCAGCGGCCGGTGCCGGCGGCGCACCGCGGAGACCACCAGCCGGTCGCGCTCCAGCATGCCGGCGGCGGTGATCCGCCAGTCGCCGATGCGGTCGTCGTGGGCGGGATCGGTGCCGGCCAGGTAGATGACCAGCTCGGGGGCCACCGACTCCAGGAGCGGCGGCAGGTGGCGGCGGACGGCGTCGAGATAGGTCTCGTCGTCGACCCCCTCGCCGAGGGCGACCGACAGCGAGCCCTCGGCCTCGTCGTCGTCCCAGGGGTGGTTGTGGATCGAGAGGGTGAAGACGGAGGGGTCGCGGGCGAAGACGGCGCGGGTGCCGTTGCCGTCGTGGAGGTCGAGATCGACCACCAGCACCGGCTCGGCAAAGCCGCGGCCGCGCGCCCGGCGGATGGCCACCGCCACGTCGTTGAAGATGCAGAAGCCGCCGCCGCGGTCGGGGGCGGCGTGATGGAAGCCGCCGCCCAGGTTGACCGCCACCCGGCGCCCGGCCAGCGCCCGCCGGGTGGCCAGCACGGTGCCGCCCACCGCCTCGCGCTGCGCCTGCAGGGCGCGCTGGTGGAGCTGGTCCCAGACCGGACCGCCGATGATGGGGGCGAGCGCCGCGGGGCTGCGCAGGCTCTCCAGGTACTCCTCGCTGTGGACCTGGCGCAGGACGCGCAGCGAGGCGGTGGGGGGCCGCAGGACCTCGCCGGGCCGGAGCAGACCCTCGGCCAGCAGGAAGGCGAGGATGCGCTCGCCGCGCGAGGGATCGGCGGGCAGCCCGCCCAGATCCACCTGATAGCCGAGCGAGTAGAAGAAGTCGACCTCGCCGCCGCGCACCAGGCGCCGCAGACGGTTCCCCGCGCGGCGGACGGCGGTGAGGGCCGGGCTCATGGCTCGCGCAGCGTGGCGCAGGTGGCGCCCCAGCCGCCGGCCTCGCCCGGCGCGTCGGCGAAGCCGACCACCCGGGGATCGCGCTCCAGGATGGTGCGCACGGTGCGGCGCTGGACCCCGGCGCCGCGGCCGTGGATGATCCGCACCTCGCGCAGCCCCCGCTCCCAGGCGGCGTCGAGATAGCTCCGCACCACGTCGGCCACCTCGGCCGGCCGGAAGCTGTGCAGATCCAGCACGTCGGTTATCGGCAGCTCCAGCGGCTCGTCCTCGCCGAGGCCCGGATCTTCTTCCGGCGATTCGCGTTCGCTCATTGTCCGGTCTCCGCCTTCGCCGGCCAGTCCGTCCGCCCGCGGGAAAGGCGCGCCATCCGGTAGATGGCCGCCCGGGTCGCGGGGTCGGTGTCGATATCCGGGTTGAAGAACTCCCAGACCAGCTCGCCCTCGCGCGTCACCTCGAACGCGCGCCCGCTCTCCGAGTCGGTGACCAGCACGTTGCCGTTGGCCAGGCCCTCGGCGCCGCCGCGGATCGCCGAGTAGAAGGGACGATCCGCGCCGCCGTCGTAGCTCCACACGACCCCGCCGGTCCTTGGCTCGACCTCGAGCACCCGCGAGCGCCGCCGCCGGGTGCCGTTGTCGAAGACCAGGACCGTGCCGCCGGGCAGCAGCGAGGGCTGGTGTGGCATCTCGAGAGTGCCGGGGCCCCAGCTCCAGACGATCTCCCGGGTCTCCGGGTCGAGCACCGCCAGCAGATCGAAGTTGCGGACCGCGAGCAGCAGCAGCCCGGGCCGCCACGGGCCGCTCCAGCCTTCGGGGACGATCTCGACCGTGTTGGCGTGGAACAGGTCGGCGGGCGACAGCCGGAGCTCACCCAGGAGCAGCGCCGGGCTGCGATCCGAGACGCCGCCGAGCGCTTCGCGGATGAGCCGCAGGCGCTCCTCGAGCCGCTGGCGCGTCGCCGGCGCCGCGGCGCGCCGTGCCTGCTCGGCGAGCCGCTCGGTGTTCTCCGGAGCCAGCATCCCGAGGCGCCGCGCCGCCTCCTTCTCGACCCAGGGACCGAGGCGCGGGTCGCGGCGCAGCACCTCCCACAGCGAGATGCGCCGCCGCTCGGCCCCTGCCGCCGAAAGCAGCACCAGGTGGTCGTCCAGCAGCGGCGGGCTCGGCTCGCCGCCGGTCCGATCGTCGGCAGGCAGCTCCAGCCGCTCGGTGACCAGCACCCAGATGTCGCCGCCGGGCGTCACCGCGACGTCGTGGTGGGCGGCGAGCGGCGCGCTCCACCGCAGCCTCGAGTCGTGCTCCAGCGCCAGCAGCGCGCGGTTCTCGACGATCGCCAGCAGCCCGCCGCCGGGCAGCGGCTCGACGTGGTGCCAGCCGGCGAGCTGCTCGACGAGCGCGGCGTCGGCCGGGCTCGGCTGTGCCTCCCTCGACGTCCACACGTGGACCACCTCGCCCTCCAGGCTCATCAGCCGCGCCTCCGCCCGCGGCCGCGACACGTAGAGATTCAGCCCTGGCTGCGCCAGCGCGGCGTCGTACCGCGTCACCCCGCTCGCCGGCACCTCTTCGGCTCCGGCGGGCACCCGGTCGAGGTAGGGGAGCCCCTCCAGCCGCTCGAGCTCGGGGACCGCGGCTGCCGATCTTCCTGTCCGAGGGCCTCCAGCCGGCGAGCTCTCGGACCGGCCGTCGCCGGGTAGGGCTCGACCGCCCGGGATCGAGGCCGGCTCGGAGCAGGCGGCAAACGCCAGCACCAGGAGCACGAGGGTCAGCGGCACCTGCCCGCGCGGCGGTTGCCTCGACGCTCGACCCGGATGGTGCGGCCACGGCGGAGTCGCCACCTCCCGAGACATATGGCTCGATCGTCTCACGTCGGCCTGTGCCCGCGCACCAGGCGCCGTGCACGCTGGGCGCTACCCCGGCGGAATGACCCTTCGTGCGTTGGCCCGGGTCTGGCGAGAGACGAAGTATCCTGTCGCCGTGCTTCTGAACCCTCCGAAGCGAGCAGGTGCGTCTTCGCAGGGGACCCCTCGGTGCCCGGGACCGGCAGCGCCGACTTTCTGCGCGCTCCTGGTCTCGTTGCTGACGCTCCCGGTCCAGGCCGACGACTGGTCGCAGTATCGCGGGCCGCAGCGCGACGGCCGCTCCGCCGAGACCGGGCTGCTGCGGAGCTGGCCCGCCGACGGTCCGCAGGTGCTGTGGCGGGCGCCGCTGGGGGTCGGCTACTCGAGCCCGGCGGTGGCCGGCGGCCGGGTCTTCACCCAGGATGCTGCCGAGGGCCGCGAGTTCACGGTCGCCTTCGACGCCGCCGGCGGGAAGGAGCTGTGGCGCCGCGCCACCGGCCGGATGCGGGCCGACGCCGAGGGGGGCGGGCCGCGGGCGACGCCGACGGTCGAGGGCGGAGTGGTCTACTCGCTGGGCGCGATGGCGGTCCTGACCGCGCTCGACGCCGCCAGCGGCGAGGTGCGGTGGAGCGTCGACCTGCGCCAGGAGCTGGGCGCCCGCGTGCCGCGCTGGGGCGTCGCCGGCTCGCCGGTGGTCGAGGGCGGCCGGGTGCTGCTCCAGGCGGGCGGTGGGCGGGGCCGCTCGTTCGTCGCGCTGGACAAGGCCACCGGGGCGGTGCAGTGGACCTCGGGCGGCGACCTGCCGGGCTACGCGGCGCCGATCGTGGTGACCCTGGCCGACGTCCGGCAGGCGGTGTTCTTCACCGCCGACGCGGTGGTCGGCGTGGCGGTGGCCGACGGCGAGCGGCTGTGGTCGGCCCCCTGGCGGACCTCCTTCGACGTCAACGCCGCGATCCCGATCTTCGTGCCGGCCAGCGGGATCTTCGTCTCCAGCGGCTACGACACCGGCGCGGCGCTGCTCCAGGTGGTCAAGGAGAGCGACGGCTTCGAGCCCTACCAGATCTGGCGCAGCCGGGTGCTCCGCAGCCACTACAACGCCGCCGTGCTCGACGGGCAGTATCTCTACGGCTTCGACGAGAGCATCCTCAAGTGCGTCGACGTGCTGTCGGGCAGGGAGGCCTGGCGCGGCCGCGCCGGCACCAAGGGCTCGCTGATCTGGGCCGACGGCCACCTGCTGGTGCTCGCCGGCGACGGCTTCCTGTCGCTGGTCGAGGCGACGCCAGACGGGTTCCTGTCGCTGGCCGAGGCCCGGCTGTTGCGCGACCGCACCTGGGCGGCGCCGGCGCTGGCCGACGGCGTGCTCTACGTCCGCGGCTGGGGCGAGCTGGTCGCGGCGCGGGTCGGCCAGCCGCCGGCCGCGGCGAGCGCCGCCCGCTGACCGCTCAGAAGCTGAGCTCGAGGGCGGCCAGGAGGCCGAAGAAGACGATGGTGTTCTCGTGCAGCACCTCGTCGCCGTCAATGATCGGGATGATCCCCGGCGGCACCGAGACGTCCCACCAGGCGGAGGTGTGGGCGCCGGCGCCGAAGGCGAGCCGGTCGGTGAGCCGGTAGCTCCACTTGAGCCGGAACTCGGTGATCGGGATGGCCACGTCCTGGTCCTGGCGGAAGGTCTCGCGGATGACGAAGAAGGGGTCCTCGCCGAACGGCCCGGTGAACTCGCGGGTCATCCGGGTCAGCTCGGTGCTGCCGATCAGCACCGACTGGCCGAGGTGGGCGGTCAGGGTGTTGCGCCCGCGGGTGACGTCGCCGGCCAGGGCGACCATCGGGCCCATCATCAGCCCGTAGTTGGAGGAGGCGTCGAGCCTCGCCCCGCGCACGTCCTGGACCCCGACCACCGCCCGATAGTCGTTGTCGAAATCGCCGAAGCGGATTCCGAACAGCAGGTGGATGGCGCTCTCGGGTTTCTCGGCCAGGGTCCTGAGTCCGTAGAGGTCGAGGGTCCAGGCGGCGAGGTCGGTGTCCTCGAGGACGCTGTAGAACAGCACCTGCCGGGGGTCGAACGAGCTGAACGAGCGGTCCGCGATCTCGAAATCGATCTGGTGAATTGGCCCCTGGAAGTTGGCGGCGGCGGTGCGGTCGGCGGCGTCCTGGGTGGTGCTGAACCAGAAGAAGTCGAGACCCAGCCCCCACTGCCCGCGGGTGTACCGGAACTCGCCGCGATAGGCCGGGCCGGAGTCGGTCTCGAGATTGACGGCGGTCTTGTCGTCGGTCTGCACCGTCGAGAACAGGTCGAACTCGTGGATCGTCAGCACGTGCTGGTCGTGGCCGTAGGCGGTCATGACCATCGGCTCGAACTGGAGCGTCCACTCGCCCTCGCCGGCCCGTGCCGGGCCGGTGGCGAGGAGCGCCATGGCGAGCGCTGCGGCAAGGGCGAGGGTCGCGGTCGCGAGGTCGGCGGCGAGCGGCCGGATCGTGGAGGCACCGCTGCGCGCGCGGACTTGCTGGCGGGCGGGCGTCATGGGTTCTCCTTTCGTGCCCGGGGCGGGCCGTGGAAGCCTGCTCCACTTTAGATGCAGTCCAGGCGAAAACCCTTCGCCACCATGCCCTCCGCGGCGCCGGGGCCGGCGGCTCCGCCACCACCGCCCGTCGGGGTGGGGCCGCACCACCCGGTGGACGCCACGGCCTCCCCCTCGGCGGGTGTGGGAGGCGACCCGGCGCCCGGGCATGATGGGCGCGGGCGGCGGCCCGGGGCGGCCGCCGCCGGAGTGCCCATGCGCGAGTTGACCGACGGCTCCACGGCCATCGTCCGCGGCGCCCTCGACGCCGGCTGCACCTTCTTCGCCGGCTATCCGATCACCCCCGCCTCGCCGATCCTCATGCAGATGCTGCGCTGGCTGCCGCGCGCCGGCGGGGTCGGCATCCAGGCCGAGGACGAGATCGCCTCGATCGGCATGTGCATCGGCGCCACCATGGCCGGCGCCCGCTCGATGACCGCCACCAGCGGCCCGGGGATCAGCCTCTACAGCGAGAACGTCGGGCTGG
>JBFGCA010000136.1:0-10839 GCA_041567315.1 Thermoanaerobaculia bacterium | reverse complement strand
GTAGGCGCAGCGGTTCGGGCTCGAGCTGTTGGCCCAGCCGGCCAGCGGGAGCCCCTCCCGGCGCGCGAAGTCCGACTGGGCAAGGAGCATGTTCCGGGCCGACCGCTGGAGCGACAGGGGACCCATCGGGACGTCCTTGGAGCGCAGATAGAGCAGCCCGGCGAGCTGCAGGAATGGCCCCCCCGTGTCGCTCGCCGGGACCTCCGGGTTGAGGCAGAA
This sequence comes from Thermoanaerobaculia bacterium, assembly GCA_041567315.1. Lineage (GTDB taxonomy): Bacteria > Acidobacteriota > Thermoanaerobaculia > Multivoradales > JAHEKO01. The sequence goes on along the minus strand of JBFGCA010000136.1, from coordinate 10,620 downwards.
CCGGCCCGTCGTGTACCAGCGCCGCCGGCCGGCGCCGTCGCGCGCGCACCCCGCGGCCGGCAGCCCCTCCGCCCACACGCAGGCGGGGACCCCGCCCGAGGCCTCGGCCAGGAAAGAGCCGAGCAGGCTGTCGTTTCCGAACAGCTCCACCCGCCAGGGGCAGACCACCCCCTGGCAGCGGTCGATCGCCCCGTGCATCGGACCCGGGCACCCGGTCGAGCCCTCGCAGCCGGTGGCGGCGCCGAACAGCCGCGAGAAGTCCATCCGCCGCCTGACCCGCGCCGCCCGCCGCGCGAGCCGCTGCCGCCCGAGATCCGGCCAGGTGGTCTCGACGACCATCAGCGCCGCGTAGAGCTGCGGCTGGTCGGTGATGCTGGCCACCCGGTTGCGCGGATCGGGCATCCCGGAGACCGGCGAGTGCCAGTCCTGGAACCAGCCCGCCCTGCGGCCCGCCGCGCCGGGCAGCGAGCGCAGCGTCCGCAGGATGCGCCCCACGGCCTGCGCCGCCGGCGCCTCCTCCACCCGGCCAGTGGCCGCCAGCAGGGTCAGCGCCGACAGCGCGTTGGCGACGTTCACCGCCCCGGTCAGCGGCTCGAAGCAGGCCAGGTCCGGGTAGGCCGGCAGCGGCTCGGCACACGAGGCGGCGCAGCCGGCGACCTGCCGCGGATCGGCCTCGAAGGCGATCCGGTCGACCCACAGCACCGGCTCCACCGGCCCCGCCCCGCTGTTGGCCCCCAGGACGAGGTAGTTCAGCTCGGCCTTGTTGGTCGGGGCGAAGTCCTGGCCGAGGTCGAAGGCCACCTCGCGCCACCGCCCGGGCTGGGCAGCGGGCAAGAGCTGCGCCGGCTCGCCGCTCACCCCGGCCGAGTTGAGCTTGAGCTCCCAGACCCGATCGTCCGGCGTCGAGTACCGGATCCGCAGCCTCCTGTACCGCCGCACGTCCGTGTTGGCGCCCCAGGTCACCCCGCCGAACCGGTTGGCGTCGCGGTCGAGGTGCAGCTCGATCCGCAGGGCGTACAGCAGGTGCGGCGGCCGTCCGTCCGGCCCCACGTCCACGAACGACGCCTCGACCGTCTCGTCGAGCCGCGAACCGTCTTCGGCGAACCGCCCGAGACTCGCGTAGGCCAGTTGAGGAATGACGCCGGAAGCCTCCACGATCCCCGCCGGCCGCCCCTTGTCGCAGAAGAACTGGTCGTACGGCAGCCCGGTCCAGGGGTCCAGCATCGCCAGCAGCAGCTCCGCCGAGTCCGGGAGCAGGCGGTCGCAGATCATGGCCCGGGACGTCAGCCGCGCTTCGACTTCAGGCGCGCTCGGCGCCGAGGCCTCGACCGCCCGGCCCTCCGGCGACGCCAGCAAAGTGGCCACGAGGACTAGCGTAGATCGGAGTGCGAGGCGCTCCATGGTCCTGCCCGGCTGGTGTGTTTTCTGGAAGTCTCTAGAGAGTTCCCTACAACAAAACGCCACCCCGCCGCAACGCCCGACGGGGTGGGGTGGCGCGAGCGGACCGACTGGTTCGGTTAGCAGCGCAGATCCTGCTTCTGCTCTCAGTGGCGCTGGGCGCCGCCGCCCTGGAGCGGCAGTTCTTCCGCTTCCGGGTGATCTACATGACGCCAGAGCCATTCCGCCGGGGACGAGCTCACCCCCGGCAAGCGCCGGGCAGACGCCCTGGGGCTGCTCGCCGAGACCGCCCTCCAGCACGGCTTCGAGACCCTCGGCGAAAAGGCCACCGCCGCCGACCGCTACCAGGTCGTCCTCCACCTCGACGCCGAGGCCCTCGAGGAGGACAGCGAGACCGGCCAGGCGGCCCTCGAGAGCGGCGTCCGCGTTTCCGCGGAAACGTCCCGCCGCCTCGCCCGCGACTCAGTCCACGTAGCCCAGCGCCCGCAAGGCCTCGACGTCTTCTTCGGTGAGGGATGGCGGCGGCAGGTGGTCGGCGAGGGCGAGGCCGGCGCGGACCTGGTCGAGCCAGGCGAGGAGGTCGCCGTTGGGAGGAGAGGTCGGGGTGAGGGTGGTGGTCTCGTAGGCGTCGGTGGCGAGGTCGAAGAGGCGGCGGCGGTTGTTGGTGACGCGGAGGATCTCTTTGCTGGTGCCTTCGATGCGGGCGACCTCGAGGAGGCCACGCTGACGGGCGCGGGTGGCGTCCTCTTTGGGGGTGGTGACGCCGCGGTGGGCCTGGTAGTAGGTGACGCGGCCGGGGGTGGGTCGGGCCTCGCCGCGGAGGACCGCGGACCAGTCGCGGCCCTGGAAGAAGCTCGGGACCGGATGGCCGAGGAGGCCGAGGACGGTGGGGGCGAGGTCGACGATGAGGGCCGGCGCGTCGATCACCTGCGGCACGATCCGGCCGGGCAAGGTGAAGCCGAGGGGGATGCGGAGGGTGACGTCGTAGACGTGGCGGCCGTGGCCCCAGTAGCCGTGCTCGCCGAGGCTCTCGCCGTGGTCGGAGGCGAAAGCGACGAGGGTCCGCTCGGCGGGCTGGGCGGCGACGGCCTCGAGCAGGCGCGAGATGTGGTGGTCGACGTAGGCGATCTCGCTGTCGTAGCGATTGGACGACGAGTAGCGGTCGCCGTCGGGCGCGGCGCCGATCTGGTCGGTGAACTCGCGCTGCAGCCGGTAGGGGGCGTGGGGCTCGACGTAGTGGACCCAGAGCAGGAAGGGGCGCTCGCCGTGCTCCCGGCGGTGCGCCTCCAGCCAGGCGAGCGCCTCGGCGTTGAGGTCCTCGGCGGTGGCCTCGCCCTTGACCAGGCCGAACCAGCGGCGGCGGTTGAGCAGCTCGCGGTAGTCCTCGAAGTGGCTGCCGAGACCCCACAGCTCCTGTTTGAGGGTCCAGTTGCCAACGAAGGCGGCCGCCCGGTAGCCGTGGCGGCGCAGGATCCGTGGTAGCGAGGCCAGATCGGGGCGCACCTGCAGCCCGTTGCGGGTCGAGGCGTGCTCGTGGGGCGGCAGCGAGGTGAGCATCGAGGCCAGCGCCGGGGCGGTCAGCGGCTCGACGGTGCGCGCCTCGGTGAAGCGGGCGCCGGCGGCCAGCAGCCGGTCGATGGCGGGCGAGGTGGCCCGCGGGTAGCCGTAGGAGGAGAGCCGGTCGGCGCGCAGGGTGTCGACGGTGACCAGCAGGACGTTGGGGGCGGGCTCGCCGCCCCGAGCGGCCCCGGGGGCGGCCATCCAGCCGAGACAGGCGAGGGTCAGCCCGACTGGCAGCACTCCCCGCATGGCCGGGGGGGAATCTACCACCCGGACCCGCAGTGAATAATTGGCGGATGCGGGCGCTCGCTACCGCTGCCCGGGTGCTGCTGGTCGTGCTGGCGCTGTGGCTGGCGTGGCGGCTGGCGGCCGGCGTGCGGTGGGGGGAGCTGTCCGGGCTGCTGGGCGGCGCCAGCCGGGTGGGGATCGGGGCGGCCGCGGTCTGTCTGGCGGCGCGGTTCGCGGGAAACCACGTGCGGTGGGCGCTGGCGCTCCGGCGGCTGGAGCCCCGGTCCTCGCCGCCGACGCGGTTCTTCATCCTGCTGGCGGCGGTGCTGGTCAACCACCTGACGCCGGCGGCGCGGGTGCTCGGCGGGCTGGTGCGCGCGCGCTATCTGGCGGTGCGAGAAGAGCACGGCTTCGCCACGCTCTACGGGGTGGTGCTGGCCGACCAGGTCTCGCACCAGGTGGTCCAGGCGGTGCTCACCTGGCTGGCGCTGATCGCGCTGGCGTGGCGACTCGGTCTGGTCGCCGCCGCCGTGCTGCTGGCGGTGCCGCTCGCCGCCCTGGCGGTCGGCCTGATCGCGCGCCGCCGCGGCCGCCGAGCGGACCGGGGCGCCGGCTGGGTCGGCCGTGCTCTACGGCGACTCGTCGAGCGCCGCGTCGAGGGCGAGGGGCGGCTGCGGGCCGGCGGCCGCGAGGCGCTCGGGCAGTTCCGGGCGATCCTCGCGGACCGGGGTCTGCAGTGGCGGATGGCGGCGCTGGGGGTGCTGTTCTTCGTCCTCAACGTGCTGGCGCAATGGCTGATCTTCCTGTCGCTCGGGGTCCGGGTCGAGCCGGTGACCGTCGCCCTGGCGATCGCCGTGGGAGTGGGGGCCGGGGTGCTCTCGGGCACCCCAGGAGGGCTGGGCACCACCGAGGCGGCGTTGATCGCCAGCTACGCCGCCCTGGGGGTCGAGCGCCAGGCGGCGGTGGCCGCCACCCTGCTCTACCGCGGGCTCCACTACGGGCTGGTGCTGGCGCTGGGGCTGCCGGCGCTGCTGTGGTTCGAGCTGGGCGGCGGGCGGCCGGAAGCCGGCGCCCGGGGAGACGGGGGCGCGCCGGGCTAGGTCGCCCCGAGCCTGCCGCCTGCCCGAGCTACCCGGACGGACGGTGCGCCGCCGCCGGAGGCTCGCCATAATGAAGGCCCACTCCGCCGCGGAAGGAGGCATCGGCCATGTCGCTCAAGACCTTCCACCTGGTCTTCATCGTCGCCGCCATCATCGCCGCCGACATGTTCGGGGCCTGGGCCATCTGGCACTACCCCGAGACCGGCGACCTGCTGTCGCTGGTGCTGGGGATCGTCACCCTGATCGGCGGCCTGGCCCTCGCCGTCTACGCGGTCTACTTCGTCCGCAAGATGGCGCGCGACGAGATCGCCTGACGCACCGCCTACTGGGGGCCGGGCGGCGGAGCCGCGTCGAAGAGCAGCTCGACGAACTCGAACTCGAACTGGCGGGCGTCCGAGACCTCGGTGATCACCAGCCGGCCGGTGCCGGCGCGGGCGCCGTCGAAGCGGCCCGGGGTGGCGGCCAGCTCGTCGCCCTCGGCGAAGGCGTCGGCGGCGGTCGAGTCGCGCTGGTAGTTGCGGCCGCGGGCGACGCCGGCGGGCGGCACCCGGGTGCCGGCCGGGTCGACCGGCTGGCCGCCGGCGTCGAGCAGGCGGTAGCGCTCGTCGCCGTTGACGATCGGGAAGCCGGGGTCGCCGGCCAGCTCGCGGCCGTCGAGGTAGACGACCCCGGGACCGAGCGCTCCCCAGAAGGTCTCGAACGCCTCGCGGCTGGCGTCGCGGCCGACCACCAGCAGGGCGCCCGGCGCGAGGAGCGTGCCAGCCGGAAAGACGAGCACGGCGTCGCCGCCGGTCTGCTCGAGCCGGAAGCCGCCGAGATCCAGAGCCTCGCCGGTGACCACCGGCTCCCCTTCCCCGGGCTCGACGGGCTCGACGGGCCCCAGGGGGGCCGCGCCCGCCAGCGGCAGCAGGAAGTCGCGGACCACCGCCATGTGCTGCATCTGCTGGGCGCCGCTGTCGCCGCGCTCGACCGGGGGGAAGCTCTCCTCCAGCTCGTCGGTGGTGAAGACCCGGCTGTCGAAGACCAGCCCGGCCGGGAAGACCAGCTCGCCGATCTCGGTGGCGGCGGCGTGGGCCTCGAGGTCGCCGTCGACCAGCACCCAGTCGAACGGCTTGCGGCGGCTGGCGTTGGTGTCGCCGTCCGGCGGGTCGGCACCGTCGTCGGGGAACGGGCCGAGGACGTCGACCAGCTCGCCCAGGGTGACGACGGCCGGCTCGTTGCGCCCGGCGGTGTTGAAGTCGCCGCCGATCACCAGGTAGTCCGCCGCCGGCACCCGCTGGCGGACCGCCTCCACCAGCCGGCGCGCCTGCCGGTCGCGCACGCCGCTGCCGCTGGTCAGCAGGTGCACGCTCACCACCCACAGGTCGACCTCACCCGGTACGTCGATGCGGGCGAAGGCGAAGTCACGGTTCGAGACCTCGGGATCGACGAACTCGCCGGCCTCGACGATCGGCCAGCGGCTGATCACCCCGTTGGGGATCTGCTCGGCGCCGGGCTCGCGGAAGAAGAAGTAGTCCGGTCCGAAGACGTCGTCCACCCAGGCGCGCACCGCCGCCTCGTCGTTGGGCGCCTCGCGGGTGGCGTTGACGTTGAACTCCTGGATCAGCACGACGTCGGGGGCGAGCGCCCGGAAGATCCGCTCGCCGGGGCCGGGGTTGGGGTAGGACTGGAGCCGGCCGCTCGAGATGTTGGCGGCCATGACGCGGACGGCGGCCGTCGCGGGCGTCTCGGCGGGAGCGCCGGGCTGGACGGCGCCCGGCCCGGCCAGCAGGCCGGCGAGCAGGGTGGTCGACAGCGGGGCGAGAAGCGGCGTAACGCGCACGACTCTACTCCAAGCCGGCGGCGCTCAGAGCTCGAGCCCCGAGCGCTTCAGCAGGGCGGCGAGCGACCCGGCCGCCCGGCGGCGCACCTTGGCCAGGTCCAGCCGGGTCAGCCGACCGTCCTCGACCAGCGGTTCGCCGGCCACCAGCACGTGGCGCACCGAGGCCCGCGAGGCCCCGAAGGCCACCAGGTCGTGGGGATCGACACTGGGCGCTGCCAGCAGCTCGGGCCGGTCCGGCGCCAGCACCACCAGGTCGGCCGCCTTGCCGGGCTCGAGCGAGCCGGTCTCGGCGTCGAGGCCCAGCGCCCGGGCGCCCTCGCTGGTCGCCAGCCGCAGCGCATCGAGGCCGGAGAAGCTCTCGGGGCCGTGGCGGCCGTGCTGGAGCAGCGCCGCCAGCCGCAGCTCTTCGAGCGGGTCGAGGTCGTTGTTGCAGGCGGCGCCGTCGGCGCCCACCCCGACCGGCACGCCGGCGCCGCGGATCGCCACCAGGTCGGCGATCCCCGAGCCCAGCTTGAGGTTGGCGCTCGGACAGGAGACGACGCTGAAGCGCCGGCCGCGTACCCGCTCCAGGTGGCCCGGCTCGAGCCACACCCCGTGGGCGATCCGCAGGTCGCCGGCCAGCACCCCCTCGTCCTCGAAGTAGTCGATCTCGTCGCGACCGTCCTTGAGGGCCCTGACGGCCGCGGTCTCGTCGCGCTGCTCGAGGGCGTGGGTGTGGACCGGCCAGCCGCGCCGCTCGGAGAGGGCGCGGATGCCCCGCCACAGCTCGTCCGAGCAGCTCAGGATGAAGCGGGGGTTGAGCAGATAGCGCAGCCGCCCGCCGCCGGCCGCCTCGACCTCGTCGCCCAGCGCCTCGCTGTCGGCCAGCACCCGGTCGGCGTCGCCGCGCAGCGCCGCCGGCAGGCCCTCGCCGCTGTCCATCAGGCACTGGCCGGCCAGCGCCCGGAGGCCCGAGTCACCGATCGCCCGCAGCAGCCCGCGCGCCCCGGGGCCGAGACCGATGTCCTGCACGGTCGTGGTTCCGGAGAGCAGGCACTCCGCCGCCCCCAGCAGGCCGCACCAGTAGGCGCTCTCGTCGTCGTGGACCGCCTCCAGCGGCCAGATCCGCTCGCGTAGCCAGGCCAGCAGCCGGCGCCCCTCGGCCAGCCCCCGGAAGAAGGTCTGCCCCAGATGGACATGGCCCTGGATCAGCCCGGGGAGCACCAGACAGCCGGTCACGTCGAGCACCCGGCTGCCGGGCGGCGCCTCGAGCGCACCGCCCAGGGCCGCGATCCGCCCGTCGCGGACCAGCAGGTCGCCGCCACGGATCACCGTCGCCGCGGCGTCCAGGGTCAGCAGGTCGCCGCCCCGGAGCAGCAGGGCAGTGCCGGTCTCGACCAGCTCTTCGGCGGCGGGCACGGATCGAGGATTCTACAGGCCGCCTTACAATCTCACCGATGACCGCGCGGCCCTGGATGCTCTACGGCGCCTACGGCTACACCGGCGAGCTGGTGGCGCGCGAGGCGGTGCGGCGCGGCCTGCGGCCGGTGCTGGCCGGCCGCCGGCGGGAGCCGCTGGCGGCGCTGGCCGCCGAGCTGGACCTGCCGTGCCGCAGCTTCGGGCTCGAGGAGCTCTCCGGCCGGCCCGAGCTGCTCGACGTCGCCGCCGTGCTCCACTGCGCCGGGCCGTTCCTCCACACCAGCCGGCCGATGGTCCAGGCCTGCCTGGCCGCCGGGGTGCACTATCTGGACATCACCGGCGAGATCGTGGTCTTCGAGGCGATCTTCCGCCGGGACGAGGCTGCGCGGGTCGCCGGCCTGGTGCTGCTCCCGGGCGCCGGCTTCGACGTGGTCCCCACCGACTGTCTGGCCAAGCGGCTGGCCGAGGCGCTGCCCGACGCCGACCGGCTGGAGCTGGCCTTCACCGCTCGCGGCGGCGGCACCAGCCGCGGCACGCTGCGGACCATCGTCGCCGGCCTGCCCCACTCGGGCGCCATCCGCCGCCAGGGTCGGCTGGAGCCAGTGCCGCTGGCCTGGGAAGCCCGCGAGATCGAGTTCGGCTGCGGCCGGCGCTGGGCGATGACCATCCCCTGGGGCGACCTCGCCACCGCCTACCGCTCGACCGGCATCCCCGACATCCGGGTCTACACCGGCACCCCGCGCGCCGCCATCCGCCGGCTGCGGAGGCTCCGCCCGCTGCTGCCCGTGGCCGGCACCCGGCCGGTCAAGGGTCTCCTCGACTGGTGGGTCCGCCGCACCGTGACCGGCCCCGACGAGGCCCGCCGCGCCGCCGGCCGGAGCTATCTGTGGGGCCGGGTCCGCAACCCGGCGGGCGCCGAACGCACCGCGACCCTGGAGACGCCGGAGGGCTACACGCTGACCGCCGCGGCCGCGGTCGAGTGCGTCGAGCGGGTGGTAGCCGGAGCCGTCCGACCCGGCGCCTGGACGCCGTCGCTGGCCTTTGGCGCTGGCTTCGTCGAGGAGCTGCCCGGCGTCGAGGCCGGACCGATCAGCGGCGGTTCCTGAAGCGGCTGGCGAGCAGCCCGAGCAGCTTCGGCCGGGTCCCGACTGCCCGGCGACAGCAGTAGAATCCGCTCCGCATGAGGCCGTGGATCACCCTGAGCCTGCTGCTTGCGCTGGCCCCACCCGCCGGCGCGCGCTCGCTCTACTGGGCGGCGCTCGAGGTGGAGGCCGAGCTGGAGGCCGACGGTCGGCTGCACGTCGTCGAGCGCCAGGCGATGGTCTTCACCGGCGACTGGAACGGCGGCGAGCGGGTCTTCAGGGTCTCCCCGGGTCAGTCGCTGGAGCTCCACGCCATGCGTCGGATCGACCCGCAGACGGGGCGCGCGCGGGAGCTCCGGCGCGGCAGCCTGGGCACCGTCGACAACTACGACTGGCACGGCCGGGACACGCTGCGCTGGCGCAGCCGCGACCCGGGCGATCCGCCGTTCGATTCGACGACGATCGTCTACGAGCTGGACTACACGCTGAGCGGCGTGGTCAGCCAGCAGGGCGCGCGCTACCGGTTGGACCACGACTTCGCCTTCCCCGACCGGGTCGGGCCGATCGGGCGCTTCACCCTGGATCTGCTGATCGACCCGGCGTGGGAGACGCGGCCGGTCCCGGGCGCCGAGCTGGAGGCCACGCCGGCGGGCCAGCGAGTGCGGCTGGAGCGCGCCAACCTGCCACCGGGGAGAAGCGTCGTGCTGGGCCTCGACCTCGCTCGGATTGCGGGCGAGGCAGCGGCGGCGGTCCGCCGCCAGCTGGGCCAAGAGGTGCGCCTCGGCATCGCCCTGGCCGCCGCCGCGGTCCTGTTGCTGCTGGTGCTGCGCTTCTTCGCCTTCGAGCGCCGGCAGGGACGCTTCGCGCCGGCCGCGGTCCCCGAAGCCCCAGATTCGGGTTGGCTCGAAGAGCACCTGCTCAGCCTGCGGCCGGAGGAGGCGGGAGCGCTCTGGGACCAGTCGATCGGCCCGCCCGAGGTGGCGGCGGTGCTGGCGCGGCTGGTGGCCGAGGGCAAGCTGGCCAGCTCGGTGCGCGAGGAGGGCAAGTGGATCAAGCGGCAGGTGCTGGAGCTCGAACTGCGGGCCGACCGTGACGCCTTCGAGGGCTACGAGCGCCGCCTGATCGACAAGCTGTTCTTCGGCGGCCGGGACAGGACCGACACCGAGGCGGTCCGCAAGCGCTACCGCTCGACGGGCTTCTCGCCGGTGGCGACCATCAGCCCCGGTCTCGACAAGCGGCTGCGGAAGCAGCCCGGCTTCGGAAAGAAGCTCCGCAAGCCGAGCATCGCCCTGAGCGGGCTCGCTCTGCTGGCCGCGGTCGGCTGCTTCGTGGTCGAGGGCTTGACCCGCGGCGGCGACGCCGTCGGACCGGCCCTCGGCATGGTCGTCATGACGATGATCCCTCCGCTGCTCTTCGGCTACCTCTTCGCGGCCATCTACCGCAAGCGCGCCGACCGCCTGGCGGTCCTCGTTCCGTTCTTCCTGCTGCCGATCGCGGCCGGCGCCGCGGTGCTCCTGAACGGCATCCGGGCCGGCGCCGACTTCTCGCTGCCCGGCCTCGGCGACGTCGGTCTAGTCGGCACGCTCGGGATGGTCCTGGTGGCGATCGCCTTCCTCAACAGCGTCCTCAACATGGCCCGCACCCGGGACGGCGCCGAGGCGGTGGCAGCGCGCCGCCGACTGGCGGCCGTGCGCCGCTGGTTCGCCCGCGAGCTGGACCGCCGCGAGCCGGCGCTGACCGACTCCTGGCTCCCCTACCTGCTGGCCTTCGGACTCCAGCGCCACATGGATCGCTGGGCCCGTTCGTACGCCGTCGCCAACCCCACCCGCGATCTCGTCACCACGGGCGGCTCCTCCTCGCCGGCCCGTGGCTGGAGCGGGGGCGGCGGCGCCTTCGGAGGCGCCGGGGCGACCGCCGGCTGGGCCGCCGCCGCGGGCTCGCTGGCCGCCGGCGTCTCGCCGCCCGGCTCGAGCGGCTCGGGCGGCGGGGGCGGCGGCGGGGGCGGCAGCTCGGGCGGCGGCGGCGGCGGCGG
>JBFGCA010000135.1:0-11005 GCA_041567315.1 Thermoanaerobaculia bacterium | reverse complement strand
CCCCCCCGACTCGGGGGACGAAGGGAGAAAGGAGAGAGCCGAGAGCGGAGACGTTGAACGGGTGGCCGGCTATTCCTGGGCCACCCAGTTGTTGATCGACATGGTCTCGGTGAGGGCGTCGGTCCACAGATAGCCATCGCTGAAGACGAAGTCGTCGGTCCACAGGTAGCCGTCGCTGAAGGTCACGGCGTCGGCCCACAGAAAGCCGTCGGACCACAGGAAACCGTCGGCCCACAGGAAGCCGCCGCTCCACACGTAGTCGTCGGTCCACATGTAGCCGTCGCCTTCCAGGTTGGACAGGTAGTAGACCCCGTCGGGGGTGCGATTGGCGTAGCCGCCGTAGTGGGCGAGCCCGAGCAGGTCGAGGTCGATGTCGAGGCCGCGGTTGGCGCAGCCGCTTTCCAGGCTGTTGGCGGCGTCCTTGGCGTTGACCAGCCCGGCGCCCTGCTGGAAGACGCTGTAGGCGAGCCGGTAGGTGCCGGCCGCCTCGTCCCACTCGACCGCCGGCCGGGCGCTCGACATCAGGCGGCACTTGACTTCGTCGGGGGTGAGCGCCGGCTCCTCCTGGAGTATCAGCGCCGCCACCCCGCTGACCACCGCCGCCGCCTGCGAGGTGCCGGACATCACGAAGTAGGCGGCGCCGTCGTGGAACTCGGGGTGCTCGACGGCGATGCTGGAGCCGTCGTCCATCAGCCCCAGCATGTGGCCACCGGGCGCCACGATCTCGGGCTTGACGAAGCCCTCGACGGTCGGACCGGTGGAGGAGAAGGAGGCCAGGAAGTCGTCCTCGCCGTCCCTGGTGGCGGCGTCGGACATCGCCCCGACGGTGATCACGTAGGGCACGTTGCCCGGCACCCCGATGGTCATCGCGCCCGGGCCCAGGTTGCCGGCCGAGGCGACCACCACGATGCCGGCCTGCCAGGCGCGCATCACCGCCTGGTTGAGGGGGTCGTCCCAATAGAAGGAGCGCGGCGGGGCGCTGAACGACAGGTTGAGCACCCGGATGCCGTAGAAGTCCTTGAAGGCGAGCACCCGGTCGATGCCGCGGATGACGTTGGCGTAGGTGCCCACGCCGTTGCCGTCGAAGGCCCGCACCACGAACAGGTCGGCGTCGGGCGCGATCCCGTTGTAGAGGTCCTGCTGATGGCCGCGCGTCTTGTAGACGAAGCTGCTGACCGCGACGCTGGTCACGTGGGTGCCGTGACCGCTGTGGTCGCTGTTGCCGAGGATGCCGAGGAAGCCGTCGAGGATAGCGTCGTACTGGCCGAGGACGCGGACTCCGCCGGAGGTGTTCCGGGCAACCCCCTCCTCGATCTGCCTGCCCGACGTCCAGACGCCGGTGTCGAGCACCGCGACCGTCACCCCGGCGCCGGTGACCGGCTGCGGCCGGCGATGCAGCTTGTCGGCCTCGACCAGGGTCGGGTAGATGGTGTCGGCGCCGCGGCCGGCGTTGCGGGCGCCGCCGCCGGCGCCTCCGTTGCCGTTTCCATTTCCGTTGCCGTTGCCGTTGCCGTTGCCGGCGGCGGTCCGCAGCTCCGGCAGGTCGAGGTAGAGTCGGACGCCGGGGTCGCGGCCGAGTCGGGCGGCCTGGGCGGCGGTGAGCTCGGCGCCGACGGCGCGGATCACCCCCAACCGGTGGGTGACCTCGCCGCCGACCGCGGCGACGCTGCGCTCGGCGGTTTCGAGGTCGACCGCCTGGACGATGGCCGGCGCGGTCCGCTCGGGCTGGCCGGCGCCGGCCACGGCCGCCAGCGGCAGCACGAGGAGGAGCCGGGCGGCGGCTCGCCAGGAGCGAGGGAGGGCTCTCTGGTTGCCTGGCTGTTGCATCATGGCCTCCTGGACCACAAAAAAATGGCGAACTCGAGCAGCATTGAAGAGAGAAGCAGCACGGGCCGTGCCAAACTCCCGACGGCTCCGATCCGGTCCGGTCGACCGGTCGTAAGTCCGCTTGTTCAAGAGGAGATTTCGAACCGGGGGAGCCGGCCCCGAGAACGGCGGCGAGGCTCCGGACCTTTTCTCTGCAGGAAAAACGGCGCGACCGGTCCGCCGCTTCTTGCTCCGGAAAGCGGCCGGCTGGCCGGCCCTCGGAGGCCCGGCCGGCGATCGGCCGAGCGCCTTCCGGGTGTCCCGCCGGGGCGCCGCCGCGGGCCGGCGCGAACCGCTGAAACAATGGCCGGAAGGGCGACGTAATCACAGGCGAACGCGACACCGAGTTGTGGCACGCCCCGGGGAGGGCCCGATGACAGAGCGGATCGATCAAACACAGGCGCCGGCCGCCGGCAGCGAGGGCCCGATGCCCTCGAATCCCGAGGACGCGCCCACCCGCGGCGGCGTCCGCCGCCGCCGGCTGCGCCTCCTCTCGCTGGCGATCGGCGCCCTGGTGGTGGTGGCGGGCACCCTGGTGGTGATGAACTTGGTGGCCGCCCGGGCCAACGGCGCCGACGCCCAGAGCGCAGAAACCGGCGAGGACAAGGCGAAGGCGCCGGTCCCGGTCGAGGTCGCGGAGATCTCGTCCGGCACCGTCTCGGCCTACATCAGCGCCACCGCCAACCTGGTGGCCGACAACGACGTCAAGGTGCTCTCCGAGATCGAGGGTCGGGTCTCCCGCCTCTTCGTCGAGGAGGGCGATCCGGTGCGGCAGGGTCAGCCGCTGGTGACCCTGGTCCGCGACGACCAGGAGATCCTGCTCAAGAAGGCCGAGCTGCGCGAGGCCAACGCCAAGCTCGGCTACGACCGGGCCCGCGACCTGGTGGACAAGGAGCTGATCAGCCGCGAGGAGTTCGACAAGCTGACGATCGAGTACGAGATCGCCCGCCAGGAGCTGGCCGAGTCGCAGTGGAACCTGGAGAAGACGACCATCCGCGCTCCCATCTCTGGCCGGCTGACCGGCCGCATGACCCAGGTCGGCCAGCACGTGCGCCCCGGCGACGAGCTGTTCCAGGTGACCGATTTCGAGCCGCTGATCGCCCGCATCTTCCTGCCCGAGCGGGACGTGCTGGCGCTGACGGCGGGGCGCGAGGTGCGCATTCGCCTCAACGCCGACGACGGCGTGCGCTTCGGCGGCGCCATCCGCCAGGTCAGCCCGGTGGTCGACACCGCCACCGGCACCGTCAAGGTGACCATCGAGGCCCGCAACCCGCCGCCAGCGGTGCGGCCGGGGAGCTTCGTGACCATCGACATCGTGCGCGAGACCCGCCCCGGCGCGCTGCTGCTGCCCCGTGAGTCGGTGCTCCGCGAGCTGCAGAAGGCGCACGTCTTCGTAGCCCGCGAAGAGAAGGCCGAGAAGCGCCCGGTCACCCTCGGTCTCGAGGAGGGGCCCTGGATCGAGGCGCTCAGCGGCGTCGCCGCCGGCGACCGGGTGATCGTGGCCGGACAGGGCGGGCTCAAGGACGGCTCGCCGATCAAGGTCTTCGACGCGGAAGAGGGCGCCGGCTAGCCGCCGCCCGGACGTCCGATGGGCATCGTCGACTTCTCGCTGCGACGCCGGGTGACGGTGTCGATGGCCGCCGTCGCGCTGCTGCTCTTCGGGGTGGTGGCCTTCGGCCGGCTGTCGATCAACCTGCTGCCCGACCTCTCCTATCCCAGCCTCACCGTCGAGACCAAGCTGCCGGGGGCGGCGCCGGCCGAGGTCGAGGCGCTGGTCTCGCGGCCGGTCGAGGAGGTGGTGGGCGTGGTGGGCGGCGTCAAGCGGTTGACCTCGGTCTCGCGGCCCGGCCTGTCGCAGGTCACCATGGAGTTCGAGTGGGGCCGCAAGATGGACTTCGCGGCCATCGACGTGCGGGAGAAGCTCGACCTGGTGCGGCTGCCGCGCGAGGCCGAGAAGCCGGTGGTGCTGCGCTTCGATCCGGCCAACGACCCGGTCCTGCGGCTCTATCTGAGCGGCAGCGACGACCTCTTCCAGCTGCGCTACGTGGCCGAGGAGATCCTCAAGAAGGACCTCGAGTCGACCGAGGGCGTCGCCGCCATCAAGGTCAACGGCGGTTTCGAGGAGGAGATCCAGGTCCGGGTCGACGAGGGCAAGCTGGCGCTGCTGGGGCTCGCTATCCAGGACGTCAACGAGAAGCTCTTGCGCGAGAACGTCAATCAGGCCGGCGGCAGCCTCTACGAGGAGGAGGCCCGCTATCTGGTGCGGGCCAACAACGAGTTCGAGGGCCTCGAGGACATCCTGCAGACGGTGCTGGTCAGCCACCAGGGCCGCACCGTCAAGATCGGCGACGTGGCCGCCGTGCGGCGCGGGCAGAAGAAGCGCGAGGTCGTCACCCGCTTCGGGGGCCGCGAGGCGGTCGAGCTGGCGATCTACAAGGAGGGCGACGCCAACACCGTCCAGGTGGCGCGGGCGGTCGCCGCCCGTCTCGAGGGGGTGAAGGAGGAGCTGCCCGAGGGCATCGAGGTCGAGACCGGGGTGGACCAGTCGGCGTTCATCCAGGCCTCGATCCGCGAGGTTCTCCAGAACGCCCTGGTCGGCGGCCTGTTCGCCATCCTGGTGCTGCTGTTCTTCCTCAAGGACCCGCGCAGCACGCTGATCATCGGCGTCTCGATCCCCATCTCGGTGGTCGCCACCTTCTTTCTGATGTACCGCACCGGCACCACCCTCAACATCATGTCGCTCGGTGGGCTGGCCCTCGGCGTCGGCATGCTGGTCGACAACGCCATCGTCGTGCTGGAGGCCATCTTCAAGCGCCGCGAGGCCGGCGCCGGCGCCGTCGAGGCGGCGCGGCAGGGCGCCTCCGAGGTGGGGCGGGCGGTGGCGGCCTCGACCCTGACCACGGTGGCGGTCTTCCTGCCGGTGGTCTTCCTGGAGGGGATCGCCGCCCAGCTGTTCCGCGACATGGCGCTCACCGTCTCCTTCTCGCTCCTCGCCTCGCTGGCGGTGGCGCTGACCCTGATCCCGATGATGGCGGCGCTGGCCGGCGGCGGCGAGCGCGGCGCGCCGGCGCCGGCGCCGGAGCCGACCGGCGGTGGGCGGGTACGCCTGGTCCTGCGCTGGCTGCTGGTCACCCTGCCGTCGCGCGGGCTGCGCCAGCTCCGCCGGCTGGGGCGGTTGGCGGGCCGCGGGCTGGCGATCGCCGCCCGACCGGCGACCCGGGCCTTCGACGGCGGTCTGGCGGCGGTCTCCGGCGCCTACCCGGAAGTGCTGCGCTGGTCGCTGGGCCGGCGGGGGCTGGTCGCGCTGCTGGCGGTGGCCGCCTTCGGGGCCGCGGCGTGGACGGTGCCCCGCCTCGGCTTCGACCTCATCCCCACCTTCTCCCAGGGCGAGTTCAGCTTCCTCATCGAGCTGCCCGAGGGCACGCCGCTCGAGACCACCGACCGGTTCATCGCCGCCGTCGAGAGCGAACTGGCGGGCGACTCCGCCGTGGCCTCCTACTCGAGCATCGTCGGCGGCCGCGGCCTGTCGCTCACCGCCACCGGCACCGAGGGCGAGAACAGCGCCCGCCTGCAGGTGCGGATGGCGCCGGGCGCCACCCCGGCCGAGGAGGCGGCGGTGGCGGGCCGGCTGCGCCGCCGGCTCGAGACGGTGGAGGAGGCGCGCTTCAAGTTCGAGCGGCCGACCTACTTCAGCTTCCGCACCCCGATCGAGGTCGAGATCTTCAGCGACAGCCTGCCCGAGCTGCACGCCGCCGCCGCCCGGCTCCAGGACCAGATCTCCGGGCTGCCGGGGCTGGTCGACGTCAAGTCGACGGCCGAGCTGGGCAATCCCGAGCTGCAGGTGCTCTTCGACCGCAACCGGCTCGCCAAGCTCGACCTCAACCTGGGCGACGTCGCCGACACCGTGCGCAACAAGGTGCAGGGCGAGGTGGCCACCCGCTTCACCGAGGGCGACCGTGAGATCGACATCGTGGTGCGCTCGGTGGAGCTGGGCCAGGCCTCGGTGGCCGACGTCCGCGACTTCATCATCGGCCAGCGCCAGGGAGTGCCGATCTACCTCAAGTCGGTGGCCGAGGTGAAGCTGGTCGACGGGCCGAGCGAGATCCGGCGCATCGGCCAGAAGCGGGCGGCGGTGGTGTCGGCCAACCTGGTGGATCGCGACATGGCCGGCGCCGCCGCCGACGTCAAGACGCTGATCGCCGGCGCCGCCCTGCCGCCCGGCGTCGCCGCCATGCTCAGCGGCCAGGAGGAGGAGCGGGCGGCGGCCCAGCGCTCGATGCTGATGGCGATGGGACTGGCCATCTTCCTGGTCTACCTGGTGATGGCCTCGCAATTCGAGTCGTTCCTCCATCCGCTGGTCATCATCTTCACCCTGCCGCTGGGGGCGATCGGGGTGGTCGCCGCGCTCGGCTTGACCGGGCGCCCGATCAACGTCGTGGCGATGATCGGGGCGGTGATGCTGGCCGGCATCGTGGTCAACAACGCCATCGTCCTGGTCGACGCCGTCAACCAGCGGCGGGCCGCCGGGCTGTCGCGGACCGCGGCGCTGGTGGCGGCGGGGAGCGACCGGCTGCGGCCGATCTTCATGACCTCGGCCACCACCATCCTGGGGCTGGCACCGATGGCGCTGGGCCTGGGCGAGGGCGCCGAGCTGCGGGCGCCGCTGGCGATCACCGTCATCGGCGGCCTGTCGGTCGCCACCCTGCTGACCCTGGTGGTCATCCCGGTGGTCTACTCGCTGCTCGATCGCCGGCCCGACCAGGCGGCGGACGAGGCCGCCGTCGCCATCCCCGCCGCCGCGGGCGCGGCCACCCCGGCGGCCGCCGCCGAGCCGGTGGTGAGCGGGGCGCTCACCGAGGCGAGCTGATGCGGCTACCCCGGCTGGCCGTCCAGCGGCCGATCACCACCGGCATGATCCTGATCAGCGTGCTGGTCACCGGGCTGATCGCCGTCACCCGCATCCCGCTTGCCTATCTGCCCGAGGTGGACGTGCCGTTCATCGGCATCCAGATCCCCTACCCCAACTCCAACCCGCAGCAGATCGAGCGCGAGATCGTCAGGCCGGTGGAGGAGGTGCTGTCCACGCTGCCGGGGATCAAGACCCTCAACTCGCAGGCCTCGGCGGACGAGGCCCAGTTCTGGCTCGAGTTCCTGTGGGGCGAGGAGCTGGACGTGGTCCGCATGCAGGTCAGCGAGAAGATGGACCAGGTCAAGCCCGAGCTGCCGGCGGCGATCGGCGACGTCGTCATCTTCTCGTTCAACACCAACGACATCCCGGTGGTCGAGGCCAGGGTCTCGGCCCAGGGCGTCGACCTCTCAGAGAACTACGACCTGATCGAGGCCCGCATCCTCAACCGCATCCGGCGGGTGCCGGGGGTGGCGCGGGTGACGCTCGAAGGGGTGGCACCGCGCGAGATCGACGTCGACCTAATCCTCGACCGGGTCAAGGAGCACGACGTCGACGTCGGCGCCCTGATCGAGCAGCTCCGCGGCGCCTCCTCGAACCTGGTGCTGGGCCAGATCGAGGACGAGGGCAGACGCTTCAGCGCCCGTGCCGTCGGCCAGTTCGGCTCGGTCGACGATCTCGGCGACCTGGTGGTCAACGCCCAGGGTGTGAGGCTGCGGGACATCGCCGAATTGACCTACGAGGAGCCGCCCTACGTCCACGGTCGGCACCTCGACCTCGACTATGCGGTGGCGCTGTCGGTCTTCAAGGAGTCCACCGCCAACACCGTCGAGGTGGTGCGCCGGGTGATGGACGTCATCCGCGGCGACGTCAACGACGACCCGCTGCTCCAGGGGGTGACCGTTTTCGTCTGGGACGACCAGGGCGAGGAGATCAGCGGCGGCCTCCAGGGTCTGCTCAAGGCCGGCTCGATCGGCGCCCTGCTGGCGGTCTTCAGCCTCTACTTCTTCCTGCGCCGGCTGGACTCGACGCTGATCGTCTCGCTGTCGATCCCGTTCTCGATCCTCGCCGCCACCGGCATCCTCTTCTTCATGGGCAAGACCCTCAACATCCTGTCGATGATGGGGCTGATGCTGGCGGTGGGGATGCTGGTCGACAACGCGGTGGTGGTGCTGGAGTCGATCGACCGCGTCCACCGCACCGAGCGCGACCGCGAGCGGGCGGCGCTCCTCGGTGCCCGCCAGGTGTCGACCGCGGTGGCAGCCTCTACGCTGACCACCCTGATCGTCTTCCTGCCCCTGGTGGTGGGGGCCAAGGCCGAGCTCACCACCTGGCTGCGCGAGATCGGCATCGCCATCACCATCGCCCTGGCCTGCTCGCTGTTCTCCTCGCTGACCCTGATCCCGCTGATGTCGGCGCACTTCCTGGGCAAGCGGCGGGCCAAGCCGGTGGCCTCGATCGCCTGGCTCGAGGAGCGCTACGCGGGGATGCTCACCTGGAGCCTGGCGCGGCCGTGGAAGACCGCCGGTCTCTTGCTGCTGGTGATGGGCGTCGGGCTGACCCCGTTCTTCACCGGCCTGGTCGAGTCGGCGATCTTCTCGGGAACGGTCAACAAGCGGCTGTTCCTGCGCTACGAGTTCGCCGACTACACCTACAAGTCGGAGGCCGAGGACGCGGTCGACGTGGTCGAGGCGATGCTCGACCGCAACCGCGAGGAGTTCCTCATCGAGTCGATCTATAGCTTCTTCGCCGCCAACCGGGCCGAGACCACCATGGTGCTGACCCGCAAGGATCTCGGCGACAGGGAGATCAAGGAGCTGCGCCAGCAGATCCGCGACGCGCTGCCCGAGCTGGCCGGCGTCAAGCTCTACTTCCAGGACGATGCCGACGAGGGCGGCAGCAGCACCTACTTCGCGGTCAAGTTCTTCGGCCAGGACACCGGCGTCCTCGACCGCTTCGCCAGCGAGGCGGCGCGGCGGATCGAGACCCTCGCCAACGTCCAGGACGTGCGCACCGACCTGCGCGACGCGCAGCGCGAGATCCAGGTGCGGGTCGACCGCGGCAAGGCCGAGCGGCTGGGTCTGACCGCCCAGGACCTGGCCGACATCTTCTCCTTCACCCTCGGCGCCATGCGGCTGCCGCGCTTCAAGGCCGGCGACCGCGAGGTCGAGACCTGGCTGGCGCTGCGGCTCGAGGACCGCGAGAACCTCGAGGACCTCAAGCGCATCCAGATCGGCGGCGGCGCCGACGGCCAGCGCCCCTTCCAGCTCGGCGACATCGCCACCTTCGAGGTCATCCAGCGGCCGCGCGAGATCGCCCGTGAGAACCGCAAGGTGCGGGTGGCGGTCAGGGGCACCTACGAGGGCGAGGACTGGGACGGGACCAAGCAGGAGATCGAGGGCCTGATGGGCGCCTTCGATCTGCCGCCGGGCTACTCCTGGTCGTGGAGCGACCGCATCGTCGAGCAGCAGGATCAGAACGCCCAGATGGGGGTCAACTTCCTGCTCGCCCTGATCCTGGTCTATCTGGTGATGGCGTCGCTCTTCGAGTCGCTGGCCCAGCCGTTCGCGATCCTGTTCTCGATCCTCTTCGCGGTGCCCGGCGCCGCCTGGATGCTGGCCGCCACCGGCACGGTCTTCAACCTGATGGCGCAGATCGGGCTGCTGATCCTGATGGGGATCGTGGTCAACAACGGCATCGTGCTGCTGGACCACGTCCACCAGCTCCGCCAGCGGGGGCTGCCTCGCGACGAGGCGATCCTGCTGGCCGGCCGCGAGCGGTTGCGCCCGATCCTGATGACCGCCGCCACGACCGTCATCGGGCTGCTGCCGCTGGCCATCCGCGGACCCAACACCGCCGGCATCTTCTACTACCCGCTGGCCCGCACGGTGATGGGCGGGCTGCTGTCCTCGGCGGTGCTGACGCTGCTGGCGCTGCCCTCGATCTCGATCTGGATGGAGGCGGTGGCCAACTGGCTGCGGCGGATCTGGCGGGTCTCGGCGCCGGCCCGGCCGGCGGTGGGCGAAAGCGCCCCGCCCGCCACCGCCGAGACCGGCTAGCCGCCGCCACCGCGGCGCCTCGAGGGCGCGCCTGTCGCGGGCCGCTGCCCGCCCGATTGGTTATCCTGTCGGGTCATGGAACCGACGGCGCCGGCGGCCGGCACCCTGCCGGCCGAGCTGCTGCGCGAGCTGCACGGCTTCCTCAGCCTCGAGGCCCCGTTCCTGATCCGCGATCTGCCGCGGGTGGCGACCGAGGATGAGCTGGAGGCGGCGCTGCTCGAGCGCATCGAGGCCCGCTCGCGGACCGGCGCAGAGTTCGCCCAAGCCGAGCTGTGGCCGGGGATGAGCCATCAGCGGGCGGTCGAATGGACCCGCCAGGCGCTCGAGGTGCAGGTGAAGGGGTTCTTCGAGCGCCGCCGGGTCAAGGCCTCGATCACCGCCGACGAGCGGCGGGCTTTGTACCGGACGATGGTGCTGACCCGCGAGCTCGACGACTTCCTCAAGCGCGCCTTCGACGCCAGGGAGGTCCGCTGGCGCGACTACCCCTCGCCGCAGAAGGGCTTCCGCTCGACCGGCCAGGAGGCGATCGTCGGCGCCGCCCTGCGGCTGCGCCGCTATCCCGAGTACGGTCAGGGCGAGACCTACCGCGGCGACTACATCAGCCCGCTGATCCGCGACCTCGGGGCGATGCTGATGTTCGTGCCCGATCCGCTGGCGCCGATCCTGGTCCAGTACGGCAAGAGCGGCACCCCGGTGGGCGGCCGCGACCTCCACGTCGGCGACTTCGACCGCGGGGTGGTGCCGCCGGCGGCGCCGCTGGCGATCGCCACCCAGACCCTGCTGGGGATGGCCTACGCCTTCAAGCTCCGCCGCGAGGACCGGGTCTGCGTGGCCTTCATCGGCGACGGCGGCTCGAGCCTCGGTGAGTGGCACGAGGCGGCCGGCTTAGCCGGCGCCCAGAAGCTCAACCTGGTCTTCGTGGTCGAGAACAACCACTGGGCGCTGGGCACCCACGTCAGCGAGCAGACCGCCGCCCGCCGCTTCGCGCTCAAGGCCACCGGCTACGGCATGCCCGGCGTCACCCTGTTCGGCAACGACCCCGAGCACGTGCTGGGGGTGCAGGCGGGCAAGGCCGGGACCCCGGTCGGCGGGCGCGATCTCCACAGCGGCGATTTCGACCGCGGAGTGGTGCCGCCGGCGGCGCCGCTGGCGATCGCCGCCCAGACGCTGGTGG
>JBFGCA010000134.1:0-11081 GCA_041567315.1 Thermoanaerobaculia bacterium | reverse complement strand
GGCGGCCGCCGGCCGCACCCCCTCACCCTCCTTGCGCTCGGGGGTGGTGGCGGCCGGGCGCTCGGTCGCCGGAATGGTCTTGATCCGCGGCTCCACCTTCTGGATCAGCGTTCGCCGCCGTGCCGGGCGCATCGGGCTGACCGGCAGGCGGCGGGGCATCGGCCGCCGCCGGGGCGGGGCAGTGGCCTTGGACTCGGCGTCGCGCAGGATGACCTCGCGCGGCTGGGGTAGCCGCTTGCCGGTCAGGATCGCCTGGATGACGGTGGTGTCGATCTCGGCGTGCTCCTCGTCGACCCGCACGCCGATCGACTTGAGCTTGAAGAGCAGGTCCTGCTCCGCGATGCCCATCTTGACGGCGAGGTCTTTGAGCCGAATCTTGCCCATGGACTGACGAACCCTTTCTCGGACGGCGCCGGGCGCCCTCAGGAACCGCTGTCTCCGCTTTTACCCGCGTTGGCGTCGGCGGCCGGCACCGGGGCGGTCTCCGCGGCCTCCGCCGACTCGCGAGCGCGCTTCGCCGCCTCGTCGCGGTCCTCGGCCTCCTGCAAAGCCCGGCTGAGGGCGGCCATGAAGTCGTCGCTCTCGGCACCGGCGGCCTCGGCCGGCTCGCCGGCCGCGTCGGGCGCCGGTTCGGCGACCGCCGCGCCCTCGGTCGCCTGGCGGGCCTCGGCCTGCTCCTCGGCCCAGCTGAGGATGGCCCGCGCGGTCTTGGGGCCGACCCCCTCGACCGCTTCGAGCGCCTCCGGCGTGCTCCCGAGGAGGCTGTCGAGGGTCTCGAACCCGGCCTCCTGGAGCTTCTCGCCGGTCTTGGCGCCGATGCCGGGCGCGGTGGTGATGTCGAACTCGGTCGATGGCGCCGGCTCCTCGGCCATCGCGGTCTGCAGCATGCGAGCCAGCGCGCCGGCCACCTCGTCCTTGACGTCGGTCTCGCTCTTGATGTCGATCTTGGCGTTGAGCAGCTCGGCCGCCAGGCGCACGTTCTGGCCGCGCTTGCCGATGGCGAGCGACAGCTGCTCGTCCTCGACGATGACGTCGAGGTGCGGGCTCTCGCCGGGGTGGGTGACCGAGACGCGGGTGATGCGGGCCGGCGCCAGGGCGCTCTGGGCGAAGGTCACCAGGTCGTCCGAGTACTCGATGATGTCGATCTTCTCGCCGCGCAGCTCGCGGATGATCGACTGCACGCGGGAGCCCTTCATGCCGACGCAGGCGCCCACCGGGTCGACGTCGCGCTCGCGGCTGATTACCGCCACCTTGGCGCGCTCGCCCGGCGCCCGCACCGCCGCCTTGATCTGGACGGTGCCGTCGTAGATCTCCGGCACCTCCATCTCGAACAGCTTGACCAGCAGCCGCGGATCGGTCCGCGACAGCACGATCTGCGGGCCCTTGGGCTGCTTGTGGACGTCGATGATGACCGCCCGGATGCGCTCGCCCTGGCTGTAGCGCTCGTGCCGGGCCTGCTCGCTCCGCGGTACCAGGGCCTCGGTGCGGCCCAGGTCGACGATGATGTCGCCGCGCTCGAACCGCTTGACGGTGCCGTTGAGCACCTCGCCGACGCGGCCGACGAACTCGTTGTAGACCTTCTCGCGCTCGGCCTCGCGGATGCGCTGGTAGAGCACCTGTTTGGCCGACTGGGCGGCGATCCGGCCCAGGCCTTCGGTCGAGATGGGGATGTGGATCTCGTCCCCGATCTTGGCGTCGGGCTTGTGGTCCTGCGCCTCCTCGAGGGTCCACTCGGCCAGCGGGTCCTCGATCTCCTCGGCCACCGTCTTGACGATGAAGGCCGAGAAGGTGCCGGTCTCGGGGTCGAACTTGGAGCGCACCGGGGCCTTGATCCGGTGCTGCTTCTTGGCCGCCGAGGCCATCGCGTCCTCGAGCGCGACGATCCAGCGCTCGAGGTCGATGTCCTTCTCGCGGGCGACCTGCTGCAGGACCTCGGTCAGCTTGAATTCGGGAGCATGGGTCTGTGGCATTTTCGAGACTTCCTAGAGCTCCGGCGCGAGCCGGGCTAACTGTATTTTTTTCAGGGAGATACTATAACTCTCGCGGGTCGACTCGTCGACCAGGACCGCGGTTCCTTCGCCCTCCGGCAGATAGCTCTCGAGCCGAGCGACCACCGTCCTCCTGGCGCCCTCCGGGTCGCTGAAGGTGACCCGCACGCGGTGGCCCTGAAAGCGCTCGAAGTCCTGGCGGCGATAGAACTTGCGGTCGAGGCCCGGCGAGGTGACCTCCAGCAGGTAGCGGCCGGCGCCGAAGTCGGCGACGTCGAGCAGTGCCGACACCTGTTTGGAGACCGTTTGGCAATCCTCCAGGGTCACCCCCTCCGGCCGGTCCAGCACTAGGCGCAGCGTGCCGCCGGCGAACTCGCAGTGGAGCAGCTCGCAGCCCGAGCGGTCGGCGGCGGCGGCCAGCTCCTCGCGGAGCGCGGGGTCGATGACATTGGCGTTCACGAACTCGTTCCCAGGGCGCAAACAAAAAAGAGTGGGTGTAAACCCACTCCCTCCCTTGCGACCCCAAGAGTCAGCCCGCCAAGTATAGGTCATCTCGGGCCGCCGTTCAAGCGCTGCGTGGCTCGCCGTGCCGGCCCGGCCCCCGGGGCGGCTTGACTTGCGGCGCCGGGAGCCGGAGAGTTGAGCCGGCGGTCGGGCCGGGCTGCCATAATGGCGCCGGCCGGCGGAACGATAGCGGCGGTCGCGGTCCGGCGCCTGGCAAGCCGCTTGCTTGACCTACCGGATGAGCGAAGCCCGACCGACGGCTGCCGGCCACCGAAGGCCAATCCGACCCAGAACCAAGGAGAACCGACCGACGATGAGTGCCCCGCGCCCCAGTCACCGTCTTCTCACCGTGCTACTCGTCTTCGGCGCCCTGGTCTTCGGCATGGTCCTGGCCGGCGCCCTCAACTGGACGCCGGCCGGCGTCGGCGCCCCCGAGGAGGCGCCGGCGGCGAGGCCGGCCGCGGTCCCCGCCTCGACGCCGCCGGCGCTGCCCAGCTTCGCCGACCTGGTCGAGCACGTGGCGCCGGCCGTGGTCTCGATCGAGGCCTCGAGCTTCGAGCGCTCCGGGCGGGGCCGCGCCATCGACCCCTTCGAGTTCTTCTTCGGGCCGCGGCGGCGCCGCCCGCAGCCCGAGGAGGATCCGCAACAGGAGTTCCGCTCCGACTCCGGCGGCAGCGGCTTCGTGATCAGCGAGGACGGCTACGTAGTGACCAACAACCACGTCATCCGCGGCGCCGAGCAGGTGCGGGTGCGGATCGGCGAGCGCACCTACGACGCCGAGATCAAGGGGAGCGACCCGGCGACCGACCTGGCGCTGCTCAAGATCGACCCGCCGCGCAACCTCGCTGCCCTGCCGCTGGGCGACAGCGACCGGCTGCGGGTCGGCGACTGGGTGATGGCGATCGGCAGTCCGCAGGGCCTGGCCGACACCGTCACCGTGGGAGTGGTCAGTGCCAAGGGCCGGCGCATCAACATCAGCCAGGAGACCAGCTCCTTCGAGGACTTCATCCAGACCGACGCCGCCATCAACTTCGGCAACTCCGGCGGCCCGCTGCTCAACCTCGACGGCGAGGTGGTGGGGATCAACACGGCGATCAACTGGGGCTCCGAGAACATCGGTTTCGCGGTGCCGGTCAACATCCTCCAGCGGGTGCTGCCGCAGCTCAAGGAGAGCGGCCGGGTGCGCCGCGGCTACCTCGGCATCGGAGTCAACGACGTCACCGAGCGGGCCGCCGAGGCCTTCGGTCTGGACGCCTCGGAGGGGGCGCTGGTCACCAACGTGCTGCCCGGCCTGCCCGCCGACAAGGCCGGCATCCGGCCCGGCGACGTGATCGTCAAGGTCGACGACGTCAAGGTGCGGGACACCCGCGACCTGATCGACTACGTGTCGTCGCGGGGGCCCGAAGTCAGCGTCAAGATCGATCTGGTCCGCGACGGCAAGCGGATGACCAGGTCGGTCGATCTCACCGAGCGGCCCTCCGAGGGCGGCGCTCCGCCGTCCGAGGGCGGCCAGGACGAGGGCAGCATCGAGTGGCTGGGCCTGCGCTACCAGGACCTCACCCCGGGGCTGCGCTCGATGCACGGCCTGCCGGAGGACCTCGAGGGCGTCTGGGTCACCGACGTCTCGCCGCGCAGCCCGCTCTACGACGAGGGGCTGCGGGGGGGCGACGTCATCAACGTCATCACCGAGGTCAACGGGACGCCGGTGGGCAGCGTCGCCGAGTTCGAGCGGCTGATCCGTGCCAGCGAGCCCGGCTCGCGGCTGCGGATCTACGTGCGGCGCTTCATGCGCGGCCAGGAGATCCAGCCGCTCTTCGTCTTCCCGGCGGTGCCTTGAGCGGGTGGGGGCGCGCCCCGATTCCGCTCGCCACAGCGTGATGGCCGAGGAGCGCAAATCGGTCCGCGCCAGCGTGCTGCTGGCCGACGACGAGGCCTCGATCCGCGAGAGCCTGCGGATGGTGCTCGAGTACGAGGGCTACCGGGTGCTCGAGGCCGCCTCCGGCACCGAGGCGCTGGACCGGGTGCGGCAGAGCTTGCCGGACGCGGTGCTGCTCGACATCAAGATGCCCGAGCTGGACGGGCTGGAGGTGCTTCGCAACCTGCGGGAGCGGGGCTACGAGATGCCGGTGATCGTCATCACCGGCCACGGCGACGTGTCGACGGCGGTCGAGGCCACCCGCCGCGGCGCCTTCGACTTCTTCGAGAAGCCGCTGGAGCGCGAGCGGGTGCTGCTCAGCCTGCGCAACGCCCTGGAGAGCTACCGGCTGGTGCAGGAGTCGCAGGCGGTCCGCGCCGAGCCCGACGACCTGATCGGCTCCTCGCCGGCCATGCGGCGGCTGCGCGAGACGGTGGAGAAGGCCGCCCCCACGCCGGCCACGGTGCTGATCACCGGCGAGAGCGGCACCGGCAAGGAGCTGGTGGCGCGGGCGATCCATCGCCTCAGCCCGCGCCGCGACCGCTCGCTGGTGCAGGTCAACTGCGCGGCGATCCCCGACGAGCTGATCGAGTCCGAGCTTTTCGGGCACGAGAAGGGGAGCTTCACCGGCGCGGTCCGCAAGCAGGTCGGCAAGTTCGTGGCCGCCGACGGCGGCACCATCTTCCTGGACGAGATCGGGGACATGTCGGCCCGCACCCAGGCCAAGGTGCTGCGGGTGCTCCAGGACGGCGAGGCCGAGCCGGTGGGCTCACAGCGCACCGTCAAGGTGGACGTGCGGGTGGTGGCGGCCACCAACCGCGAGCTCGAGGAGGAGATCGCCGAGGGCAAGTTCCGCGAGGACCTCTTCTACCGTCTCAACGTGCTTCCCATCCGCACCCCGCCGCTGCGCGAGCACCTCGAGGACGTGCCGGAGCTGGTCGACTACTTCGTGCGCCGCTACGCGGCGGCCAACAACTACCGGCGCAAGGAGTTCGAGCCCGCCGCCCTCGAGGCGCTGGGGCAGCTGCGCTGGCGGGGCAACGTCCGCGAGCTCAAGAACGTCATCGAGCGGCTGCTGATCCTGGCGCCGGGGGAGGCGGTGACCGCCGCCGACGTCCAGGCGGCCCTGGGTAGCGGGCGCCCGGAAGGCAGCGCCGCGATGCTGTCGGCCACCACCCTCAAGGAGTTCCGCGAGGCCGCCGAGCGGATGTTCCTGGTCCAGCAGCTCGAGCGCCACGACTGGAACGTCACCCGCACCGCGCAGTCGATCCAGACCCCGCGCAGCAACCTCTACAAGAAGATGGACCAGTACGGCATCCGCCGGGCCGCCGAGGACGGCGCCTAGCAGGGCTCAGGCGAGAGCGGCCCGGCAGAGGCGGTCGACGGCGCGCCGCAGGGCCTCGAGACGGCCGTGCCGGGCGGCTTCGGCGGCCGACACCGCGAGCCGCCAGGGCATGTCGGCGCCGTCGAGCACCTCCAGCTCCCAGACCGCGGCCGGCGCGTCGAGGAGGCCGGCACGGCGGTCGGCCGGCCGCCAACCACTGGGCAGATAGGCCTGGATCTCGGCCGCGGAGTAGCCGCTGAAGCCCTGGCCGCGAGAGGCGTCGCCACGGGCCTCGCCGCCGGAAGGGGGCTTGCCGGACATCCCCCCGAGTCTCGCACAGCCCCGCCGCCCGACCCAACCCCGGTCGCCTTGACCGCCTTTCACGGCGCGTGCTAGAAAACTCGCGGCCACGCGCGGCCGGCGCCGCTGCTCCCGAGGCCCACCCCCCGAGGTCCAGTCTTGCAAGTCGAGCTCAGCGAAGAGCACCGGCTGCTCCAGCGCAGCGTGCGGCGTTTCGCCGACGAGGTGGTGGCGCCGCGGGCCAGCGAGATCGACGACAGCGGCGAGTTCCCGATCGACTTCTACCGCCAGGCCGGGGAGCTGGGCCTGGCCGGGGTGGCGGTGCCCGAGGAGTACGGCGGCGCCGGCATGGACACCCTGGCCTACTGCCTGGTGATGGAGGAGATCAGCCGCGCCTGCGCCTCGAGCGGGGTCATCCTCTCGGTCAACAACTCGCTGGTCTGCGACCCGCTGCTGGCCTTTGGCAGCGAGGAGCAGAAGCAGCGCTTCCTCAAGCCGCTGGCCAGCGGCGAGCGGCTGGGCTGCTTCGCGCTGACCGAGCCCGAGGCGGGCAGCGACCCGGCCGGGCTGCGGACCACGGCGGTGCGCGACGGCGACGACTACGTCCTCAACGGCAACAAGGTCTTCATCACCAACGCCACCCATGCCGACCTGGCGCTGGTGTTCGCCACCGTCGACCCCTCCCAGGGCCACCGCGGCATCACCGCGTTCGTCGTCCCCAGCGACGCCCCGGGCTTCAGCCGCGGCGGACACGAGCGCAAGCTCGGGGTCAACGCCTCGGGCACCACCGAGCTCGCCTTCCAGGACCTGCGGGTGCCGGCCGACCAGCGGCTGGGCGCCGAGGGCGAGGGGTTCAAGGTGGCGATGGCGACCCTCGACGGCGGGCGCATCGGCATCGCCGCCCAGGCGGTGGGAATCGCCCGCGCGGCCTTCGAGAAGGCGCTCGCCTACTCGCAGGAGCGCCGCCAGTTCGGCAAGCCGATCGCCGACTTCCAGGCCATCCAGTTCTATCTCGCCGACATGTCGACCGAGCTGGACGCGGCCCGGCTGCTGACCTGGAAGGCGGCCTGGGCCAAGGACAACCAGAAGCGCTACACGCTGGAGGCCGCGCAGGCCAAGCTGTTCGCCTCGGAGATGGCCCAGCACGTCACCGACCGGGCGCTCCAGATCCACGGCGGCTACGGCTACAGCCGCGAGTACGACGTCGAGCGGCACTTCCGCGACGCCCGCATTACCGAGATCTACGAGGGCACCAACGAGATCCAGAAGCTGGTCATCTCGTCTTGGGTGCTGGAGCATTCCTGAGCTGACCGTCGCCCCCGCCGCCGCCCCGGCGGCCGCCGCGCCCCCGGGCTCGACCCTGAGCGGCGAGCAGCGCCTGCTCCGCGACGAGGTGCGCCGCTTCGCCGAGGAGCGGATCCGGCCGGGGACCGCCGAACGCGATCGCAGCCACGCCTTCCCGGACGAGCTGGTCCGCGAGCTGGGCGAGCTGGGCCTGCTCGGGATGATGGTCGAGGAGCGCTACGGGGGCGCCGGCCTCGACGTGCTGAGCTATCTGGTGGCGGTCGAGGAGCTGGCCCGGGTCTGCCCGTCGATGGCGGTCACCATGAGCGTCACCAACTCGGTCTGCTGCTGGCCGATCCAGCGGTTCGGGAGCGAGGCCCTCAAGCAGGCGGTGCTGCCGCCGCTGGCCTCCGGCGAGACGCTGGGCGCCTTCTGCCTCACCGAGCCCGGCGCCGGCAGCGACGCCGGCTCGCTCCAGACCCGCGCCCGCCGCGACGGCGACGGCTGGGTGCTCGACGGGCAGAAGGCCTGGATCACCAACGCCGGGCGGGCCGGCTTCTACGTGGTGGTGGCGCGCACCGCGCCGGGAGCCGGCAAGCGGGCGCTGAGCGCCTTCTTGGTGCCGGCCGACGCGCCGGGCGTCGAGGTCGGGGCGCCGGAGGAGAAGCTCGGGCTCAAGGCCTCGGTCACCGCCGCGGTGACCTTCGAAGGCTGCCGAGTGCCGACCGGCCACCTGCTCGGCGAGGAGGGCGACGGGCTGTCGATCGCCCTCGCCACGCTCGACCACTCGCGGCTGGGGATCGCCGCCCAGGCGGTGGGGATCCACCAGCGGGCGCTGGAACTGGGGCTGGCCTACGCCCGTGAGCGGGTGCAGTTCGGGGTGCCCATCGCCCGTCACCAGGCGATCCAGTTCCACCTGGCCGAGATCGCCACCGATCTCGAGGCCGCCCGCTGTCTGACCCGCGCCGCCGCCGAGCTGGCGGCGAGTGCCGGGGGCGGCCGTCTGGCCTCGCAGGCCAAACTGTTCGCCTCCGAGGCGGCCAATCGGGCCTGCTATCTGGCGCTCCAGATCCATGGCGGCAACGGCTTCAGCGAGGAGTACGAGATCGCCCGGCTGTACCGCGACGTGCGGGTGACCACGATCTACGAGGGGACCAGCGAGATCCAGCGGCTGGTGATCGCCCGCCACCTGCTGCGGACTTAGCAGCCCGTGGTGGAAGTCCGCCGGCCCGTCTGGCGGCGGGGCGGAGCCGTCTGCGGCGTTACCGCTCCTCGACAATGGCTCGGCATTGCCTGCGTCGCCGCGCCTGGCATCCGGCCCCGCCGCGCTCGCCAGCCGACCCGACCGACTTCCGCCACGGGCTGCTAGCGGGCTGCAGCGCTGCTAGACTGGGGCCATGAGCAAGCAGATCTTCCTCGCCGACCAGAGCGTGACCATCCAGAAGGTGGTCGAGCTGACCTTCATGGAGGAGGGGTACGAGGTCGTCGCGGTGGGCAACGGCGAGGAGGCCCGTCGCCGCCTGGCCGAGCTCGAGCCCGACGTGGTCATCGCCGACGTCGGATTGCCCGAGGTGTCGGGTTACGACCTGGCGCGCGAGGTCAAGGACTCGCCGCGACCGGTCCCGGTGCTGCTGCTGGTCAGCACCTTCCAGCCGTTCGACGACGCCCGCTTCGCGGCCTGCGGCGCCGACGCCCACCTGCGCAAGCCGTTCGACTCCCAGGAGCTGCTCGGGCTGGTCGGGTCGCTGACCGGCGGCGCCCCTGCGGACGCGGGCCCGGCCCAGGCCGAGGCCACCTCGGCCGCGCCGGCCGCCGTGGAGGTCGCGCCGCCGCCGGCTGCGGCACCCCTACCTCCGGTCTCCCCGGAGCCAGCGCCCGTCGAGCCAGCGCCCGTCGAGCCGCCCCCGTCGGCCGAAGCCCTAGGAGCCGAAGCCCCGGTCGCCCTGCCGCCGCCCTCCGCCGAGCCGCCGGCCGCCCCACCGGCCGGCCCGCTCTCCGACGAGGACGTCGAACGCATCGCGCGCCGGGTGGTCGAGCTGCTGGGCGACGAGGTGCTGCGCGAGGTCTCCTGGGAGGTGGTCCCCGACCTGGCGGAGATCGTCATCAAGGACCGCCTGCAGGAGCTGGAGAGCCAGCTCGACTGAGAGCCGCCGCCTCACCGCCGCAACCGGCGCTCAGCGACCTCCTGGCCGGTCTCGACTGGGGGCGCCCCGGCGACCCCGAGAACCTCGTCCTGCTGGCCGTCGCCGGCTCGACGAACGACTTCGCCCGCAGTCTTGTCGACGGCTACCGTGCGGAAGACCTCGAGCCGCCGTCGGCCCTGGTGCTGGCCCTCGCGCAGACCCGCGGCCGCGGCCAGCGCGGCCGTGAGTGGCTGAGCCCGGCGGGCCGCGGGATCTACGCCACCCTGCTGCCGCGCCAGCGTCCGGCGGCCGAGCAGCTACCCCTGCTGCCGCTGCTGGCGGGGGTCGGTCTCTGCCGGGCGCTGAACGGGTTCCTGCCCCGGCCCTGCCGGCTCAAGTGGCCCAACGACCTGGTGGTGGGCGGCCGCAAGATCGGCGGGGTGCTCATCGAGACGGTGGTTGGCGGCGCGGGCGCGGCGGCGGTGGTGCTGGGGTTCGGCGTCAACCATTCGCTGGACCGGGACGAGCTGCCGACGCCCGGCGCCACGTCGGTGGCGCTCGAGACCCCGGAGGCGCCGTCGCTGGGGCGGCTGGCTGGCGGGCTGGTGCGGGGCGTGCTGTCCGAGCTGATGCATCTCGAGGAGCCCGGCTACGCGGTCGAGCGCTACCAGCGGTACTCGCTCCACCGGCCCGGCGACCACCTGCGCTACCGGCGCGCCGGCGAGGCGCGCGAAGGCGTGGTCACCGGCTTCGACCGGCGCGGCTACCTGCGGGTGCGCTCGGCGGCCGGCGAGGAGCTGCTCGCCGCCGGTGAGCTGATGGAGCCGTGAGCGGAGAAACGGGCGAGGACCAGGCCTACTTCCGCGTCATCGAGGAGACCTTCATCGGCCTCCGCGGGGCGCCCTTGCTGCTGTCGCCGGCCGACTGGCAGGTGGCGCGCGAATGGCGGCGGCAGGGGATCCCGCTCGGCGTCGTGCGCCGCGGCCTCGAAGAGGTGTTCGCCAGGCGTGCCGAGCGCGGGCAGGACCGCTACGTCAACAGCCTGCGCTACTGCCGGCGGGCCGTGGAGGCGGCCTGGCGCCTCCAGCGCGAGCTGACCGCGACCGGCGCGCGGGGGCCGGGCGAGACGATCGACGCGGCCGAGCGTCTGGGCCGGCTGGCGGCGGCGCTGCCCGCCGGCCTACCGCACCGCGACCGTTTGGCCGGCCGCATCCGCGGTCTGACGGGCGCGGTCGATGAGGTCGAGGAGGCTCTGGCCGGGCTCGACGCCGAGCTTCTCGAAGCCGCCGAGCGGTCGCTCGACCCGGAGGGCAGCGACCGCGTCGCCGCCGCCGTCGAGCGAGCGCTCGAGACCGTCCGCCGCCGCCTGCCGGAGGCCGCCGCCCCCGACGACGACACCCGCGTGCGGCTGCGCCGTCAGGCGGTGCGCCGCGAGCTAGGCCTGCCGGTCCTGTCGCTCTTCTCGCCGGCCGCGGCCGGCGATCCGCCCGGCTGAGGTCCCTGCTAGTGTTCCGTGCGGTAAGTTCCTTGTCACATCGAGAGCGGCGAAGCGCCCGCTGGGCAAGGCGCGACGAGCGAGCATATCGAGGCTATATGCGACCGAGGAGCAACGCCGCCCAGCGGGATGCAGCGCCGCTCGAATG
>JBFGCA010000133.1:0-11306 GCA_041567315.1 Thermoanaerobaculia bacterium | reverse complement strand
GGTCCGGCGCCGGCGCTGCGCAAGGCGACGGCCGAGGCCGGGATCGAGGTCGGCGACCTCGAGCTGCTGGAGATCAACGAGGCCTTCGCCGGCCAGCTGCTGGCGGTGGTCCGCGAGCTCGATCTCGACGTCGAGCGGCTCAACGTCAACGGCGGCGCCATCGCCCTCGGCCATCCGCTGGGGGCCACCGGCACCCGGCTGGTGCTCACCCTGCTCAAGGAGCTGCGCCGCCGCGGCGGCGGGGTGGGCGCCGCCTCGGCCTGCATCGGCGGCGGCCAGGGCATCGCCATGGTGGTCGAAACCGCTTGATCGAGCTCGCCGGCCGGCACGTGCTGGTCACCGGCGGCAGCCGCGGCATCGGCGCCGCCTGCTGCCGGCTGTTCGCCGCCGCCGGCGCCACCGTCGCCGTCCACTACCGGGAGCGGGCGGCCGACGCCCGCGAGGTGCTCGAAGAGATCGGCCGATACGGCGAGCGCGAGCACTTCGCCCACGCCGCCGAGCTGTCCGACCCGGGTCAGGTGACGGGCCTCTTCCGCCAGGTGGAGGAGCGCTGGGGAGGCCTCGACTGCCTGGTCAGCAACGCCGGCATCTGGGTCCGCAACCCGGTCGCCGAGCTGGACGCCGACAAGCTCGACGCCACCTGGCGGGTCAACGTCACGGCGCCCTTCCTGTGCCTCCGCTACGCCCTGCCGCTGCTGCGCGAGTCGCTGGACGGCAACGTGGTCAACGTCAGCTCCACCGCCGGCCAGCGCGGCGAGGCCTTCTACAGCCCCTACGGGGCCTCGAAAGGGGCGATCATCGCCGCCACCAAGTCCTGGTCCACCGAGCTGGCGCCGGAGGTGCGGGTCAACGCGGTGGCTCCGGGCTGGGTCGACACCGAAATGTGCGTCGAGCCGTTCGCCGGCGGCGGCCGCGAGGCGATCACCGCCACCATCCCCCTGGGCCGCGTCGCCTCGCCCGAAGACATTGCGGGGCCGGTCCTGTTCCTGGCCTCGCCGCTCGCCCGCCACGTCACCGGCGAGATCCTCAACGTCAACGGCGGCAGCGTCCTGGCGGGGTAGGCGCGTCGGGGCTGTCAGATCGCGGCGCCGGCCGGCGTCCAATGGGGCGATGCAGGCCGTCGCCGCCATGGTCAGGGACATGCCGCCCGACGAGCGGCCGCGCGAGCGGCTGCTGCGGACCGGTAGCGCCACCCTCTCCGACGCCGAGCTGGTGGCGGTGCTGCTCCGCACCGGCGGCCCCGGTGTCTCCGCCGTCCAGCTCGCCCGCGACCTGCTGGCGCGCTGCGGCGGGCTTACCGGCCTGCTCGGCGCCGGCCCGCTGGCCATCCGCCGGCACGGCGTCGGCCCCGCCAAGACCGCCACCCTGATGGCCGCCATCGAGCTGGCCCGCCGCCTGGCCCGGGCCGAGCTGCCCGACCGCGAGCCCCTCAACCATCCGGCCGCCGTGGCCAGCTACCTGGCGCTCCGCTACTCCCTGCAGGAGCAGGAGATCATGGGCGCCGTCTTCCTCGACACCCGACACCGCCTGCTGGGCGACGCCGAGATCTACCGCGGCACCCTCAACCGCGCCGCCGTCGAGCCCCGCGCCATCCTCAAACAGGGCCTCCTCCGCGGCGCCGCCGGCTTCGTGCTCTTCCACACCCACCCCAGCGGCGACCCCTCGCCCAGCGCCGAAGACCTCGCCTTCACCCGCCGCATCGCCCAGGCCGGCGACCTGGTCGGCGTCGGCCTCGTCGACCACCTCATCGTCGGCGCCGGCGGCAGCTGGGTCTCCCTCAAACAGCGCGGCGGCTGGTAAGTCGCTAGTACCGCTGGCCACAAATGCGGGCGCGTGTCACGCGGCGCCGCACCGTGCGCTACGTACCCGTACTTATGGCCAGCGGTACTAGTCTGAGGCCGGGTCGACTCGCGCGCTTCAAGGCGCCGGAATACACTGCCGGCAGCGGCAGCTCGACCCAAACATGAGGCACTTGCAGCAGGCGAACTGTGACTCGGGGCAGGAACTCGGGCTGCAATTTACGCTACAAGACAAGCCGGCTCCGCAGCCTATGCTGCAAGCACAGGCGCCCTCGCCTCCGGCCGAGCAATCATGGTCGCTGGGGCACTGAGCCGATGCAGGGTCATGATAGTCGTACCAAAACGCCTCGGGCCAGGTGGCCAGGTGCCCGATGTCCATCTGGTCCAAGGCGGCTCCGCCGGCCGGGCCTGCGTGGAGCGCCACCAGCTCGAGCCCATCATGCAGGGCGAACTCTTCGGCCTGTGGCGGATTTCCCTGGGCCGGCGGGTCGATGCCGCTCAGGGCCAGGCTGACGACGAAGAAGGGTGGGCTCTCACGCAGCGACAGGGTGCCGTCGTCTTTGTGGACGACTCTCACCTGGGCGCGGCGCGACCACGGGCCACCCGCCACTCGTTCCGAGGCGGTGAAGAGAAAACAGGTGTCGGCGAGGCCGTCGAGCGGATGGCTGTCGACGGCGACCAGGAAACGCCCCAGCTCGTCGACTCCGTAGAGCGCCTCGCCGGTAATCACGGAGGCTGAATCCTCGACGGCTGCATTCGCGGCAGGAAAGGACGCAAGAGCAAGGAGAAGCAGGACGACAAGCCGAGTCATGGAGACCCTTCTCTTGTTCAGTTTCGAGTTTTCTTACAAAACTTGATAGTGAAGATATCACAAGGAGCAAGTAAATGCAACTTGCAGTCTGCCTGGGTATTGTGGTTATGGCTACCACCTGACCCTGGACTCTTGCTCGTCTCAAACATGTAGTATTGGCGTCCAGCTGACAACCGTTGTGGTACACTTGCTACGATCGGTTACGAGCCACGTAGGCGTCCCGGGCAACAAGGCGAGGAAACACCTTCTAGTGATCTCGATCCAACAGTTCTTTCAGACCGAGCTGAAGGTGGCGACGGTGACGGCGGCGGAGGTGGTGCCGAACTCGCGGAAGCTGGTGAAGCTGATCGTGGATCTGGGGGGCGAGACGCGGCAGCTGGTGGCCGGGATCGCGCAGCAGTATCGAGCCGACGAGCTGGTGGGGCGGCAGGTTGTGGTGGTGACCAACCTGGAGCCCGCCAAGCTGATGGGGGTCGAGTCGCAGGGGATGGTGCTGGCGGCGGTGCTCGGCGACGGCGAGCCGGTGCTGCTCCAGCCCGACCGGCCGGTCGCCAACGGTTCGCCGGTCAAATAGCGCCCGGCCCGCTAGGCCGCTAGACCGGGTTCGGGACGTCGACGAACTCGACCTCGAGGCCGAAGCGCTCGGCGAGGTGGTCGCCCAAGGCCTGGACGCCGAGCCGCTCGGTGGCGTAGTGGCCGGCGGCCACGAAGTGGATGCCGGCCTCGCGGGCGACGTTGGTCACCCACTCGCTGGCCTCGCCGGTGAGGAAGAGGTCGAGGCCCTCCTGGATGGCCTGATGGAGGGCGCGCTCGGCGGCGCCGCTGACGATGCCCATCGTCGTGACTTCCGGCGGTCCGGTGCCGAGGAGCTGGGGCGGCTGGCCGAACAGCGCGGCGCAGCTGGCGACGATCTCCGCGACCGGCCGGGGCCGGGGGAAGCGGCCCTTGTAGCCGATCGCCCGGCCGTCGAAGACGCCGAACGGGGCGAGCTCCTCCAGACCCAGCCGCCTCGCCGCCACGGCGTTGTTGCCCACCTCGGGGTGGGCGTCGAGCGGCAGGTGGTAGGCGATCAGCGCGAGTCCGCGCGCCAGCAGCTCGGCCACGCGGCCGTACTGGACGCCGGTGAGGACCCGCGGCGAGCCCTCCCAGAACAGGCCGTGGTGGACGAGGACGGCGTCGGCGCCGGCCTCGCCGGCGCGCACGAACAGCTCGCGGCAGGCCGAGACGCCGGTGACCAGCTTGCGGATCTCGGGGCGCCCCTCGACCTGGAGGCCGTTGGGGCAGAGGTCGGGCAGGCCGGCGGCCGCCAGGTAGCCGTCCAGATAGGCGACCAGCCGGTCCTGCTCCAAGCTCGACTCCCCGGCCGCGCTAGTCGGCGTACGAGCCGTCGCGGGCGCCGGCCCGCGGGCGCCGGCCGCGTCCACCGCCCGGTCCCCGACGGCCACCGGGACCCCGTCCGCCGGGACCCGAGCGCCGCCGGTCACGCCCGCCGCCGTCGCCCTCGCGGGGACGCCGCGGCGGCGGCGCCGGCTCGCCCATGCCCTCGTACTTGGCGGGGTCGTAGTCCGGGGCCTCCATGATGACGGCCTTGCGCGACAGCCGTACTTTGTTCTGGTCGTCGATGTTGATCACCTTGACCTTGACCTCGTCGCCTTCGCGGACGATGTCGGTGACCTCGCGCACCCGGTAGGGCGCCAGCTCGCTGATGTGGAGCAGGCCGTCCGAGCCCGGCAGGATCTCGACGAAGGCGCCGTAGGCCTCGACCCGGCGCACGATGCCGTCGTAGACCTTGCCGATCTCGGGCTGCTCGGTGAGGCGCTCGATCATCTCGCGCGCCCGGGTGGCCGCCACCTCGTCGGGCGAGGCGATGGTCACCTTGCCGTCGTCGTCGATCTCCACCTCGCAGCCGGTCTCCTCGGTGATCGAGCGGATCGTCTTGCCGCCTGGGCCGATGACGTCGCGGATGCGGTCGCGCGGGATCATGATGGTGTGCAGGCGGGGGGCGAAGCGCGAGATCTCCGGCCGCGGCTTGTCGAGCTCGGCGTCCATCACGTCGAGGATCTGGAGCCGGCCGGCGCGGGCCTGGGCCAGCGCGTGCTGCATGATCTCTCGGGTCACCCCGGCGATCTTGATGTCCATCTGCAGGGCGGTGATGCCGTCGCGGGTGCCGGCGACCTTGAAGTCCATGTCGCCGTAGTGGTCCTCCTGACCGGCGATGTCGCTGAGCACCGCGAAGCTGTCGTTGCCCTTGATCAGACCCATCGCCACGCCGGCCACCGAGGCCAGCATCGGCACCCCGGCGTCGAACAGCGCCAGCGAGCCGCCGCAGACGGTGGCCATCGACGAGGAGCCGTTCGACTCCAGGATGTCGGAGACCACCCGCACGGTGTACGGGAAGTCGTCCTCGTGCGGCAGCACCGGGGTGAGCGCCCGGCGAGCCAGCACCCCGTGCCCGATCTCGCGCCGGCTGGGGCCGCGCAGGAACTTGACCTCGCCCACCGAGAACGGCGGGAAGCTGTAGTGGAGGATGAACTTCTGCCGGCTCTCACCCTCGTACTCCTCGACGATCTGGGCGTCGCGGCTGGTGCCGAGGGTGGCCGAGACCAGGGCCTGGGTCTCGCCGCGGGTGAACAGCGCCGAGCCGTGGGTGCGGGGCAGGAAGCTGGCCTCCGCGCCGAGCGCGCGGACCTCGTCGAGGTTGCGGCCGTCGAACCGCCGCCGGGTGCCCAGCACCGTCTCGCGGAGGATCTCCTCCTCGAGCCGCTTGACGATGCGCCGCACCTGGACCTCGGCCTCCTCCTCGTCCTCGGGCAGGGCCTCGAGATAGGGATCGACCACCGCCGACACCGCCTCCTTGCGGGCGAACTTCTCGGGGGTGTGGAGGGCGTCCTTGAGCGGCCCCTCGAGGTCGGCCCGCACCTTCCGGTAGAGCTCGTCGCCGTAGCTCTCCGGCGCCGCCCACTCGGGCTTGACCACCCCGGCGCGGGCGGCCAGCTCGCGCTGCGCCTCGATCAGCTTCTGCAGCTCCTCGTGGCCCCGGAAAATGCAGTCCAGCACCATCTCCTCGGGTAGCTGGTTGGCCGCCGCCTCCACCATCACCACCGCCTTGGCGGTGCCGACGACCATCAGGTCGAGATCCGAGACGTCGCGCTGGCTGTTGGTGGGGTTGAAGACGACCTCGCCGTCGATCAGCCCCACCCGGACCGCGCCCACCGCCTCGTAGAACGGGATCTTGGACAGGATGAGGGCGGTCGAGGCGCCGTTGATGGCCAGCACGTCGGGGTCGTTCTCGCCGTCGGCCGACAGCACCAGCGAGACGATCTGGGTCTCGTGACGGTAGGCCTCCGGAAACAGCGGGCGAAGCGGGCGATCGGTCATCCGGCAGGTGAGGATCTCCTTCTCGGTGGGTCGGCCCTCGCGCTTGAAGAAGCCGCCCGGGATCCGGCCGCCGGCGTAGGTGTACTCGCGGTAGTCGACGGTCAGGGGCAGAAAGTCGCGGGGGACCGGGCTCTTGCTCATGCAGGCCGTGGTGAGCACCACGGTGTCGCCGTAGCGGATCATGCACGAACCGTCCGCCTGGCGGGCCACCTTGCCGGTCTCGATGGACAGGGTCTCGGTGCCGATCGTTACTTCATAGGTTTGCTTCATCTTGCTTCCACTCTTCTTTCTTCGCTTTCGTCTGCGATCTTCTCTCTCTCTTCTTCTCTTCTTCTCTTTGCTTTGCCGCGATTCGCGGGCCGTGACCGGCGACGCACGGCGACCGCCCCGCTGGCCACGATCGGTTGCGGGCGGCTAGATCACCTCGCCGGAGGCGGGGCTACTTGCGGATGCCGAGGCGCTCGATGGTCGAGCGGTATCGCTCGTAGTCCTGGCGCTTCAGGTAATCCAGCAGGCGGCGGCGGCGGCCGACGAGCTTGAGCAGTCCCCGCCGGCTGTGATGGTCCTTGGCGTGGGTCTTGAAGTGCTCGGTGAGCTCGGTGATCCGGCGCGTCAACAGCGCCACCTGGACTTCGGGAGAACCGGTGTCGTGGTCGTGAAGCCGCGACTCCAGGATGATCTCGGTCTTGACTTGACTGGTGAGGGACAACTCCTCTTCCTCCTCGACAGACGTTGGATGTTACCACACGGGGCGGCTCTGGCCGCCTCAACTGAAGACGATGCGGGGCTGGACGACGCCGACCGATCCCTGGCCGATGCGTTCGATCACCGTGCCCACGGCGATCAGCTGGTGGCGGCGGTTGACGAGCTTGACCCAGTCGCCCTCCTCGCCGCCCACGGTGCGCACCAGCACCGACTGGCCGTGGCGGATGCGGCGCTCCTGCTGCTGGTCGGCGGCGACCTCCTCGAAGGGCAGCGGAATCTCGTCGAAGGGGACCCAGCCCGGGCCGGCAGGGTCGCCGGCCTCCATGCGCTCGGCCAGGCCCTCGAGGGTGAGAGCGTCCTCGACCGAGAACGGGCCCACCTGCAGGCGCCGCAGCGTGGCCAGGTGGGCGCCACAGTCCAGCCGCTGGCCGAGGTCGTGGGCCAGGGTCCTAACGTAGGTGCCGGAGGTGCAGGCCAGCCGAAAGGGCAGCCGGTCGCCGGCCAGCTCGCCGGTGGGCCGGAACTCGAAGACCTCGACCTCCTTGCTGGCCTCGGGCGGCGTCTCGCCGCGCCGCGCCAGCTCGTAGTACTTGACCCCCTTGAGTTTCTTGGCGCTGAACGGCGGCGCCGCCTGCTGCTGGCGTCCCTCGAGCGCC
The DNA here is from genome assembly GCA_041567315.1 of Thermoanaerobaculia bacterium. GTDB lineage: Bacteria > Acidobacteriota > Thermoanaerobaculia > Multivoradales > JAHEKO01. The sequence goes on along the minus strand of JBFGCA010000133.1, from coordinate 3,957 downwards.
GTCATCCCGGCACCAATGGCGTCGGCGGTGAGGCCGTCGGTGGGGCCGCCCCCGACCACTTCGCCCGCGGCGTCGTAGGTGTCGGTGGCGATCCCGAATCGGATCTCGCCGGCGTAGACCTTGGGCGCCCGGATCAGGAACCGGGTGAGCCGCGTCGCCCGGCCGACGGTGGCCACCAGCAGACCGGTGGCGCCCGGGTCGAGCGTGCCGCAGTGGCCCACCTTGCGCTGCCGGATCAGCCGCCGCACCTGCTGCACCACGTCGTGCGAGGTGCAGTCGGGCTGCTTGTCGACCAGGAGGAGTCCATCCACGATCACGACTCCAGGGCCGCCGCGAGCTCGGCGGTGACCTCCCGGCGCAGGGTCTCGAGGTCGCCCTCCGCCTGGTAGCCGGCGGCGTTGTGGTGACCGCCGCCGCCCTTCTTGCGGGCGATCTTCTCGACGTCGACGGCCCCGCGGCTGCGCAGCGAGACCTTGTACTGGTCGTCTCCCACCTCACGCAGCAGGGCAACCGCCTGCACCCCGGCGATCGAGCGCGGATAGTCGATCAGCCCCTCGCTGTCGCCGCTGGAGGCGCCGGTGCTTTCGAACATCTCGGCGGTCAGCAGCGCGGTGGCGACCGGGCCCGCCACCTCGAGCGTGGCCAGCATCTTGGCCAGCAGCCGCAGGCTGGACTCGGGCTGATTCTCGTAGATCCAGCCCGCCACCTGGTCGGGTTGGGCGCCCTCGGCGACCAGCGCCGCCGCCGCCTCGAAGGCCTTGGGGGTGGCGTTGGCGAAGCGGAAACCGCCGGTGTCGGTGACCAGGGTCAGATAGAGACAGGTCGCCGTCTCCTGGTCGAGGTTGACCCGCAGACCCTGCGCCAGGCGGTAGATCATCTCGCCCAGCGAGGGGGCGGCGGTGTCCACCCAGTTGAGCTCGCCGTAGTGGGCGTTGCCCAGGTGGTGGTCGATGTTGACCACCGGCAGGGCCTCGCCGAGCTGCTCTTCGAGACCTGTGCGGTCGAGGCTCGGGCACTCGAGCACCAGCACGGCGTCGAAGTTCTCGGGAAAGCCGGCCGGCGGCTCGGTGCCGACGCGGACCCGCTCGCTGCCGGCCAGCGTCTGGTAGATGGTCGGCGTCGGGTCCCGGTTCCAGATCACCGCGCCCTTGCCGACGGTCCTCAGGATGCGGGCCAGGCCCAGCTCCGAGCCGATGGCGTCGCCGTCCGGGTTGGCGTGGCTGGTGAGCAGGAAACGGGAGCCGCCCCGCAGCTTCTTGAGAAGCGCTTCAGGAGCCGATGTCGTGGTCATGGAGTGTCTCCAGGAGGTCGCTGATCCTCTGGCTGTGCTCGGCGCCCCGGTCGAGCTCGAAGCTGAGCTCGGGGATCGAGCGCATGTGGCGCAGCTGCCGGGCGAGCCGCGCCCGCAGGAAGCGGCGGGCGTGGCGCAGAGCCTCGACGCTGGCCAGACGGGCCGGCTCCTCGCCGACCACCGAGACGCGCACCGTCGCCTGTTTGAGATCGGGGCTGACGTGGACCGCCGAGACCGTGGTCAGTCGCACCCGCGGGTCGGCGAGCTCGCGCTGGATCAGGATCGCCAGCTCGCCGCGCAGCAGGTCCTCGACCCGTTCGGTGCGGCGGCTCACGGGGCGCTCTCCAGGTACTCGGGCTGCCAGTCGAGGAGGGTCGCGTCGGGGACCTGCTCGATCATGCCGCGGATGCCGTCCATCAGACGCTGCATGTCGACGCGCGAGCGGTGGACGGCGGCGATCGACAGCTCGGCGCGCTGCCGCAGGTCGTGGTGTCCGGTCTCGGCGATCGACACCCGGTAACGCTGGTAGATGCGGTCCATGAGGGCTTTCAACACGCGCCGTTTGTCCTTCAGGCTGCGGCCGGCAGGCAGATACAGCTCGAACACCGAGATGGCGACGACGGGTGGCACGAGGGGATCGCGAACTGCGGAGAGTCCGGTTTTCCGCCTGAATCGGTGCTAGAGCGTGGGGCTGACTTCTTCCTGCACGAAGGCCTCTATGCTGTCCCCCGGCTTGAGGTCCTGGTAGCGATCCAGCCGGATGCCGCAGTCGAATCCGGCCCGCACCTCGGCGACGTCGTCCTTGAAGCGCCGCAGCGAAGCGATCTTGCCCTCGAACACCACCACGTTGTCGCGCAGCAGGCGGGCGGCGGCGTTGCGCGGGATGGCGCCCTCGGTGACGTGGCAGCCGGCCACGGTGCCGAGCTTGGGGACGGTGAAGATCTCGCGCACCTCGGCCCGGCCCTTGGCGACCTCGCGGTAGGTGGGCTCGAGCAGCCCGGTCATCGCCTTCTTGATCTCGTCGGCCAGCTCGTAGATGACGGTGTGCAGGCGGATCTCCACGCCCTCTTTCTCGGCCAGGTCGGCGGCGTTGCGCTCCGGGCGGACGTTGAAGCCGAGGACGATCGCCCCCGAGGCCGAGGCCAGGATGACGTCGTTGGTGGTCACCGCCCCGACCCCGGCGTGGAGAACCCGCAGCTTGACGGCCTCGGTCGAGAGCTTGACCAGGGTGTCGGAGAGCACCTCTACCGAGCCCTGGACGTCGGCCTTGAGCACCACCGGCAGCTCCTTGACCTCGCCCTCCTTGATGCGCTCGAACAGCGCCTCGAGAGACGGCTTGGAGCGGTCCGGAGCCAGCGCCTTCTGGCGCAGCTCGAGCTGCCGGAACTCGGCGATGCCGCGGGCCTGGGACTCCTCCTCGACGGCCTGGAACAGGTCGCCGGCCTCGGGCACCTCGCCAAAGCCGGTGACCTCGACCGGGGTGGCGGGCTCGGCCTCCTCGATGGCGCGGCCAAGGTCGTCGGTCATCGACCGCACCCGGCCCCAGGTGGCGCCGGCGACGAAGACATCGCTGGCCCGCAGGGTGCCGTTCTGGACCAGCACCGTCGCCACGATGCCGCGCCCGGCCTCCTTGCGCGCCTCGAGCACCACGCCCTGGGCGGGAAGCGCCGGGTTGGCCTTGAGCTCGAGCAACTCGGTGCTGAGCAGGATCATCTCCAGCAGCTCGGGGATGCCGTCGCCCTGCTTGGCGGAGAGCTGCACGGCCACCGTGTCGCCGCCCCAGTCCTCGACCGTCAGCCCGCGCTCGGAGAGCTCCTTCTTGACCCGGTCGGGGTTGGCGTTCGACTTGTCGATCTTGTTGATCGCCACGACGATCGGCACCCGCGCGGCCCGGGCGTGGTCGATGGCCTCGATGGTCTGCGGCATGACGCCGTCGTCGGCGGCCACTACCAGCACCACGATGTCGGTGGCGCGCGCGCCGCGGGCACGCATCAGGGTGAAGGCCTCGTGGCCGGGGGTGTCGAGGAAGACGATCTTGCGGCCGTTGGTCGACACCTGGTAGGCGCCGATGTGCTGGGTGATGCCGCCGTGCTCGCTCTCCGCCACCTTGGAGGAGCGGATGGCGTCGAGCAGGGTGGTCTTGCCGTGGTCGACGTGACCCATGATGGTGACCACCGGCGCCCGCGGCACGCCGCCCACCGCCTCCTCCGAGTCCAGCTCGCGCTCCTGGCGCAGCTGCATCTCCTGCTCGAAGGAGACCACCTGGGCGTCGACCCCCAGCTCGCTCGCCACCTCCTGGGCCAGCTCGGCCTCCAGCACGTGGTTGATGGTGGCCATGATGCCGCGCTGGAAGAGCACCCGGATGAGGTCCTTGGCCTTGACCCCGAGCTTCTCGGCGAACTCGCGGACCGTCATCCCCTCGGAGATGGTGATCGGCGCCTCCGGCGCCGCCTGCTTGAAGGGCAGGACGCGCCCGGCCTCCTCGTCCCGCTTCTTGCGCCGCGCCCGCCGGCGGCTGCGGTCGGTGACCGCCCCCTCGGCCTCTTCGGCCACGGCTTCGACGTCGCGCACCGCGCCGCGGTAGGCGCGCAGGTCCTCGTCCTCGACCTGCGGGCGCAGGCGCTTGCCGGGGGCCCGGCGCTCCTCGCGCTCGGGCTCGCGGGCTC
>JBFGCA010000132.1:0-11307 GCA_041567315.1 Thermoanaerobaculia bacterium | reverse complement strand
GGGCGCCCAGCGCCAGCCGCCAGAGACCGGCGCCGTCGCCGCCGGCCGGCGCGGCGCCGATCAGCAGGCGGAGCGCCGCGTGGAGGTCGAGGTTGTCGGTCGCCGCCTCGACCCGGCGCGGCGCCAGCCGCTCGGGCCACCACAGCACCAGCGGGACGTGGAGCTGCTCGCGGTAGAGGGTGTAGCCGTGGAGCACCCCGCCGTGGTCGAACAGCTCCTCGCCGTGGTCGGAGGTCACCACCACCAGCGTCTCGGCGGGCGGGAAGCGGCGCGCCAGCTCGTCGAGGAAGCCGGCCAGCCGGGCGTCGTTGTAGGCCAGCCCGCCGGCGTAGAGCCCCCGGATCTTCTCCTCGTCGGCGGGGCTGATCTCGACCCGGTTGTGCTGGATGCCGAGCAGGGTGCCGGTGCTGGCCTCGAGCGCCGAGCCGGCGTCGCCGGCGAAGCGCCCGCGGAACGGCTCGGGTGGATCGTAGGGGTTGTGCGGATGGATGGTGTGGGCGTAGACGAACGCCTTGTCGCCGGGCCCCAGTTCGTCGAGCCAGGCGAGGGCGGCGGCGTGGACCTGCTCGGCGTTGGCGTTGTAGGCGCCGGGGCGGTCCTCGTATTCCTGGAAGATCGCCTCGCGCGAGACGTGCTCGAACCCGCGGGTGAGCCCGTAGGTGGCCGATACGTAGCCGTTCCCGGAGATGGCGGCGGTGCGGTAACCGGCGGCGGCGAACGCCTCGGCCAGGGTCTCGGGGCCGTCCTCCGGCAGCCTGGCGTGACCGCGGACGATGAACGGCTGACCCGAGAACAGCGACTTGGTCGAGGGCAGCGTGTTGGGCGCCACGCTCAGGTGGCGGGTGAAGGTGACGCCCCCGGCGGCCAGGCGGTCGAGGGTGGGAGTGGCGCCCGGCGGCCCGCCGAGGTGACCGAGGTGGTCGGCGCGCAAGGCGTCGAGCACGTAGAGCACCACCAGCCGCGGCGCGGGGGGCGGAGAAGCGGCCGGCGGAGCCGGCGCGGCAGGGGCGGCGAGCCGCAGGTCGCGCCAGACGGCGGGCGGACCCTGGCCGCGCGAGAGCAGCCGGATCCGCGCCAGGTCCGGGTGCACCCCCTTGCCGCCGGGGAGGCGGAGTTCCAGCGACCGCCGGCCGCGCCAGCGGCTCCAGAAGCCCGGCCGCCACTCGAACAGGGTCTCGGGTGCCGCTTCCTCGCGCTCTGCGAGCAGCGCGAAGCGCTGCCCCCCGCGCGGCGCGGCCGGCGGTTCGAAACGGCCGCGCAGCCGGCTGCCCGGCGGCGCCGGCCGGACGATATCGACCAGCGAGTCGCCCCCCTGGACGATCCGCCCCTCCTCGAAGCGAACCTCGCCCGGCGGCAGCGAGCCCTCGACCTCGGCCCACTCGACCGCGAACTGCGCCTCCTCCGGAAAGACCAGCTCGACCGGCACCCGGCCCGGCGGCAGCCCGGCCGGCAGCGGCACCTCGAGCGGTGCCGCCACCGGCAGCTCGAGCTGCTCGCGGTCGCCGATCCGCACCATGACCCGGTCCTCGGGCTGCCGGCGGTTGTCCTCGCCGTGGAGCCGCAGCAGCCGCTCGCGCCCGGACAGCGAGGCCACCTCCAGCCGGGCGCGGCCCTGCGGCACGTACCAGACCGTCCCCCGCCGCCGCCACGGCCACCAGCCGGAGAGGATGCGGTTGCCGGCCAGCGACGGCGGCGCCTCGAGACTGCGCCCCTCGGTCAGCACGTCGGGCGCATGGTGCCCGTCGAGCAGCGGGGTCTCGACCAGGTCTCCGGGGCCGCAGCCCACGCACAGCGCGGCCGCGAGCAACATTGCGGCGCCGGGACCACGAATGCGGACCGTCGTCATGAAGACGGGACGGCAGGGGCTGCCGCTATTCCTGGTAGAGCTGGATCCAGTTGCCGCAGGTGTCGTCGAGGACTGCGAGGGTCACCGGGCCGGCCTGGGTCGGCTCGCCCTTGAACTCGACGCCGCGGCCGACCAGTCGCTCGTACTCCCCCCGGATGTCGGAGACGGCGAAGGCGTTGGCCGGGATGCCGGCCTCGTAGAGCGCCGCTTGATAGGTCTTTGCCGGCGGGAAGCCGAGGGGCTCGAGCAGCAGCTCCACGTCCGCCGGTCCCTCGGGCGAGACCACCGTCAGCCAGCGGTGCTCGCCCATCGGGATGTCTTGCTTCTTCACGAACCCGAGGACGTCGGTGTAGAACGTCAGAGCCTTGTCCTGGTCCTTCACGGTGATGCTGGACAGCTTGATCTGCATGGTTCCTCCTTGAATGGGATTATTCGGGAAGCAGGGTCAGTGCGGTGCAGTGTCGGGGCCGGACGGTCCCGAAATGGCGGCGATCCAGGGTCGCGACCTTGGTCTCGTCGAGACGTTCGCACGTCGCGATCACGGAGGCGTCGACCATGCCCAGGTCGAGATCGGCGTACTTCGCCTGCAGCTCCGCGACCCGACCCAGCTCCTCGGCGGTCAGCCGATGCAAGTGGTAGGCGCCTTCCAGGATGTCCTCCACCAGGATCCGCCAGGCCTCGCCCCGCAACCGCTTGCGGATCCAGTAGTCGATCTCGACCAGGGTCGGAGCGACCACTACCAGTGGCTCCTCGAAGGCCTCGAGCAGCGCCGCGCACCGCCGGTGGTCCGGGTCGTCAGCGTCGAGTAGGGCGAGGACCGGCCCGGTATCTAGGACCAGCGCCATCAGCCGGAGGCGGGGAGATCCTCACGCTCGACACTCTCTCTGGCGACGCCGCAACCGGAGTGGGCCACGCCGATCCGGGGACGCCGGGAGCGTCTGAGCTCGGAGGCCTTCTCCGCCAGGATCTCACCCGCCAGGGCGGCGAGCGAAACGCCGCGCCGGGCGGCCTCGGCCTTCAGCGTCTCGAGTACCTCGGCCTCGGCGGCGATGGTGGTGCGCTGCATCATGAATCTGATTCTAGCAGCTGGCCCGATCGTCCGGGTGCCGTGCTAGGGTCCGCCGCCGTGGAGGCTCCGCTGGTCAGCGTCCTGATGGGCTCACGCTCCGACTGGGGCGCCATGGAGCACGCGGTGCGGACGCTGGAGCGGCTGGGGGTGCCCCACGAGGCGCGGATCCTCTCCGCCCACCGCACGCCCGACGCCCTCGAGGAGTATTTGCAGGACGCCCAGGAGCGCGGGGTCGAGGTGTTCATCGCCGGCGCCGGGGGCGCCGCCCACCTGGCGGGCGTGGTGGCCTCGCGGACCCTCAGGCCGGTCCTCGGCGTGCCGATGGAGGGGGGCGGTCTGGGCGGGCTCGACGCGCTGCTGGCCACCGTCCAGATGCCGGCCGGCATCCCGGTGGCGACCTTCGCCATCGGCCGCGCCGGGGCGGCCAACGCGGCGCTGTTCGCCGCCGCCCTGCTGGCCCTGACCCGCCCCGAGCTGGCCGAGGCGGTCCGCCGCTACCGCCGCGAGCGCGCCGCGAAGGTGCTGGCCGACCCCGACCCGCGCCAGCCCGCGCCCGGCTGAGCGCGGCGCCCTTACTCCTCGGTCCGGAAGCCCTTGACCAGACGCAGCCGGGGGCCGGGGCGGTGGCGGCGGCCGGGGAGGAACCAGCCGAAGACCAGGAACTCGGCGACCATCCGCAGCTTGTCGCGCAGCCGGTAGCGGGTGGCGACCGGGGCGGCGGTCGCCGGAGCGGTGCGGCGCAGCAGATCGCCGAGCAGCGCCTGCGCTTCCTCGTAGTCGGCCTCGTGGACCAGCACCCGCTTGCGGTTGTAGTGGGCGATGCGCGGGCCGGCGACCATCGAGCCGAAGGTGTCGTTGTGGACGAAATAGCAGATGTCGGCGGCGTCGAAGACGCTGCGCAGCAGCAGCAGCTCGGCCTCGGTGTCGGGGGAGTGGAGCTCGATCATCGGCGCGCCCTCAGGGCGCCTCGGGGCGGTAGGGCCGGGGCGGCATCCCCGGCTGAACCAGCTCCTGGCCGGTCTCGGCCTTGGCCCGGGCCACCATCGCGCGGACGTCGGCGAGCAGCGCCGGGGCGTCGAAGAGGATGCCGTCCTTGATCGTGTAGCGCACCCCGCCGACCCGCACCGCCTGGTTCTCCTCGTTCACCCGGATGGCGCCGGTACCGTAGAGCACCTTGAAGTTGGCCAGCGGGTTCTCGCCGACGATCACCAGGTCGGCCAGCTTGCCGGGCTCGAGCGAGCCGATCTCGTCCTCCATCCCCAGCGCCTCGGCGCCGTGCAGGGTGGCCGCCCGCAGCACCTCGAGCGGATGGAAGCCGGCCTCGCGGAGCAGCTCCAGCTCACGCACGTAGGCGAAGCCGTAGAGCTTGTAGATGTAGCCGGCGTCGGAGCCGGTGGTGACCCGCCCGCCGCGGTTCTTGTAGTCGTTGAGGAAGGCCATCCACAGCCGGTAGTTCTCCTTCCAGGCCACCTCGTCCTCGGTCGACCAGTCGAACCAGTAGGAGCCGTGGGCGTCGCGGTTGGGGGCGAAGAAGTCCCACAGCGAGGGCAGGGTGTAGAGGTCGTGCCACTCGTCGCGGCGCACCCGCATCAGGTCGCGGCTCGCCTCGTAGATGGTGAGGGTGGGATCGATCGTGAAGTCGAGCGCCACCAGCTCGCCGATCAGCCGCTCCCAGGCCTCGCTGCCCGGCGGCGCCGCCTGCGCCCACAGCCGGCCGGCTTCGCCGAAGCGGTGCTGCTCGTCGTGGTAGTTGTAGTCCACCGGATAGTCCTGCACCGTGCGGTCGACGAACAGCGCCTCGGGCAGGCCGTACCAGTGCTCCATGGTGGTCAGGCCCCAGCCGGCGGTGTCGCGCACGTCGACTCGGCTCACCGCCAGCTGGGCGTGATGGCAGGCGGTGCCCAGCCGCCGGGTCCGCGCCTCCTCGATCGCCGCCGCCAGGACGTCGGGCCGGTGGCCGAAGAACTTGACGCCGTCGGCGCCGCGCGCCGCCACCTCCCGGACCCACTGCCGCGCCTGCTCCGGGGTGGTGAACGGCTCCTTGCGATCCATGCCGAAGAAGACGTAGGCGACGATCCGCGGAGCGGTGATCTGGTTGCGGCGGCTCCTCTCGCGGTGCTCCAGCACCCAGTCGAGGCCGTTGCCGCTCCCCGGGTCGCGGATGGTGGTGATGCCGTGCGCCAGCCACAGCTTGAAGACGTAATCGGCCGGGGTGCCCTGGCGGGCGCCACCGATGTGACCGTGCATGTCGACGAAGCCGGGCAGCAGGTAGCTCCCCTCGACGTCCAGCTCTCGGTCCCCCTCGCGCGCCTGCGGCCGCTTCTTGGGGTCGATGGGCAGCCCGGGCACGCCGACCTGCTTGACCTGGACGATCCGGTTGCCCTCGATGACCACGTCCATCGGCCCCATGGGCGGCGCGCCGGTGCCGTCCACCACCGTCCCGCCCCGCAAGATCAACCGCCCGAACGGCCCCTCCCCCTCCTGCCGGTCGGGCGCCGCCGGAATCGCCCGCCGCTCCTCGTCCCCCTCCTGCTCGGGCGCCTCCTCCTGCCCGCCGGCGGCGCCGGCCATCGTCAGGACGAGAAGCAGGGCGGTCAGCCGGAGCAGGGCAGGCTCGCGCATGCAGGCGGTTTTATCAGCTGCGGCCGCCCGCCGGCAAAGGAACGGGCGCGGGTGCGCTTGCCGGTGGCGTAGAATCGCGCGGCTTCTCGGGAGGCGATGGTGCGGGGACTCGACGCCTACTTCAACCAGGCCGATCTGGAGGCGGTGCGGCGGGCGGTGGACGCCGCCGAGGGCAAGACCGCGGGCGAGATCGTCCCCTACGTGGTGCTGGCCAGCGACGAGTACGAGGGGACGCTGTGGCGAGGGGCGGCGCTTGGGGCGTTGCTGGTCCCGCTGGTGGCGGCGGCGATCCACGAGCTGGCCGGGCTGTGGGGGCCGGTGCTCCTGTGGCTGGCGCTGCCGGCGCCGCTGGGGGCGGCGCTGGGCTATCTGGCGGCGGCGGTGGTGCCGGCGGTCAAGCGGGCGCTGACCCCGGCCGAGGTGATGGCGCGCCGGGTGGCGCGGCGGGCCTCGGTGGCCTTTCTCGAGGAGGAGGTGTTCGCCACCGCCGAGCGCACCGGCATCCTGCTCTTCCTGTCGCTGTTCGAGCACCGGGTGGTGGTGCTGGGCGACAGCGGCATCAACGCCCGGGTGGAGGCCGGCGAGTGGCAGACGCTCTCCGACCGGCTGGCCGCGGGCATCCGCGCCGGGCGGGCGGCGGCGGCACTGGTCGAGGCGGTGGGGGAGTGCGGCCGGCTGCTCGCCCGCCGTGGGGTCGAGCGGCGGCCCGACGACCGCGACGAGCTGAGCGACGAGCTGCGCCGGCGGGAGCGTTGAGGTGGGGCGACCGCTCGCCTCGCTGGCCGCCGCGCTGCTGGGCTTCGCCCTGGCGGCCACGGCCGGCGCCAGGGAGGTGCCCTATCTCACCGGCCGGGTCAACGACCTGGCGGAGCTGCTGGGGCCCGAGACCGAGGACCGGATCGAGCAGAAGCTGGCGGCCTACGAGCAGCAGACCGGCGCCCAGTTCGCGATCCTCACCATCGACAGTCTCGAGGGCGAGGTGCTCGAGGAGTACTCGCTGCGGGTGGCCGAGACCTGGGCGCTGGGACGGGCCGAGCAGGACGACGGGCTGCTGCTGCTGATCGCCCGCGACGACCGCAAGATGCGGCTGGAGGTCGGCTACGGTCTCGAGGAGCGGCTCACCGACCTGATGAGCGGCCGCATCCTCAACAACATCCTGCGCCCGGCCTTCCGGCGCGGCGATTTCGAGGGCGGCATCGAGCGCGGCGTCGACGCCACGCTGGCGGTGCTGGGCGGCGCCGAGTCGCCGCCCGGCGAGGAGGCGCCGGCCTCCTCCGGCAGCGGCGACCTGGCCGGCGCACCGCTGCTCTTTCGGCTCGTCTTCTTCGGTTTCTTCCTGCTGGTGGTCGGGATGTTCGCGGTCTCGGCGCTGTTCTCCAGCGGCTGCGGGAGCTGGTTCCTGTGGCTGTTCCTGATGCCCTTCTTCGGCACCTTCCCGATGGTGCTCCATCCCTGGGCCGGGTTCATCGCGCTGGCGCTGTGGGTGATCGGCTTCCCGCTGCTCAAGATCTGGTTCGGCCGTACCGAGTCCGGCAAGCGGTGGCTCGACGCCCATCCCGGCTGGACCACCTTCGCCAGCCGCGGCTTCTCGGGCGGCAGCTCGGGTGGGGGCGGCGGCTTTTCGGGGGGCGGCGGCAGCTTCGGCGGCGGTGGCGCCTCGAGCAGCTGGTGAGCGCGCCCGGTCTCCCGCAGGTACCCGGTCCCCGATGAGCGCCCTGGTCACCGTGCTCTGCCTGCTCGGCTACGCTGCCGGCTACGCCTTCTACTCGCGCTACCTGGCGCGCCGGGTCTTCGCGCTCGACCCCGCCGTCGCCACCCCCGCCCACCGGCAGCGCGACGAGGTCGACTACGTCCCCACCCACCGCTACGTGCTGTTCGGCCACCACTGGGCCTCGATCACCGGACTGTCGCCGATGCTGGGCCCGGCGGTGGCGGTGATCTGGGGCTGGGCGCCGGCCATGCTGTGGGTGGTGCTGGGGGCGCTGTTCGTGGGCTGCGTCCACGACTTCGGCGCCCTGGTGGTGAGCATGCGGGCGCGCGGCATGTCGATCGGCAAGGTGACCGAGGGGATCATCGGGCCGCGGGCCAAGACGCTGTTCCACCTGATCATCTTCTTCGGCATCGCGCTGGCGATGGGGGTGTTCGTCTACGTCATCGCGGTGATGTTCTCGATCACCGAGGCCTGGGACCCGGATCGGCCGCTGGCCGACCCCTCCTCGTTCCCGACCGCGGTCTTCCCGTCGGCGGTGCTGATCGGTCTGGCGCTGGTCATGGGCTGGCTGCTCTACCGCCGCCGGTTCCCGCTGCTGCCCACCACCGCGGTGGGCTTCGCGCTGATGCTGGCGGCGGTGGGCGGCGGGCTGCGCTGGCCGCTGCTGTGGATGGATCGCGCCGGCTGGCCGGGACAGTCGGCGTGGATCGTGATCCTGCTGGGCTATTCGTTCGTGGCCTCGGTGCTGCCGGTCTGGAGCCTGCTCCAGGCGCGCGACTTCCTCAACTCGCTGCTGCTCTACCTGGGGCTGGGGCTGAGCTACCTGGGGCTCTTCGTGTGGCGCCCCGAGTTCGCCGCCCCGGCCTTCCGGCCCGACCCGGCGGGGGCGCCGAGCTTCTATCCGTTCGTCTTCATCATCATCGCCTGCGGCGCCGCCAGCGGCTTCCACTCGCTGGTCGCGTCGGGCACCACCGCCAAGCAGATCGACTCCGAGCGCGACGCGCGCTTCATCGGCTACGGCGGGATGATCGGCGAGTCGCTGCTGGGGCTGCTGGCGGTGCTGGCCTGCACCGCGGGGGTGATGGGCCAGGGCGCGCTGTCGCCGGCCCGGGTGTGGGCGGACACCTATCGCGACTGGGGGTCGATGCAGTCGCTGGGCCAGCAGGTCGGGGTGTTCATCACCGGCGCCGCCCAGTTCATCGAGAAGCTGGGGATCGCCGATCACCGGCTGGCCACCGCCTTCGTGGCGGTGGTGGTGGTCTCCTTCGCGCTGACCACCCTCGACTCGGCCACCCGTCTGCTGCGCTTCAACATCTCGGAGATCGGCGAGACCCTGCGGCTGCCGATCCTCGACAACCGCTACCTGGCGTCGCTGCTGGCGGTGCTGGTGATCGCCTTCTTCGCCTTCTACGAGATCGGCGGCCGGCCGGCCGGGCTCGCCCTGTGGCGCCTCTTCGGCACCACCAACCAGCTGCTCGCCGGGCTCGCCCTGCTGGCCGTCACCCTCTATCTGCGCCAGCGCGGCAAGAGCCCGTACTTCACCGGCGTGCCGATGGTGTTCATGGCGGTCTCCACCATCCTCGCCATGCTCTCCAACCTGCGCGACTTCCGGGCCCAGTGGGCGGCGGGTGGCAGCGCGCTCTTCCTGGTCGGCCTGGCGCTGCTGGTGCTGGCCGTCTGGCTGCTCTTCGAGGCCCTGGCGTGCTTGCTCCGGACCCGCCGCCAGCCGCCGATCGCCAGCATGGAGATCACCTACCGCGGCTGAGCCGCGGCCGGCGGGCCGCCGCCGACGTTCCGCGAAGGATCGGCCGGCCCCGGGCATCCAAGCGGGTGCGGGTGCGGACCTTCGATCTCCGTGATAAAACACCAATCGCCAGAGAGACTTCTGGCACTCCCGCCTCGACCACCTCCCTGCGCCCCCCGGAGTCGCGATGTCTGAAGCAACAGCCCGGCGCCCGGTCGTCTTCGTCAAGTATTTCGACAAGGGCTCGACCGTGCTCGGGGCGCACCAGATGGAGACCGCGCTGCGCGAGGCCGGGGTCAAGAGCCGGACGATCTACGCCAGCCAGCTCGGCGACGTCAGCGACTCGATCCTGGTGTTCATCAAGAAGGGGCAGGTCCATCACCTGCTAGGAGCGCGCGCCCGCGGCAACCTCCTCGTCCTCGACGTCCAGGACACGCTGTGCTTTAAGCGCCGGCTCAAGAACCGCTGGCTCTACCACGGCATCATCTTCCGCAGCCAGCGGCCGATGGACGACTACGGCAACGGCAGCGCGCTCCCGACCAAGATCTACCTGCAGTGGAACCCCAACTACCGGCCCAACCGGGTGGGTGACCAGGAGTTCCGGCTGGCCTACTTCGGCGACCCCCGGTCGTTCGGCCACTGGGGGCAGCTCGACGGGGTGCCCTGCATCCCCGAGCAGCGGTTCTTCGAGGAGGCCCCCAACTACAACTGCCACATCTCGATCCGCCGCGCCCCGCGGGAGGTGCTGTTCAAGCCCACCTGCAAGGTGTCGACGGCGGCCGCCTGCCACGCCAATCTGATCACTACTCGCGACGCGGCCTCGGTCGAGGTGCTGGGCAGCGACTATCCGTACTACACCGAGCCCGACGCCGCCAGCGTGCGGCAGGCCATCGAGCGGGCGCGGGCCAGCTTCGGCGGCGCGGCCTGGCGGGCCGGACTCGAGCGGATGAGGGCGGTCGAAGAGAGCCACGCCCTCGGCAACATCGTGGGCCGGTATCTGGCCTTCTTCGCGCGGCTCGACCCGGCCGGCTTCGAGGTGGCGGCGCCGCCTGCCGCCCCGATCGAGGCACCCGTCGAGGCTCCGGTCCAGGCCCCCGCAGAGGCCGTCGCGGGCCAAGCCGCCGAACGGTGAGCGGCGCGCCGCCAGGCGGCCGACGCGGCCTCGCGGCACTGCTCGGCGTCCTGGCGGTCCTGTCGCTCGCTTACGGCGCCTGGGGTGCGCTGGTCGAGGACGCCGCCGCCCAGGGCGGTCTGCTCTGGGACCTCGGCTACTACCGCGACGCGGCCGCTCGCTGGAGCGCCGGGCTCGACCCCTACCAGACCGACGGCTCGCACACCGGCTACTACTACTCGCTGGTCCTGACGCCGCTGATCTCCGAGGTCTTCCTGGAGTTCGCGGCCGAGCGGCTCTACGCCGCCCTGGTGGCGCTGGCGGTGCTGGCGACGCTCGCCCTGGCCCTCCGGGCGGTGGCCCCGGCCGTGGCCGGCTCGCCGCTGGTCTGGCTCTACGCCCTGGCCTTCGGCAACGCCGACAGCGTCTACGTGGTGGCCTCCGGCAACCTCGGCTGGCTGGTCGGGCTGCTCCAGGCCGGCGGGCTGCTGGCCGCCTCGCGGGGCGCCTGGACCTCGTTCTACGTGCTGATCGGGATCGCCGCGCTGTTCAAGCCCTACTCGCTGCTGCTGCTGGCCGTGCCGTTCGCGCTGGGAGCGTTGACCCCGCGGGCGTTGCTGGCGCTCGCCCCGCCGGCGCTCAACGCGTTGCTGGCGGCGGCCCTGTGGCCCGGCCTCGCCGCCAGCCGGACGGCGGCGATCTGGAGCGGGGTGATCGAGCCGCTCCAGCTCCGCTACAGCCTGGCCGGGCGCCTGTCGAGGGTCCTCGTCGACCTCGGCGCCGACGTCCCGATGGCCACCCTGCTGGCGGTGGCGGCCCAGCTCTCGGTCGCCCTGGCCTTCCTGCTGGCGCTGCGGTGGGGGAGCGGGTCCGGAGACCGGCAGGCCTTCGCCCTGGCGCTGGTCGCCGCCTTCGTCGCCCTGCCCAGAATGGCCGGCTACGACGCCTACGTCTTCGGGCCGGCCGTCCTGGCCGCCTTCCTGCCGGTCGCCCGCTCCGCGCCGCGAGGCGCCGCGATGGCCGCCGGCGTCGCCCTGGTCGCCGGCCTCTTCAAGGAAGGCCTGGCGCTGCTGCCGCCGCTGGCGCTCGCCGCGCTGCTGCTCGCAGCCCCGCCCTGGCGCACCGGCGAGGCGTAGCCGCTCCTACCAGCCGCCGCCGCCGCCGCCGCCCGAGCTGCCGCCCCCGCCGCCGCCCCCGCCGCCCG
>JBFGCA010000131.1:0-11493 GCA_041567315.1 Thermoanaerobaculia bacterium | reverse complement strand
GCGGTCGTCGGTGCCGCGCTCGAAGCGGAAGCGGAACATCCCGAAGTGGTTGTGGTGCCGGCCGGTGACCTCGAAGCGGATCCGCGCCACCGCCTCGCGGTCCGAGATCACCTCGTCCAGCAGGTGGATCTTGAAGGCCGACTGCAGCACCTCGGGGAGCGACCGGCGCCAGGCGAGCATCGCCTCGGTGAGGGTGCGCGCCGGCCCGCCGGGCTCCCAGGTGGCGTCGGAGTAGGCGTGGTCGTGGTCCACCGGCTCGACCACCCAGGCGCCGTCGCCGTCGCCGGCGAAGTAGTCGGCGATGCCGCTCTCCAGATCGTCCTTGAAGTGGGCCGAGAATTTCTTGTTGGAGTCCGAGATCCAGGTGCCCACGTCGGAGAACAGCTTGGCCTCGAGCTCGACCCCCACCATCCAGTCCCAGCCCGCCCAGGCGGTGCCGGCGAAAAGCAGCGTCGCCGCGGCGCCCAGCCCCCAGCCGCGCCGCCGCCGGCCGCCGCGCGCGCCCGGGAAGTAGAGCTGCCGCAGCCGCGAGACCAGGTCGGCGAGCGCGAACAGCAGGACCACCGCCGTCACCAGGTTGACGAAGCCCAGCGGCGCCTCGGCCGAGGCGCGGTAGACCGCCCGCTCGTGCTCGCCGCTGCCGAGCGCCATGCCCGCGAAGGCGATCTCGGCGGCCAGGCCCAGCGCCAGCGTCGAGGAGTAGGCGAGCGCCCGGCGGCCGCCCTCGTCGGCCGGCCGCACCGTTCGCCGCCAGACCAGCAGGCCGGCGAGACAGAGCGCCGCGTGTCCCAGGGTCAGCGCCGGGGTCCACTCCCGGCCGCCGATCGCCACCGCCGTCTGGGCCACGGCGCGGAGCGCCACCGCCGCCAGGAAGACGCCGTAAAGCCGGCGCAGCGGCGCCTCCAGCCGGCGGTCGCGCCACAGGGCGGCCGGCACCGCCAGCCAGGCGGCCGCCAGATAGGCCAGCCACAGCAGTCGGGGCACCGAGATCCGGGTCTCGAGCCCGGCGCTCCAGCGCACCGACAGCGCCACCACCGCGGCGGTCGCGATCAGCGCCAGCGCGCCGGCGAGACCGGTCCGCAAACGATCGCGCTCGGCCGGCGGTCTGAGCGTGGCCTGGTCGGCGAGCGACACGCCGGAGCTAGCGTTGGACATAGAAGAGATCCGATTCCGTTGGCGTGCGGCGACGCTACTACAGAGCGCGCGGCCGGGCAATCGGCGGCTGCCCGCAACGATCGTTCTTAATCTCCTTTCTCCTCCGACCGGGCCTCGGCGTCGAGCTGCCGCTCCAGCCCGGGCTCCTCGGCCAGCCGCTGGTCGACGTGTCTCTGCCAGACCGGCGACAGGTCGTAGCCGACGGTGTCCCAGAAGGCGCACTGTGCCCCCAGGTCTCGTTTGAGACCCGGGGTCTCGGCGAGGTCGAGATAGACCGGGTCCTCGGCCGTGAAGCTGGGCCACTCCGGCAGCGGGGCTCCGCCCGCCGGGCCGGCGAGCTCGGAAGAGGCCCCGGCGCCCGCTCCGTTGGGGTCGAGGTGGGTCGCCAGGTTGGTCCAGTAGCGCACCGTCCTCTCGGCCAGCTCGATCTCGCCCGGGGTGAAGCCGGGGGCCGTGCCGCCGCCTGCGATGTTGGGCAGCCCGAAGATCTCGGCGTTGCGGAACACCGACGGCAGCTCGGTGGCGTGGCAGACCTTCTGCTTCTCCGGAAAGCACTGCGGGACCATCGTCCACACCGGAAACGAGGCGACGTGCGTGTACTGGTAGGCCCAGGTCGGGGCGGCGCTGCGGCGGGCCACGTGGCGGGTGGCGCAGGTGAAGAAGTAGTCGGTGAACAGCGAGGCCAGCACCTCACCGCTGCCGTCGCCGTCGGGCGGGTAGCGCTCGAGGATGCGGCCGGCGAGCCCGCCGAACAGCACTCGGACCATCAGCCGGTAGTCGAACGCCGACAGCGACTCCTTCTTGAACAGATGGAGCCCGAGACCGACGAAGAAGGTGCCCTCGTTGCGGTTGGTGCCCAGGATGGTCGGCTTGTCGATGATCTCGGCCACCGGTTGCGAGGAGAGCAGCTCGCCGTCCAGCACCGGCGTCCAGGTGAGGTAGGCGTCGAGCCCGCGCCACAGCGCCGGCAGCACCAGCAGGGGGTCGTTCTGGGCCCTCACGACCTCGTCGAAGCTCTTGCGGCGCATGCAGTCGAGACCGAGGAGAGGGCAGCCCAGGACGTCCTTGAAGAGCTTGCCGAACAGCCGCGACTGGGGGAGGCTCTTGTAGGGCACGCCGTAGGGGTTGCTCTCCATCACCGCCGCCCGGAACAGGTGCCGGGTGCGCGGCGAGGTCAGGTGCAGCCCCACCGACATGGCGCCGGCGCTCTCGCCGACCAGGGTCACCTTGGCGGGGTCGCCGCCGAACGCGGCGACGTTGTCGTGCACCCACTCGAGCGCCGCCGCCTGGTCCAGGAAGCCGTAGTTGCCGGTCAGACCGCGCACCCCGCTCAGAAAGCCCAGGGCGCCCAGCCGGTAGTTGAAGGTGACCACTACCACGTTGCCCAGCGCCGCCATGTTGGTGCCGTCGTAGAGCGGGAAGGAGTCGGCGCCGAAGGAGAAGCCGCCGCCGTAGATGAAGACGATGACTGGCAGCGCCGGGCCGCGGGTGGCGTCGGCCGGCGTCCACAGGTTGAGCGACAGACAGTCCTCGGACTGCTCGGCGTCGCCGGTCACCAGCGGCGTCTGCGGGCAGGGCGGTCCGTACTCGACGGCCGCGAAGGTGCCCTCCCAGGGGGGCGAAGGCTGCGGGGGGCGCCAGCGGTTGGCGCTGGCGGTGGTGTCGGCGAAGGGCATGCCCAGGTACGAGCGGATCGGCCGGCCGTCGAACGCCTCGCCGGTCCGGCCGCAGACCTCGCCGCCGGTGATCGCCACCGCCGGCGTCGAGCACTCGGCCACGGGCGTCCCCGGCAGCTCTCTCGGCTCGGCCTCCGGGGGGCCCGGGTCGCCCCCGCACCCGGCGAGCGCCAGCCAGCCGGCCAGCAGCAGACCGGCCGAGCTCGCCGCCGGCCGGCCCGACGCGCCGCCATCGCGGGCTGCCGTGCCCGCCCGCCTCCTGCCGAGGTGGACGTTTGGCGACGGCGCTCCCTTCATGGTTCGTGCTCCGGCCGATCGAACTGCAATGTAAAGCTGGCGCCGGCCCCGGCCGCGGCCGGCGACGCTCGCTGGTGGCTCGAACGGCTGCGTCGGCGAGAGTGGCACGGTGATAGGGTGGCGGTCAATCTGACGCAGCGGGGTCCGGGGGTGGCCGGCGGGCCGATCGGCCCGGGAGCGGCGCTGCGAAGGGGACGGCATTGCGCAACCTGTTGCTCGATCTGCGGCTGGCCGCCTCGCTGCTGATCGCGGTGGTGCGCTGGTGGACGGGGCCGGCGCTCGGCCGCCTCGCCGGCCGGCGGCTGTCGCGCCGGGAGCTGGGCGTGCGGCTGCGGCGCTTCCTGGACAGCCAGGGCCTGACCTATCGCAAGCTGGCCCAGTATCTGGCGATGCGGGTCGACCTGCTGCCGCACGAGGTCTGCCAGGAGCTGGAGCGGCTGTTCGACCGCGCCGACCCGATGCCGCTGGCGGCGGCCCAACGGGTGCTCGAGGAGGAGCTGGGCGGTCCGCCCGAGCGCCACTTCGCCGAGTTCGATCCCGAACCCGTCGGCGCCGCCTCGGTGGCCCAGGTGCATCGCGCCGTGGCCCACGACGGCGAGGTGCTGGCGGTCAAGGTGCAGCGCCTCGGCGTCGAGCGGCGCTTCCTCTCGGAGGCCCGCAACTTCCGCCGCCTGGCCTGGGTGGCCGACCGCTTCCGCCCCTTCGGCCGGCTGTCGACGCTCGAGATCTTCGACGAGTTCGCGCGTTTCACCGCCCGCGAGATGGACTTCGAGCTCGAGGGCCGGACCGCCGATCGGCTGCGCCGCGAGGCGGTCGGCCCGGGCCTGTTCCCCCGGGTGCGCTGGGACCTCACCACCCGCCGGGTGCTGTCGATGGAGTTCATCGACGGCGTCAGCCTGCTGACCCTGTGCCGGCTGGGGGACGCCGGGCGCCACGACGAGATCGCGCGCCTCCTGCCGGGGGTCGACCTCGACCGGGTGGTGGCCGAGCTGTCCGAGGCCTGTTTCCACCAGTTCTTCACCACCGGGCACTTCCACGGCGATCCCCACCCCGCCAACGTGCTGGTGCGCAGCGACGGCAGCTTCGCCTTCATCGACTGCGGGATCTTCGGCGAGATGACCGAAGAGGTGCGCCACGACCTGAGCCGCTACATCGAGGCGATGGCCGGAGCGAGGTTCTGGGAGAGCGCCCACTACTACCTGCGGCTGAGCGAGCCGACGCCGTGGACCGACCCGGGGGCCTGGCAGCGCGAGCTGGTGTCGATCCTCGCCGGCTGGCACGCCACCCTGCAGGACCGCCGGGCGACCCTCGAGGAGCGCCACATGGGGAGCTGGCAGGGGCGGGTGGTCCGCACCCTGCGGCGGCACGAGGTGCGGGCGCGCTCGGACCTGCTGCTGGTGTGGCGGGCCATGGTGCTGATGGACACCACGGCGCTGCGGCTGCCGGTCCGCTTCGATCTCATGCACCTGATGAAGGACTTCTTCGCCCGCCGCCGGCCGCGGCCGGAGCGGCGGCTGCAGGCCGAGCTGTCGCCGCCGCGCCTGGCGGCCCGGGCGCTGGCGGCGAGCGAGCCGCCGGCCGCCGGCGCGCGGCTCCTGCGGGGTCTCGATCGGCGGCGCCGGCCGCTCGCGGTGCGCCGGCAGGGCCACCCCAGCACCTGGCGGCGCGGGCGGCGGGCGGCCCTGGGCACCGGGCTGCCGCTGGCCGGCGCCTCGCTGGCCCTGGCCGCCTCGCTGGCCGGGGTAGGCGGCGCCGTCGCCATCCTCGGGGCGCTGCTGCTGGGCGTGGGGGCGGTCTGGGGGGTGAAGGGCTGATGTCCGAAGCCCTGCCGGCCGGCCCGCAGGCCACGGGGGGCGGCCCCCGCCGGGTGGCGAGCCCCCGGCGGGTGCGCGAGCTGCTCGAGCGGATCGGCCCGACCTTCATCAAGGTGGGGCAGTTCCTGGCGCTGCGTCCCGACCTCATCGCCCAGGAGTACTGCGACGAGTTCCTCAAGCTGACCGACCAGGTGCCGGGCTTCCCGTTCGCGGTGGCCAGGAGGATCATCGAAGAGGACCTCGGGCGGCCGGTCGAGGAGCTGTTCGCCACCATCAATCCGCAGCCGCTGGCCGCCGCCTCGCTGGCCCAGGTACACCTGGCGCGCACCCACGACGGCCACGAGGTGGCGGTCAAGGTGCAGCGCGAGGGCATCCGCGAGGCGGTCGAGCGCGACCTGGGCCGGGTGCGGGTGCTGGCCCGGGTGCTCGAGATGGCCGGCGCCGGGGCGCTGATCTCGCCGCGCGAGGTGGCGGCGGAGCTGCGCCGCTGGCTCCACGACGAGGTCGACTTCGGCCGTGAGCTGCGCAACCTCGAGCGGCTCTGGGAGCTCAGCCGCCAGACCCCGCGGGCGCGCATCCCGCGGCCCTATCCCGAGCTCTCGGGGAGCCGGGTGGTGACCTCGGAGTACCTGCCCGGGGTGCCGTTCAGCGAGCTGCTGCGCTACCTCCAGACCGGGCGCCCGGAGCGCATCGCCGCCCTCGGCTACGACCGCGAGAAGCTGGCCGAGAACCTGCTCGACACGGTGCTGGCGCAGATCTTCCGCTGCCAGTTCTTCCACGCCGACACCCACCCCGGCAACCTGCTGGCGATGACCGGCGACCGGGTGGGCTTCGTCGACTTCGGGCTGGCCGACACCCTCGACCCGACCTTCCGGCAGGGCATGCTGCGCTACCTGAGCGCCCTCTACAGCGACGACCTCGAAGGCATGTTCCACGGTCTCACCGAGCTGCTGGTGGCGACCGGGGACACCGACCTCGAGCGCTTCCGCGCCGACTTCAACGAGGAGAGCCGGTTCTGGATCCGCGAGCGCTACGGCGCCGACCGCGGCACCCCCGAGGCGCACTCGCCGGTGGCGAGCTACATGGTCGGCGTGCTGCGCGCCGCCCGCCGCAACTCGCTGCGGGTGCCGGCGGCGGTGCTGTCGATGTACCGGGCGCTGCTCACCGCCGAGACCCTGGCCAGCCGGCTGGGGGGGCGGGTCGACCTCGGCTCGGTGGGGCAGCGGTTCTTTGGCGAGCTCCAGCTCCGGCGGCTGTTCGAGACCGCCGATCCGCGGAATCTGCAGCCGCTGGCGATCCAGCTCCTGGACCTGTTCCAGGAGGGGCCGGGGCAGGTCCAGCGGCTGCTCAAGGACCTGGCCGAAGGCCGTTTCGCGCTGCGGGTGCGGGCGGTCGAGTCCGAAGAGGACCGGCGCCAGGCCAACAACCGGGCGGGGCTGATCGCCGCCTCGGCGCTGTCGGTGGGCACCGCCTTCCTGATCGGCGCCAGCGAGGGGGTGACGCTGTTCGGGTCGTTCAAGCTGTCGTGGCTGTTGTGGGGGGTGCTGGCCGCGACCTGGGTGTGGGTGGTGGTCTTCTGGCGGCGGCTGAGCTGAGAGGCGCCCGGAGCGCGGACCGCGGAGGAGCGAGGAGATGGGAGAGCGAGAGATGACGACGTCGCCGCCGGCCGCCGGGCCGGTGGAGGTCACGGCCGCCAGCACGTGGCGCCGCCTGTGCCCGCTGGGCGACTGGCGGGACCCGGTGCTCGAGGCGGTGGAGGAGTGCCTGGCGGCGCCCGACACCGCCGCCGCCTTGGAGCGGGCGGTCGAGACCGGCAGCTACCCGGCCGAGGTGGTCGCCGAGCTGCAGCGCCGGGGGTTGGCCCGGCTCTTCGCCGAGGCGCCGGGCGACGAGCTCTCGCGGGTCACGGCCTATCACCTGAGCGCCCTCAACGAGCTGGCGGCGCGCTACGACGGCAGCCTGGCGATCACCCTCGGGGTCAACGCCCTGGCGCTGCTGCCGGTCTACATCGGTGCCGGCGACGAGCTCCTGGCCGAGGTGTTCGGGCGGGTCCGCCGGGGCGCCTTCGCCTCGCTGCTGCTGAGCGAGCGCGAACACGGTTCGAACCTCACCCGCAACCGGGCGCGGGCCGAGCCCGGGACGCTCGACGGCGACGGCGTCTTCCGGCCGGCCGGCGACGGCGACGGGCGATCGAGCCACGGCCCGCCCAGCCACTACCGGCTGCACGGCCGCAAGGACTTCATCAACGGCGGCGCCCGGCACCAGCTACTCGTGGCGCTGCTGCGGACCGCCGACCACGGCGTGACCGACGACGGCCCGCTGGGCGCCGCCCGCGACTTCACCCTGTTCCTGGTCGAGCGCGGTCCCGGCGTCGAGGCCGAGCGGCGCTGGCGCACCTTGCCGACGCCGGCGGCCGACATCTCGAGCGTCGGCTTCGCCGGCGTCGTGGTGCCGGCCACGAAGATCGTCGGCCGTCCCGACGAAGGCTTCCCGCTGATCCAGAAGACCCTGTCGCTGTCGCGCGGGGCGATCGGGGCGCTGGCCACCGGCGCCGCCGAGCGGGCCGGCGAGCTGGCCTTCGAGCACGCCCGGCGGCGCGACATCTACGGCGGCCCGATCCTCGGGCTCGACGCCATCGCCGACCACCTGATGCGGCAGGCGGCGCTGGAGCGGCTGGCGGCCGCCGCCTCGCTCAAGTCGACGGCGGTGACCAACGCCCTGGGCCTGGGCGCCGCCTACTACACGGCGGTGGCCAAGTACGTCTGCTGCGCCGCCGCCGAAGAAGCGGTGGACGAGGGCCGCCGGGTGCTCGCCGCCCACGCGCTGCTGGTCGAGTACCCCTACCAGCGGCTGGTGCGCGACGTCCTGCTCTACGGCGTCTTCGACGGCACCAGCCACCTGATGCTCGAGCAGATCCAGTGGCGTCTCGAGCAGCTCGTGGCCGCCCGCGGCACCGACCGCGCCGCCGCCGATCCGCTGGCCGCCGCCGGCGAGATCTACCGCACCCCGCCGCGCCGCATTCTCGAGGTCTGCCGGCGCCCGGCGCGGCCCCTGATGCTGTCCCCGGAGGCCGGCGCCCGGGCCCTGGCCGAGCGGCCGGGGAGCGTGCCGGCCGAGCCGCTGGCCGAGGTGGCGGGCGGGCTGCTGGACCTCGTGGGGCGGCTGCGCGAGGACGGCCGCTGGGAGAAAGACCAGGGCCTGCGCTTCACCGCCGCCGACCTGCTGGCGCGGCTCGAGGCGGTGCTGGCGCTGGTCGAGCTGGGCGACCCGGGCCGCCGCGAGGCCCTCGGTCTGGCGCCGGTGGAAGGCGGGCCGCCCTGGGAGGGCGACCAGGTGCGGTTCGCCGCCGGCTGGTCGGGCGCCCTGCTCGCCGCCGTACTCCGCCGCCTGGCGCTGTCCGTCGGCGTCGAGCCGGCCGCCGACCTGGCCGCTGCCGAGCGCGAGCTGGTGGCGCTACAGGCGGCGGCCCGGGCCGGCCTGCTCGAGGCCTGGCGCGCCGAGACCTCCTGAGCGGTCGTCCCGCTCCGGCCGTCCGCGGCCCGCGGTCCGGAGCGGTGGCTCCCACCGGGCCGGGGGAGCGCTAGCCTGCACTTCTCACCGGCTCACTGCTGCGCGGGCGGATGCACCTGAATCTGCGGGACTTTCCTCGGTCGGGCATCCTCGACGTACTTCGAGTACGCCTGTGGTGCCCTCCGTCGGCAAGCCCCGCATCTTCAGACGCCTACGCCCGCTCGCCGAGCGACCCGGTGAGAAGTGCAGGCTAGCCCGTCTCGGTGGCTGGCGCTTTGCCGGGTCGGGTCGCGGTGGCGTCGAGCGACGGCACCCTTCCCGGCTCGGCCGGCGGCCGGGGGTAGTCGGGGTGCTGCAGCCCGTCGAAGCGCCGGTCGGCCTTCTCGCGGTCGAGCGCCATGCCGTAGACCCAGGAGGCCTGGTAGTAGCCGGGCGCCATCACCCGCACGCCGGCGCCGATCAGCCCGGCCTTGAGCCGCCGGTGCAGCTCGGGCAGCTCGGTCCAGTGGACGCCGGGATAGTCGTGGTGCTCGTTGTGGTAGCCGATGTTGAACATCGTCAGGTTGAAGAACCCCGACAGGAAGGTGTTCGAGTGGTTGAACGGCC
Organism: Thermoanaerobaculia bacterium; assembly: GCA_041567315.1. Classification (GTDB taxonomy): domain Bacteria; phylum Acidobacteriota; class Thermoanaerobaculia; order Multivoradales; family JAHEKO01. The sequence goes on along the minus strand of JBFGCA010000131.1, from coordinate 2,435 downwards.
GGGTGGCCGAGCGCGGTACGCAACCGACGTGCTGGACGTACATCCCCGGCGCCATGAAGAAGACGTTGGCGAAGAAGTGCGGCATCACCCACAGCAGCAGCGCCATCAACGGGTCGATGAAAAACGGGATCGACCACAGCGCCAGAAATATCGCCAGCTCCCTCAACGCCTTCTTGCGTAGCTGCGGGAAGGCGTTGAACTCCTGCCAGAGATGTGCCGCGTAGCGCCACGGCCAGTGCGCCCACGAGTAGTAGTGGTAGTTCTCGAACTTGCCGTCGGCGCCCTTCTTGGGCAGCGTCCAGTCCTCCGGCTCGAGCGTCTTGGCGTGATGGACGTTGACGTGCGAGAACTTCCAGAAAAAGGCCGGCCAGCCCCCCGAGAAGGTCCACAGCCTTCCGAACCACAGACTCAGCCAGCGCGAGCGGAACACCTTGCGGTGGGCGTGGTTGTGGTAGTTGACCCCGACGTCGATCCCCGCCGACCAGCCCAGCATCAGCGCCGCCATCATCACGAAGGCCGCCATCTCGTACGGCCCGTCGAGCCCCGCCTTCTCGGGGTTGAGGTAGATCCAGAAGGCGCAGCCGTAGGCCAGCAGCGTCAGCAGGTGGAAGAGCACGCAGTGGACGTCCTGCGGGTGCGAGAGCAGCCCCTGCCGCGCCCCCCGCGGCGCCTGGTGGCGCGGCACGCCGCCCTCGGGCTCGAGCTTCGCGGGCTTCGGGTCGCTCAACGCAACAACCTCACGCCGTTTGCATGATGACAAACCACATGACGGTGGCGACGATCAGGCTCACCCACGGCCCCCAGACCAGCACCCCGAGGATCAGGACCAGCGTCACGATCGGAAAAAACGATCGCCCGAAGTAGAGCCGCACCGTCCGCAGCCAGCCCCCGGTGCGGGCGCGCGCGGCGTGCACCCGCCTGTCCGGTGCCACACCTACCGGTTCGATCATCTCGCCCACCACGACTCGTCTCGAAGACGGCTTCCAAACTACAGTCGGCGCCCTGGCCTGTCAAGGAACGTAACCCGGCGCGGACCGCGGAACAGCCGGCGTACGAACTGCCGCCCGATCCCGACGTGTATACTGCCGCGGCATATCCACCGAAATGGACGGATCGTGGCGGGCGGCGCGGCCCCGCGGGCGGCGCGGCCGCTGCCCAGGCCGAAAAGGAGCGCGCGATGCCTTCGGACCTCCCCATGCCCGACTTCTGGATCACCTACTTCCTGCCGCTGACGCTCACACTCCTGACGCTGGCGCTGCTCTGCGTCTGGTGGGTGGTCCCCTACCTGCGCCGCCAGAACCCGGTCACCGCGCTCACCATCCTGATGGTGGTCGGCGTCTTCCGCAACGTCGACTTCGGCCCGCTCCATGGAACCGTCCTGCCGGAATTCCCGGATGCGGTCAGGTGGATCCTCGCCGGCGGCGCCCTGGCCGCGGTCCTGCTATCGCTGCTCGCCCTCGGCCTCCTGCGCTGGCGGTCGAAGCACGCCGTCAGGGTCGTCTGGCTCTACCTCATCGTCAACGTCGCCTACTCGCTGGCCACCTTCGCCTACGGCTTCGACAGCCAGGCGCCCCACCTCGGAGGCCACTGGTACATCGCCACCTTCTACCTGCCGGTCGTCGTCGTCCAGCTCGTCCTCCTGTTCCTCTTCCTGCGCCGCGACCGCCAACAGCTCGCCGCCAACCTGACCGCCTGACCGACGGCGCCTCCGGGCCCCACCGAGCGCCGCCCAGACGGCCTCCCCGACGGCATCGCCGGTGCCACCCCTGTGCTAACCTCCGCCCGGCGAGCGGCCGCCCCTCGCCCTCCACCCCAGCGGTCCCCATCGTCTAGCCAGGCCTAGGACTCCAGCCTTTCAAGCTGGCAACACGGGTTCGAATCCCGTTGGGGACACCAATGCTGACAACTGTCAGCATCGCAAATCGCGCTGTTTGATGGCCCTGACCGCTCTGTAAGTGGCTTGCTTTCAGTGGGTCGTAGAGATTGCGCTTGAGCGGAGCGGGGTTCCAAATCCCTCCCGTTAGGGTCTTTCTGCGCACAGTTGTGCGACCAGGTCTTCCCGTTAGGGTGCCCAAACGGGATCACTTGGAACCCCGAGGTCTTCACGCGAAATAGACGAGCATTTCGCGCTCGTCGCACAGCGCAGTGCGGGTAGAGGACCGGCAGAGCGGCTGAAGTTGACTGCCCTGCTCTGAGGTGTCTCAGATGGTTGTAGGGGACACTCACCCTGTGTCCGCGCGCAGGTCCTTGCGAAACGGGATGCCGAGCTTCCTCATCCGGTGGCGGAGCGTGTTCGGGTTGACGCCCAGCAGCTCGCCTGCGCCACCCGGGCCGTGGATCTTGCCGCCGGTCATGCCCAACACCCGGCGGATGTGGGCCGCCGTCACCGCATCGAGGTTCAGGGCTTCCTCATCAGCGGCCGGTGAGGCCTTGTC
>JBFGCA010000130.1:0-11709 GCA_041567315.1 Thermoanaerobaculia bacterium | reverse complement strand
TGGACCGTAACGGATGACATCGTAGTGGATGATCGATTCCACGGTTTCGAGGTCAAGGCGCGGCGACGCAGGCATAGCGGGACTATGGCGAGGAGCCGCAACGCCGAGATCGAAGCCGAGGGGCGATCAGGCACTGCGATTTCATCCGTTACGGTCCACTAGGGGTCGCCTGATCGGGTGGGTACCGCCCGGCCAAGCTACCACAGGGTCTGGCGGTCGGACGCTGCAGGGCGCGCCGGCGGCTGCGGTGGCGGCGCGCGCGAGCCGTCAGCCGGCCGGGCTCTCAGCGACCGACGAGCACCACCACCTGGCGGGCTCCGACGCCGCTCGAGCGTCGAGGGGTTGCCACCCGAACCCCCGACGTCGGTCCGTCTCAATCCGCTCCGAGCAGGCCGGGTAGCCGGCTGGCAGCGGAACGGTCGAGCAGCCAGCGAATGCGGGCCGCGCCCGCTCGCAGCAGCGTTGCCGGCAGGGCCTCCCGTTCGACCAGCACCCGGCGGACGGCCTCTGACCTGCCGGACCCGCTCACCAGGAAGAGGGCCCGCCGGGCCGCCGTGAGCACCGGCAGGGTGAGGGTGATCCGGTCGCGCGGGGGACGTGGGGCCTGCGCCGGCACCACGGTCCGCCGCCGCTCGTCGAGCGCTGGGTCGCCGGGAAACAGCGAGGCGGTATGACCGTCGGCCCCCAGGCCCAGGAGCACCAGATCGAAGCGCGGAGGCGCGCCGCCGAGGACCCGGTCCAGCTCGGCGGCGTAGCGGCGGGCGGCGGCTTCCGGCGGCAGCTCGCCGGCGATCCGGTGGACGCGGTACTCCGGAACACCGAGGGGGTCCAGCAGAGTCTCAAGCGCCAGCCGGTAGTTGCTGTGGCGGTCGTCGGGCGGCACGCAGCGCTCGTCGGTCCAGAAGAACTCGACGTGGCGCCAGTCGACCAGGGGGCGTTCGGCCTGGAGCCCGTTCAGGCCGCCGTGTCGCAAGGTCCCCAGAAGCCGGTACAGACGGCGGGGGGTGCCGCCGCCGGCCAGCGCGATCGCGGCGCGCCGGCGCCGTCGCTGGGCGGCCCTCAGCTCGGCGACGACCCGCCGCCCAGCCAGGAGCGCCAGCGCCTCGGGGTCGGGCGCCACCTCGAGCGGCCAGGGCCCGGGCGGCGCGCCGGGCCGTTCGGCTGCGCTGGCGGCCAGCGGCCCCTGGGGCGGCCTCAACCGACCGGTGCCGCCGGGGTCTCGAGGGCCGCTCGTTTGGCCTCCAGACTGGCCAGCAGGCGATCGAACGGCTCGGCGAACTTGGCGACCCCCTCACGCTGGAGCTCCTCGGTGACCTCCTCGAGGTCCACGCCCAGCTTCGCCAGCTCGGCGATCGGCCCCTCCGCCTCCTCGAGCCCGACCAAGAGGGTGGCACCTGCGCGGCCGTGGTCGCGAAAGGCCTCGAGGGTCTGCGGCGGCATGGTGTTGACGGTGTCCGGGCCGATCAGCTCCTCGACGTAGACCACGTCGCGATAGGCCGGGTCCTTGGTCGATGTACTGGCCCACAGCACCCGCTGCGGCCGCACTCCGCGCCGCCGCCACCCCGCGAAGGCCTCGCCGTGGAAGATCTCGCGGAACCGCCGGTAGGCCAGCCTAGAGTTGGCGATCGCCAGCCGGCCGCGCAGCGCCCGCGCCGCCGGCGTGCCGATCTCGTCGAGCCGCCGGTCGACCGCGGTGTCCACCCGGCTGACGAAGAACGACGCCACCGAGGCCAGGCGGCCGGGCGTCGGGCAGCGATCCAGCGCCCGCAAGAAGGCGCCGGCCACCGCCTCGTAGTGCCGCAGCGAGAACATCAGCGTGATGTTGACGTTGATCCCTTCGGCCAGCGCCGCCTCCACCGCCGGCAGCCCCTCCTGCGTGGCCGGGATCTTGATCATCAGGTTGGGACGGTCCACCCAGCGCCACAGCCGTCGCGCTTCGAGCACCGTGGCCTCGGTCTCGCAGGCCAGATGCGGCGAGACCTCGAAGCTCACGAAGCCGTCGGCGCCGCCCGAGCTCTCGTAGACCGGCGCCAGGACGTCCGCCGCGCGTCGGATCTCGTCCACCGCCAGCTCCTCGTAGAGCGCCATGGCGTCGGGACCGCGGCCCCTGGCCAGCAGGCGCCGCAAGTCGGCGTCGTAGAGAGCGGTCTCCCCGATCGCCTGCTGGAAGATGGCCGGATTGCTGGTGACGCCGCTGACCCCGTCTTCCCGCACCAGACGCTCCAGCTCGCCGCCTTCCAGCAGGTCGCGTCGGATGTAGTCGAGCCAGATCGCCTGGCCCTGCTGGCGGAGGCTGGCGAGCGGGTTCTCGGCACGGGTCATGGGCGCTCCTCCAAGCTGGCGTTCGCTGACGGCCAGATCCGCCAGCGCTCTGTCGGGCGTCGGCGGCATTCTAAGACACCGTGGACGGCCGGTCTTGCCCACCCGGGCCGCCGGCGGGTAAGCTGCCGGTGAAGCGGCCAGACCCTCAGAGCATGGGACCGTCCAGCAGCCCGCGGTGGAAGTCGGCCCGCCCATCCGGCGGCCGGCCGTTGAGATTCGCCTGCCTCGGGCTGCAAGCGCTCGTCCTGACGGCACCGCTCGCGGCCCAACCCTGGCGCGGCAGCGAGGCGGTGGGGGTGAATGCCGACGATCGCAAGGGGCGACCGATCGAGGGCGCCCGCGTGGAGCTCACCTACCGCAGCGTCGACGGCACCTCGGGCCCGCCGGCGGTGGCTACCGACGGCCGTGGACGGGCTGTCCTCACCGGCCTGGCACCCGGCACCTGGCAGCTCGAGGTCAGTCACCCGGACTACCTGACATACGTGGCGGTGGTGGAGCTCGGCCCGGGCCGCAAGCCGCTGGTCAGCGCCGCCTTTCTGGAGGCGGGTGGCACCTCGCTCGAGCCGATGCGGGTCAAGCTCCTTAGGTCTCGCGGCCAGACGCCCAGCCCGCCGCTGCCGCAAAGCGCCCAGCGCCGCCCACCAGCCGAGCCTGCGACCGCCCCCGAGCCCCCAAGCCCCGACAAACGGGTGGCACCTCCGGCTGAGCCAGCCACTGAACCCGGTGTGCCTGGGACATCTGAGGCCCCGACAGCTGCGACGCCCCCGGCAGGGGACGAGCCAGCGGCCAAACGGGTGGCACCTCCCGTTGCCGTTGCCGCACCCGCCACGCCATCTCCGCAAGGGCCCGAGCCCACTCCAGAACCGCCGGCCGTCAAGCCCGAGCCCGCCGCTCCGGCCAAGCGGGTGGCACCTCCTGCTGCAGTGCCGGCACCTCCTGCAGTGCCGGAACCCGAGGTCCCGGACAGACGGGTGGCACCTCCGCCTGCACCTCCGCCTGCAGCACCTCAGCCGGCACCTCCGCCGGTCGAGACCGCGGCTCCGGAAACGCCGGCGGTGCCGGAGGAGCCGGCGATCCCCGAGGCAGAGCCCGCGCCGCCGGCGGCCCCGGCGCCAGCTGGACCCGCCCCGGAGCCACCGGCCGGCACCGAAGGTGCACCCGAATCCGCGCCACCCGCCACAGCCACCGCTCGGCCGCCAGACGAGGCCCCTGACGAGGCCGTCTCGCCCCCGCCTGGGCAGCCCACTGCCCCGTCCGGGACCCGCGAGCCAGAGCCCCTGCCGCTCCCGGCACCCGAATCGCCGACCCGGGTCCTGCCACCCTCACCGCCGGCCGAAGCGCCCGCCGCGCCCCCGCCCGCGCCTGCTCGCCCGGTCGCACCCGTGTTACCGGCACCCGAGGACTCCGGCCCGCCGGTAGCGGCCGCGGCGGCCGGCGGCTGCGCCGACTGCCGGAGCGGCGAGTGGGCGGCCCGGGCGACCGCAGTGGCCGGCCCCGGCGGCGACTGTCCGCCCGGACTGACCGCGGCGGCCCGCACCGCTGCCGAGAACCTCGGCGGCTCGCTGCGGCTCGAGCTGGCGTCCTTCGCCGGGTCCGCAGCGGGCGCCCTGTCGGTGGCCGAGCCGGCGGCAGGTCGTGCCTTCGCCGAGCTGCTGCGCGGGACCGCTGGCGGTCCGTGCCAGCCGATTGCCGTGGTGATCCCCAAGACGGCCGGCGTGGTGGGCTTCCGGCTGGCGGCGGGCGATGCCGAGGGCGCCGGGACCTGCCCACCGGACGGCGAGTGCGCGCTGGGGGCTGCCCGCTGGGTCGCCGGACCGGAGATCGTGAGGGCCCCGGGCGCGATCGTGGTCCTGGGCGTGTTCCGCAACCTGGCCACCGACCGCGAGCGCCGCGGTCAGCTCACCGTCTACTTCCGCCCGCCTTCATCGCGCTGGCGGCCGCCCGGCGGCTGACCGGGCTCCGTTCCCGCGTCGGCAGACCCCACGACCGCCACCAGCTCGCCGCGGGCCACGGTGACAGCGGTGCCGCCCAGCCGCACCCGGTCGCCCGCCGCCCGCACCCGCACGGTGCCGCCACGGGCCGACACCTGGCGTCCGACGAGGCAATCACGCCCGAGGCGCGAGAACCACAGCGGCGCCAGCCCGCAATGCGCCGAGCCCGTCACCGGGTCCTCGTCGACGCCCACCGCGGGTGCGAAGAAGCGCGAGACGAAGTCGTAGCCCGGCCCCGCCCCGGGAGCGGTCACCGCCACCCCACGGGGCACCAGAGGCGCCAGCCGCCGGAGATCGGGGGCCAGCTCCCGCACCGCCGCCTCGGAGCCCACCTCCACGAAGTAGTCGAGCCGGTTGCGCCACACCGCAACCGCTTCGACCCCCAGCGCCGCGCCCAGTCCCTCGGGCGGCTCGACCCGCTCGGGCGGCTCGGAGGGAAAGTCGAGCTCGATCCAGTCTCCCTCGCGGACGGCGGCCAGAGACCCGCTGCGGGTGTGGAAGCGGAGCCGGTCCCCCGCGGCGGCCACCCTCCGTTCCCACAGGAAATGAGCGCTCGCCAGCGTGGCGTGCCCGCACAGATCGACCTCGACCCGGGGCGTGAACCACCGCAGCTCGAAGCCCTCGCCTCCGCCGGGACGCACGAAGGCGGTCTCCGAGAGGTTGAACTCCGCGGCCATCCGCTGCATCCACGCGGCCTCGGCCGCTGGGTCGTGCGGCGCCGGCGGATCGGCCGGCAGCAGGCAGACCGCAGCCGGGTTGCCCGCGAAGGCGGCGTCGGTGAAGGCGTCGATCACTGCGAAGGGAACGCCCATCGCTCCTGTGACGGAGTTTACAGCCGGCGTGGACGCCCGGCACGACAATGTGGGACGATGATCGTCTCGGCGTCGGAATCCGGCGCCCGGCCGATTGTCGCCGGTGGCCGATCTCGGATCAGATGAAAGCCGCGACGAAGAAGCGCAAGGTCCTGGCCATCTTCGCCGACGCCGGCGTCTTCGCCGCGATCCGCGCCTACCTGGCCCCCAGCTCCTTCGAGATCAACCGCGTCGAGGACGGCCCCAGCGCCCTGGTGCTGGCCGCCAACGTAGGCTACGACCTCATCCTGGCGCACTACCCGCTGGCCGATTTCAGTCTCTACGACTTCGTGCGGATGGTCCACGATCCCACCTCACCGTGCCGCAATACCCCGGTCCTGCTGCTGACCTCCGCCGCGCAGGTCGAGGCCCTCGGGCGTCGCATGGGCGGCGCTCTGGTGCAGGTGCTGCCGCTCGACGCCGGTGACGAGGCCTTCAAGAGGGTACTGGCCGACCTGGTGGGCGTCGCCGCGCGTGAGGACAGCCGCATCCTGGTACAGATCGAGGGCCGCACCGGCGAGGAGCGGGTGTTGCGGGTCTGTCAGACGCGCAACCTCTCGGAGACCGGGCTGCTGCTCCACACCAGCCGACTGCTGCCGGTGGGCAGCCAGGTGGGGCTCACCTGTCAACTCCCGGGCGATTCCCAGCCGCTGCAGGCCAGAGTCGAGGTCGTCCGCCACACCAAGCCCGATCGCGAAGGGATCGCCGGCATGGGCGTCCGCTTCGTCGACATGGAGGCGGCGGCCCGCGAGCGGTTGCGCCGCTTCCTGCGCCGCCGCCAGGACACCCCGCCGGCCGTCATACCGCCGCCGGCCCCCAGCGCCGCGCCACAGCCGGGCCAGGCCACCTAGCGGACTGTAAACGCCCAGATCGGGAGCGCCCGGCTGGGTCTCGCCGCCGGGGGCGGCGTTGCTCCTGCTCGCCGTAGTCCCCGCTACGCCTGCGTCGGAGCGCCTGGCCCCCAGCGACGATCCGCGGCGCCATCCACTCCCGATTCGGACGTCACAGTCCACTAGCACCGCGGGCCACGGCGCCGGCCGGCCGGGCCACCCGCCAGGGCCAGGGACATATAATCACCGCGTCCGGCGAAGGCGCCGGGCGTCTGCGGATGGGGCCCGCGCAGCTCCCGCTGCGGGCTGGAGCGCCGCCGGTTGGACCGGTCACGGTGCCTCCGAGAGGATCCGCTTCTGCCCATGCCAGCCGACATCGTCAGCCTGACCCTCCACGTCAACGGCGAGGACCACGCGGTGGCCTTCCCGGTCCACCATACGCTGCTCGAGGTGCTGCGCGAGGAGTGCGGTCTGACCGGCACCAAGCACGGCTGCGAGCTGGGCGAGTGCGGCACCTGTGCGGTGCTCGTCGACGGCCGGCCGGTTCTGTCCTGCCTGGTGCTGGCCGCCGAGCTCGAAGGCCGCCGGATCGAGACCGTCGAAGGCCTCCAGCGGGGCAACCGGCTCCATCCGCTGCAGGCCGCCCTGGCCGACCTCGGCGCCGCGCAGTGCGGCTACTGCACGCCGGGCATCCTGATGGCCGCCAAGGCCCTGTTGGCCGAGCACCCCGACCCCTCCCCCGCCGCCATCCGCCGGGCGCTGGCCGGCAACCTGTGCCGCTGTACCGGGTATCACAAGATCGTCGAAGCAGTCGTGCTGGCCGCTGCCGCCGAACGGGGCGCGCCGCGCGAGCCGGCCCCCGAGACCCTCTACGGAGCGCGGCCGGCGGGCGAGTCCGCCGCCGCCGAGCACGCCACCGGAGCGCGCGGTGGCTGAGCCCGCCCGCCGCCCGGGCCCCGACGCCCCGCCCGCCGCCGAACGGCGCTGGATCGGCAAGCCCTTCCGCCGCGTCGACGGCCGCGCCAAGGTCACAGGTGCCACCCTTTTCGCCGACGACCTGGACTTTCCGCGGCTCTGCTACATCAAGCTCGTGCGAGCTACGGTACCGCACGCCGAGATCGAGGCCATCGACCTGGAGCCGGCGCGGGGCGTGCCCGGAGTGCTGGGCTTCCTGACCGGCGACGAGATGCCGGAGACCTTCGGCATCCTGCCGGTGTCGCAGGACGAGCACGCGCTGTGCACCGACAGGGTGCGCTTCGTCGGCGACCCGATCGCGGCCGTGGCGGCCGTGACCGAGGACGCCGCCCACGAGGCGGCGTTGCGGGTGGCGGTCCGCTACCGGCCCCTGACCACCATCGACGGGGTCGAGGCGGCGCTCGCCACCGCGGAGCCGCGGATCCACGACTACGGGCCTCACGGCAACGTCCACAAGCAGGTGTCGCTCCGCTTCGGCGACGTCGAGACCGGGATGGCCGAGGCCGACCTGGTGCTCGAGGACACCCTGTTCTACGAGGGCAGCACCCACCTGCCGATGGAGCAGCACGCGGCGGTGGCCGTTCCCGAGGACGAGGACCGGGTGACGCTGTACTCGGCGACCCAGACACCGCACTACGTGCACCGCGCTCTCGCCCGCGTTCTGGGCCTGCCGGCCTCCCGCATCCGGGTCGTCGCCTGCCCCAACGGCGGCGGCTTCGGGGGCAAGAGCGATCCCTTCAACCACGAGATCGTCGCCGCCAAGATGGCCTTGAAGCTCGGCCGGCCGGTCAAGGTCACCCTCACCCGCGAGGAGGTCTTCTACTGCCACCGCGGCCGCCATCCGGTGCTGATGCACCTTCGGACCGGCTTCAAGCGCGACGGCTCGATGACCGCCCAGCACCTGCGGACCGCCCTCGACGGAGGCGCCTACGGCAGCTACGGCGTCGCCTCGACCTACTACACCGGGGCGCTGCAGACCGTCACCTACCGGCTGCCCCGCTACCACTTCGACGGCATCCGCTGCTTCACCAACAAGCCGCCCTGCGGCCCCAAGCGCGGCCACGGCACGCCGCAGCCGCGCTTTGCCTTCGAGGTCCACCTCGACAAGGCGGCCGAACGGCTGGGCATCGACCCGGCCGAGCTGCGGCTGCGCAACCTCGCCCCACCCGACAGCGTCACCGCCAACTGGCTGAAGATCGGGTCGATCGGGCTCGGCCGCTGCATCGAGGCGGTGGTCGAGGGCAGCGGCTGGCGGCAGCGGCGCGGACGGCTGCCCCGCGGCCGCGGTCTCGGCTTGGCCTGCGGGTCCTATCTGTGCGGGGCGGGGCTGCCGATCTACTGGAACCACATGCCGCAATCCGGGGTGCAGCTGCGGCTCGACCGCTCGGGGGCGGTGGCGGTCTTTTGCGGCGAGACCGAGATCGGGCAGGGCTCCGACTCGGTACTGGCGGCGGTGGTGGCCGAGGTGCTGGGCGTCGATCTGGCGGACCTGCGGCTGTGCGTGGGCGACACCGACCTCACCCCGGTCGACCTGGGCAGCTACTCGTCGCGGGTGACGCTGATGGTCGGCAACGCCGCCCTGCAGGCGGCCGAGCGGGCGCGCGATCTGCTGGCGACGGCGGTCGGCGAGCAGCTCGAAGTGCCGGCCGGGCGGCTGGTCTTCGCCGACCGGCGGGTGTTCGACGCCGAGTCGCCGGAGCGCGGGATGAGCTTTAGCGAGGCGGTGATCGTCGCCGAGGCCCGCTTCGGGACGCTGGGCACGGTGGGCTCGTACACGCCGCCGCGCTCGCCCGGGCGCTACCGCGGGGCCGGGGTCGGGCCGTCGCCCGCCTATTCGTACACGGCGGCCGTGGTCGAAGTGGAGGTAGATCCGGAGACCGGGCTCTACCGGCCGCTCCACGTCTGGATCGCCCACGACGTCGGCAAGTGCATCAACCCGGTGCTGGTGTTGGGACAGATCGAGGGCTCGGTCTACATGGGGCTCGGCGAGGCGATGATGGAAGAGCAGGCCTTCCGGCGGTTGCCGGCGCGGCTCTCCGGGGCGCTGGTCCACAAGATGCCGTCGATGCTGGAGTACAAGAGTCCGACCTTCGAGGACATGCCGCCGGTCACCAGCTTCCTGATCGAGGACCCGGACCCGGAGGGTCCTTACGGCGCCAAGGAGGTCGGCCAGGGACCGATGCTGCCGGTCGCGCCGGCGCTGGTCAACGCGATCCACGACGCCGTCGGGGTGCGGATCGATCAGGTCCCGGTGCAGCCGCACATGATCCTGCGGGCGCTGGCCGCCCAGGCCGCCGGCAAGGAGGCGCGGTACGGGCCGCGCGCCTTCCCCGAGGTCGATTTCGGCGAGACGCTGATCGTCCCCACGCCGGACGAGGGCGGCGACGGCAAGGCGATCAACGACTACCGCGGCCGGCTGCGGTCGCGGATGCGCGCCGCCTCGGGGACGATGACCACCCGGGAAGAGGCGCTCGCCAAGCACGCCGACCTGACGACGGGACCCTGATGCTCCGGCTACCACCGTTCCGGTTCCGCCGCCCGCGCTCGGTCGCCGAGGCGGCGTCGATCCTCGCCGGCGAGGGACCGGGGGCCCGGGTCGTGGCCGGGGGCACCGATCTGTGGCCCAACATGAAGCGCCGCCACCAGCGGGCCGAAACCGTGGTCAGCCTGATGGCCATCCCCGAGCTCCGCGGCATCACCCCCAACGCCGATCTCCGCATAGGTGCCACCCACTTGCTCGACGAGGTGTCGCGCCACCCGGCGGTCCGCGACGGCTACCCGGCCCTGGCCCGCGCCGTCGAGTCGATCTCCTCTCCTCCGCTGCGCCACATGGCCACTATTGGCGGCAATCTGTGCGTCGATACCCGCTGCACCTACTACAACCAGACCGAGGAGTGGCGGCGGGCCATCGACTACTGCATGAAGGAGGCCGGCACGGTCTGCTGGGTGGCCCCTGGCTCGTCACGCTGCTGGGCGCACACCGCCTCGGACTCGGCGCCGGTCCTTTGCGCTCTCGGCGCACGCGTTGGTTTGACCGGTCCGGAGGGGGACCGCGAGATCCCCGTCTCGGAGCTCTACCGGGACGACGGCATCGACTTTCTGGCCAAACGTCCGGAGGAGATCCTGACCTCCGTCCTGCTGCCGGCCACGGCCGGGGCGCCGCGTTGCCGATCTAGCTTCTGGAAACTCCGCCGGCGGGGCTCGATCGACTTCGCGGTCCTGTCGGTGGCGGTCGCCCTGTGGGGCGAGCCCGACCGAGAGATCACCGAGGCACGCATCTTCCTGGGCGCCGTCGGCTCCTGCCCGCTTCAAGTGGGTGGCACCTCCGAGGTCCTCGCAGGCCGTCCCCTGACGCCGGAGGGAATCGAGGAGGTCGGCAGACTGGCCCGCAAGACGGCCACGCCCCTCGACAACACCGATTTCCAGACCCACTGGCGCGGTGCCATGGCCGCCCGCTACACGGAGGCGGCTCTTCGTGAGGCCGCCGGCCTGCCTCCAGGCCTGCTACCACCCAATCATCTCCATTAGATAGCTATCCGTGAGCCCCGCTCGCTCGCCTCGAGCCTCACGGAGGCCAGAGGCCAACCCACCAGTCGTCACCCACTGGCCGCCCCACCAAGTGCCACCCACTTGGCGAGGAGGCGCAGCTCGGCGGCCCGTCAAAGTGTCCAAGTGCCCGTCAAAGTGCCGTCAAGGTGCCACCCACTTGGACCGGGACTAGGAGCAGCCAGCCCATTCGCAGCCCATTCGCAGAGCCAGTTGGGGAGCTTGCCAGCAAGATAGAGAGACTCTGCTCCGTCCTTTCACATTGAGATGGGCAGAAGATTGCGTTACATCCCGGACGGCGGCGCGCTGGTCGAGGTCACGACCCGGACGATTCAGGGGCGGTTCCTTCTCCGGCCCAGCCGGGAGTTCAACCGTCTGGTCGTCGGAGTCATTGCACGCGCTAAACAGCGCGTGCCGGTACGCCTTCACTACTTCGTGGTCATGTCGAACCACATTCACTTGCTGCTGAGCGTCGAGAACGCCAAGCAGCTCGCCAGCTTCATGGAGTACGTCAACGGTAACATCGCCAAGGAGGCCGGCCGACTGCATTGCTGGAGCGGACCTTTCTGGAGCCGCCGCTACCAGCCGATCGTGGTGACGGCGGAGGACGACGTTCAGCTCCAGCGCCTCCGCTACCTCCTCTCGCACGGATGCAAGGAGGGCCTGGTGGCGCGACCCGACCTGTGGCCCGGGGCCAGCGGCCTCGAGGCGCTGCGCTTCGGGGGGGCGATTCGCGGCGTCTGGATCGATCGCACCCGGCAGTACAGATCTCGCCGGCACAGCCGCCAGGCCGAACGCGAGACCTTCGTCGAGGACCTGGAGCTACGGCTAGAGCCTCTCCCCTGCTGGCAGGGGCTTTCGGAAAAGGAGCGCCGGTGGCGGGTCGGCAAGCTCCTGAAGGCGATCGAGAGCGAGACGGCCGAAGCGCACCGAAGGAGGGGCACACGGCCAGCAGGCCGCCGCTTTGTTCGCCGGCAGCGGCCCCACGACCGGCCTCCGACGATGACCCGCTCGCCCGCGTCGCTGGTTCATGCCGGCTGCCGCGAAACCTGGATCGCCTTTCGCGAAGGATACCGTTCCTTCGTCAGCGCCTACCGCGACGCCGTCGCCGCCCTGCGCTCGCAAGGAACCTCGCTTTTCCCGGCCGGTTGCTTCCCTCCCCCCCTCCCGTTCGTCCGCACCGCCCCGGCCCCG
>JBFGCA010000129.1:0-11753 GCA_041567315.1 Thermoanaerobaculia bacterium | reverse complement strand
TGCCTCGTCCGACGATCGACGCGGCCGTGCAGATTCGCCGCCATGAAGGCGCCCGCCACCAAGCCCGTGATGTAGGGATACAGGACCACCAGCAGCCCCCAATGGAGCTCCGCCTCGTTGGGGTAGATGAAGCCGGAGATCTGCTCCGACAGGGAATGAAGCTTTTCGAAGTGCTCGTCCACCCTAACGCACCTCGCCGTCGAGGTTCGAGTAATAGACCTTGGGCTCGGTATTGAGCGAGGGCTTCAGCACCTGAAGCTCGCTCATGCGCATCATCCGGCGCAGCGGGCTGGCCAGCGATCGGAGCTCGCCGAAGACGCGCGCCTCGGTGGGACAGACCTCGACGCAGGCCGGCTCGAGGCCCTTGGTGATCCGGTGATAGCAAAAGGTGCACTTGTCGGCGGTCTTGCTGCGCGGATCCAGATAGCGGGCGCCGTAGGGGCAGGCCTGGATGCAGTAGCGGCAGCCGATGCAGTAGTCGGCGTCGACCAGGATCACGCCGTCCTCGGTGATGAAGGTGGCGCCCACCGGGCAGACCTGGACGCAGGGCGGGTTGTCGCAGTGGTTGCACAGCTTGGGGATGAAGAAGGCGCGCAGCGTGTCCTCGTCCTCCTCGCCGGCCGGGAAGCCGTTGATGCCGCCCTCGGGACTGTCGACCTTGACCTCGCCGTCGGAGTCGATGACGTAGCGCTCGACCCAGGTCCGGAAGTAGAACGGCTCCGGCGGCACGTCGTTCTCGGCCTTGCAGGCGGCCACGCAACGGCCGCAGCCGATGCACTTGTCGACCTGGATGCCCATGCCGTAGTAGTGCTCCCTGGCGTCGTACTCGCCGTCCGCGGCGAGCGCCTCCAGCGGGCCGCAGACCGCGAGCAGCACGGCCGAGCACGGCAGCTCGACCAGCTTCATCAGGATCTCGCGGCGGTCGTAGTCCTGCTCCATGGTGGTGGCCTCCGGCTAGCCCTCCGGGTGGTGGGGGTAGTGGCACTGCCAGCAGAGATAGCGCTCGCCGTGGGTCGCGAAGTCGACCCGCGGGATCTCGACCGGGGCCTCCGCGTCCCGCGCGTGGCAGCCGCCGCAGAACTGGCGGGTGGTGGGTTTCCGCGGCAGGAACGACCGCGGCTGCTCGTGGTGCTCGGGCGCCACCTCGTGGCACACCTCGCAGGCCAGCGCGCCGTGGTGCGAGACCGCCTTGGTGCGCGCGATCTGGGCGTGGCAGGCGGAGCAGGCCTCCGGCACCGCCGGCGGCCGGGGGTCGTGCGGGTCGTGGCAGCCGATGCAGGGCTGGAGCGGGTTGTGCAGCCGCTCGATGATCTGCGGGAAGCCGGTCGGCCGCGACGGCAGGTAGTCGTGGCAGTAGAGGCAGGCGACGCCCCGCTCGCGGGGGATGACCGGCGTCTGGGCCCCCGGGTCCTCGGCGTGCAGGGCGCCGGGGCCGTGGCACACCTCGCAGGCCAGCGGGCCGTGGTACGAGCGGTTCTTGACCTCGGACTCGTAGTCGTGACAATCGGCGCACACCAGCGAGCCGGCGTAACGGATCGGCAGGGCGGCGATCGCGGTGACGGCGTCGGCGCGGTAGTGCCCGATCTCTCCGAAGGAGGCCGGCACGAAGCGCCCCCGGACGAAGATCATCGCCGCCAGCGCCAGCGCCAGCAGGATGGCCAGCCGGACGACCTGATCGGGGAACTTCCAGAGCCTCACGCCAGTCGCGCGCTCCTGAGGTCGACTGCGCCGATCTTGCAGATCCGGCGGCACCACCGCCAACGTCTGTTCAGGTGGCTCCGGCCGCGGCCTTACCGCCCGAAGGGGTGGTGGGCGGGTAGGCTCTACCGGTACCCGAAGAGCATCGTGTAGACGATCAGGGCGATGAGGGTGAGGCCGACGGCGAGGGCGGTCCAGGCGAAGGCGCGGACGGCGAGCTCGGCGCGGTGGGGGAAGGGGTCGGCGAGGCGGGATTCGAGCTCGCCGGACTCGACGGCCCGGCGGTACTCGTCGGGCTTGTCGAACTTGAGCTCGTCGAGGGAGACGCGGCCGGTGAAGATCACCGGGTCCATGGGGAACTTGTCGGGGCGGAAGTGGGTGTTGAAGAAGTGGATGGTGAAGATGAAGCCGACGGCCAGGAGCGCCTCGTCGCTGTGGATGATGGTGGCGACGTTGACCGACCAGCCGGGCAGCAGGTGGGTGAAGAGCTCGGGGAGCCACAGCACCAGGCCGGTCGAGCCGATCACCAGGATGCCCCAGAAGACCGCGAAGTAGTCGAACTTCTCCCAGTAGGTGTAGCGGCCGTAGCGGGGCCGCGGGCCGAGCCCGAAGAACCAGCGCATCGACTGGACGAACTCTTTGAGGTCGCGGCGGTTGAAGATGATCGAGTCGGGGCCGGTCACCACCTGGAGCCAGGTCAGGCCGCGGCTCCGCTTGCGGCGGCGGACGTCCCACAGGTGGACCGCGAAGGTGGCGAACAGCACGATCGCCCCCAGCCGGTGGAGGGCGCCGGTGGTCTCGAAGCCGCCGAGCGCCCAGACCAGGGTCTGCGCCCAGCCCATGTAGGAGAACTTGAGCATCATGCCGGTGAGCGCCAGGGTGAAGAAGCTCAGCAGCATCGCCATGTGCATGCCGCGCTGCAGGCGGTTGAAGCGGCGGTAGAGCTTGCCGCCGGAGTTGCTCCGGGCCAGCGCCTTGTGCGCCTTCCACTCCCCGCGGCTGAGCCACAGGCGGACCAGCCAGGCCAGGGTGTGGAGCAGCGCGAAGGTGAGGGTGCCGACCAGCAGCGCGGTCATCGCCCAGAACGACCAGAACAGCCAGGGGTACTTCTCGGGGTCGTGGTGGGTGGCGTGGGTCAGGTAGCCGGCAAAGCGCCGGTGCGAGCCCTCGTGGCACTGGCCGCAGGTGGCCACCACGTTGTCCCGGCCGAGGGTCGAGGCCGGGTCGGTCGAGGGCAGGATGCCGTGGGTGCCGTGGCAGTCGTAGCACTTGGCGGCGCCGGCCGAGCCCAGCCGCGAGACCTTGCCGTGGAAGGTGTCGAAGAAGGTCTCGGCCTCCTTCTCGTGGCAGCGCCCGCACTGGTCCATCATCAGGAACCGGAAGTCGGTGCGGTCGGTGCGCCGGATGGTGTGCGAGGTGTGGCAGGCCTCGCACGACGGCAGCTCGTGCTCGACGTCGACCTCGCGCGGGAAGTGGATGCTGGTGCGGAAGATCTCGGCGATCCCGTAGTGGCAGGTGCCGCAGGTGTCGACGATGTTGTCGTGATGGACGGTCGAGGCCTCGTCGGCGGGCGGGCGCTCGCCGTGCGCGGTATGGCAGTCGGCGCAGGTGGCGGTGACCACCAGACCGCTCTCGATCAGACCCTTGCCGTGGATCGAGTCCTTGTAGCTCTGGACGATGTCCGGCACCTCGGTGACGATCCGCACCGCCGCCTTCTCGCCGTGGCGGTGACAGCGGGCGCACAGCTCGGGGACGTTCTGCGAGAAGGTGGGCGAGGACGGCAGGTCGTTGTCCTCGGTGGCGTGGCGGTCGTGGCAGTCGAGGCAGTAGGGGGCGTCGGGGTCGCCGGCGGCGTGGAGGCTGCCGTGGATGCCGCCCTGGTACTCGTCCACCACCTCGGCGTGGCAGATCGAGCAGTCGACCGGCGCGGCGATGGTGGCGCAGGCGCGCTCGAGCGAGGGCGTGGCGTCGACGTGGCACTGGGCGCAGGAGGTGCCGGCGTGCTTGCCGGCGGCGTAGGCCTGCTCGTCGACGTAGAGCGGGACGGTCTGGCCGTCGCGCTCCATGGCCAGCTCGGGGTCGGCGTGGCAGATCAGGCAGTCGCGGTTGGCGAGCCCCGCGGGGTAGAAGACCCGCCGCACCTTGTGCGGCGAGTGGCAGTCGACGCAGGCCGGGATCTTGTGCGGCTCCTCCTCCCACAGCCGGCCCTCGATGACCTTCCTGTGGACCTGCTCGATCTGGCCGTGGCAGCGGGCGCAGGTCCTGGCCACGTTGTCGTGATGGATGCTCGAGGCGGGGTCGGTGTGGCGCCGGATGTCGTGCGCGGTGTGACACGAGGTGCAGACCGCGGTCACCGTCAGGCCCTGGACGTAGAGACCCTCGCCGTGGATCGACATCGAGTAGTTCTCGAGGATCCGCTCCTGCGAGATCTCGCGGTTGAGCGACACCGGCGAGCCCTCGCGGTGGCAGCGGCCGCAGAGCAGCGGCACGTTCATCACCGCGGTGGGCGACGCCGGGTCGGCGGCCGGCGGGACTTCGTGGGCGCCGTGGCAGTGGGCGCAGGTCGGGGCCAGGGGGTCGCCGCGGGCGGCCGCCTCACCGTGCAGGCTGCGCTGCTCGGTGCGGGCCTCGGCCGCGTGGCAGGAGGCGCAGCTGGCGTTGGCCGCGGTGGCGCTCTGGATCTCATGGGCGCCGTGGCATCCGGCGCACGTCGGGGCCGCCCGCGCCGCCGCCTTGAGGCGGCCGTGGCGCGCCCGCTCGAGTTCGGCCGCCTGGTCGTCGTGGCAGGTGCCGCAGTCGACCGCCGCCAGCTCGTCCTCGTGGGGCAGGTCGGCTCCCGCCAGGTCCTGGTGACAGTCGACGCAGTCGAAACCGCCGTGGAGCGAGGCGGCGAAGGCCTCGGCGTCGACGAACGGCTCGTCCTCGTGGCAGAGGAAGCAGTCCTCGTTGTCCTGGGCGCGGGCGGCGCCGGCGGCAAGCAGCGCCAGGGCCAGGGTCAGTACCAGGGCCGCCCGGGGCCGGGGCCGGCGGGCGTCCGCCGGAGTGGCGGAGGAGCAGCGGTGCATGGGTGGCTTTCCGGGCACCGGTCGGTCGGCTGCGGCCGCCGCCGGCCCCAACCGACCGAGCCAGGTGAGTCCGGCCGGGGCCGGGGCAGGCGGCCGGGTCAAGAATGGAACGGGGACGACTCACGCGCCACCGCCGCCGGGGTGGGACGCGCCGCGCCGGGGTGGCTACCTGATGAGGTAGGCGGCCGGATCAGCCGGCCGCCCGGCTCTCCGACTCCGAGACGTCCCGGATCTTGAGCGCCAGGGCGACGAGGGCGAGGACCACCAGGCCGAGCGCCACCCACAGCCCGCGGTGGCGGAAGGACAGCTCGTCGAGCGCCGCCTGACCGCGGTCGAGGGCGGCCCGGGCGTGCTCCATCCCCGCCCCGTGCTGCTTCATGAACTCGCCGTCCTCGGCGACCGAGAAGCCATGGACCAGCACCTCGAGGCCGATCTGGGCGTCGACCGCCGCGTCCACCTCGAGCAGCGCCTCGCGGGTCTCGACGCCGCCGCGACGCGCCCGTAGCAGGATGCGCTCGGCGCGGGCGGTGAGCGCGGTCAGCTCGTGCATCCGCGCCACCATCTCGGTGCTGCCGTGGTGGACGCCATCGGGGGTCTCGGCGAGATCCTCGGGCTCGTGGCAGGTGCCGCACCGCCGCAGTCCGGCGCGCACCTCGGCGCCGGTGACCGGGTCCTCGTAGGTGTAGTGGGTCTTGCCGATCCGGAACTTCTCGAACAGCCGCTCGAACTCGGGGCGCAGCTGCGGCGCGGCGCCCTCAGCGATCGACCCCGGCAGGTCGTGAGCCTCGACCGTTGCCGCCGCGTCCACCAGCCAGTCGAACAGCTCGGCGCCGGTCAGGCCCGACTCGGCGGCCGTCGCCAGCAGCCCGTCGCGGACCTCCAGGTAGCGGCGGCGGCTGGCCTCCGGCTCGGGCACCAGGGCGGCGACCGGATCGAGGGCGGCTTCGTCGTCCTCAACGGCGGAGGCCTCGGCAGAAGCTCCGGCGCCCGGCTCGCCGGCCGCTTCGACCCGCGCCTCGTGGCAGAAGGCGCAGGGGGTCTCGGGCAGGGCCGAGAACAGCGCCACCGTCGGCCGCACCACGCCGTGGTTGCCGTGGCAGGTGCTGCACTCGCTGAAGGAGTCCAGGCCGGTGACCGACGCCTGGGGCTCCTCGTGGCAGGCGGCGCAGCTCTCCTCGCCGGCGTCCTGCAGATACTCGTTGTGCTCCACGAAGCCGCGGTGCTTGGGGCTGGCGCGGAAGATCGAGGCCTCGCGGCCGTGACACTGGCCGCAGACGTAGGTCACCGCGTCGAGCCCGGGCGGCATCGCCCCGTGATTGCCGTGACAGTCGTTGCAGGTCGGGGCCGACAGGTCCTCGCGCTCCAGCAGGGCGGCGGCGTGGACGCTCTGCCGCCAGCGGGCGTACTGATCGACCGGCAGCGGACGGCCGTCGGGGAGCCGGTAGCCGGCCATCCGCTCGGCGTCGCCGTGGCACCCCCGGCAGGTGTCGGCGACCCGCGTGGGATGGACCGTCGAGTCGGGGTCGGTGGCCCGGCGGATGCCGTGGACGCCGTGACAGGAGACGCAGGTCGCCACTCGCTCGTCGCCGCCGGCCAGCGCCACCCCGTGCTGGCTGGTCCAGTACTCCCGCTCCTGGTCGACCCGCGGCGCCGGCCGGAAGCGCCGCATGTAGGCGGGGTCGGAGTGACAGCGGGCGCAGAAGCCGGGGACCTCGCCGGCGGCGGGCGCACCGCGGTAGGGGTTGGCCGCCCACCCCTCGTCCTTGGCCGCGAACATGTCGTCGGCCAGCGCCGGGTCCGGGTTGCCGCCGTGGCAGTCGTGGCAGCCCAGCCCGACCTCGGCGTGGACGTCGCCGACGTAGTCGCGGACCGCGGCCAGCGCCTCCTCTTCGAACAGATCGGGGTCGGCGTGGCAGGTGGTGCAGGAGGTGGGCTCGGCGGCCCCGGCCGGGGCTGCGGCGCCTACGGCGGCCAGCAGCCCGCCGGCGACGGCGAGTGCGAGTCGAGCGGTCACGGTTCGCCACCCTCCGGCCTCGGCACCCGCCGGGTGCCCAGGCCCAGCACCAGCACCACCGCTCCTCCCGCCAGCATGGCGTAGACCGGCAGCAGCGAGCGGTAGCCCCAGGCGGTCATCCCCACCACGAAGACCGTGGCCACGGCGCCGATGGCGGTGAACAGCGGGCTGCGGCCGTCGCGATGGAGCCGGCGGTCGAGAAAGGGCACCAGCACGAGCAGCAGGCCGGCCACCCCGAACAGCAGGATGGGGATCGCCTCGTACTCGATGCCGGCGATCTCGCCGCCCGGCACCAGCTTGAGGGTCTCGAACATGAAGACGAAGTACCACTCGGGCCGGATGTCGGCGTAGGCGGGGGCGAAGGGGTCGGCCTTCTCGCCCAGCTCCCAGGGGAACAGCGCCGCCAGCGCCGCCAGCACCCCCAACGCCAGGATCCAGCCGAACAGGTCGCGGAGCGCGAAGTTGGGGAAGAACCTCATCGGCCGGCGCCGCGCCGCCTCCGCCTCGGCCGTCGGCGGCACGCTCATCCCCTGCACCTGGACCAGCAGCAGGTGGACGCCGAGCAGCACCGCGGTGACCGCCGGCAGGATGGCCACGTGCCAGCCGTAGAAGCGCGACAGGGTGCCGCCGGTGACCCGCTCGCCGCCGCGCAGGAAGCGCAGCAGCCAGTCGCCGACCAGCGGCACCGAGCCGGCGATGTCGGTGCCCACCTTGGTGGCGAAGAAGGCGAGCTGGTTCCAGGGCAGCAGGTAGCCCGAGAACCCGAACGCCATCGACAGGAAGAGCAGCAGGCAGCCGGTGATCCAGGTCAGCTCGCGCGGCCTGCGGTAGGCCTTGGCGAAGTAGACCGTCAGCAGGTGGAGGAAGGCGAAGAAGACCATCAGGTTGGCCGACCAGGAGTGGATCGAGCGCACCAGCCAGCCGAACGGCACGGTGGTCATCAGGAACTCGACCGACTCGAACGCCTGGTCCGCCGACGGCCGGTAATAGAGCATCAGCAGGATGCCGGTCATCACCTGGACCAGGAAGAAGAACAGCGTCATCCCGCCCAGGTAGTAGAAGACCGTGTAGCGGTGCATCGGCACCGTCTTCTTGGCCGCGAACTCGGTGGCCGCTGCCAGCGGCACCCGCTGATCCAGCCAGCCCCGGAGTCTCGCGGTGAGGGCGCGCATCGACGTTCAGGCGCGGCTGACGATGATGGTCTGCGGCTGCCCGGGGCCCGTCGACTCGAGGTCGACCTGGAAGCCCTCGAGCGGCCGCGGCGGCGGGCCGGCCACCTGCCGGCCCTGGAGGTCGAACTGGCCGTTGTGGCAGTTGCACCAGATGCGGCGGACGTCCTTGTGGTACTCGACGATGCAGTCGAGGTGGGTGCAGGTGGCGGCGAAGGCCCGGAAGTCGCCCTCCGCGACCCGCAGTACGATCACCGGCTCGGCCCCGAAACGGACGATCTTGAAGCCCTTCTCCAGCAGCTCGGGGTCGTTGGTGGCGCCGGCCTCGACCTGGTTGGTGGAGGCCTCGGGGACCTCGGGCGGACTCAGGAAGCGCAGCACCGGGTAGACCACCGCGGCGGTCAGCGCTCCGAAGGAGCCGCCGAGCAGCCAGCTGAGGAAGCGGCGGCGGGGGAGAGGCTCGGTGGGCACCGGCGGCGATCCTACCTCTTTTCCATGCCGGCGATCGCTCAACCGGTCCGCCAGCTCTGCAGGATCTCGATGTAGTTGGCGCGCTCGTAGGCCGCCGGGTCGGGGCAGCGCTCGAGGCTCAGCGAGCCCCGCATCTGCGCCAGCGAGTCGTACTCGTGCTCCTCGAGCCAGGTCTCGAGCTCGGCGCGCAGGACCGCCAGGTGCTCGGGTCCGCGCCGGAGCAGACAGGAGACCACCTGCACGGCGTCGGCGCCCGCCATCACCGCCTTGACCACGTCGAGTCCCGAGTGGACGCCGCCGGTGGCGGCCAGCGAGACCTCCAGCCGGCCCGCCAGGATGGCCAGCCAGCGCAGCCGCAGCAGCAGCTCGCTGGGGTCGGAGAGATGGAGCGAGCGGATCACCTCCAGCTCCTCGACGTCGATGTCGGGCTGGTAGAAGCGGTTGAACAGCACCAGACCGTCGGCTCCCGCCACCGCCAGCCGCCGGGCGAAGTGCGCCAGCGCGCTGTAGAACGGGGACAGCTTGACCGCGATCGGCAGGCTGACCCGGCTCGCCAGCTCGCTCACCATCTCCTCGGTGCGGTGCTCGATCTCGGCGCCGCTTTCCGCCGGGTCGGTGGCCAGGCGGTAGACGTTGAGCTCGAGGGCGTGGGCGCCGGCCTCCTCCATCTGGGCGGCGTAGTCCAGCCAGCGGCCCGAGCGGGTGCCGTTGAGCGAGGCCACCACCGGGATCGTCACCGCCTCGCGCACCCGCCGGAGCTGGTCGAGATAGCGCTCGGGTCCGAGGGCGTAGGCGGGCGGCGCGGGCAGGTAGGAGAGCGCCTCGGCGAAGGAGTTGGCCGGCCCCTCGAGATAGGCGTCGGTGGCCAGCTGCTCGCGCTCGATCTGCTCCTCGAACAGCGAGGACATGACGATGGCGGCGGCGCCGGCGTCCTCCAGGCGCCGCACCGCGTCGAGATCGTCGACCAGCGGCGAGGCGCCGGGCATCAGCGGGTGGGGGAGCTCGAGGCCGAGATAGGTGGTCCTGAGGTCCATGGGCTCAGCTTGCCTCCGGGGTCGCTGCCGCCGCCGCTGCGGGCTCGGCGGTCGCCGTGTCCAGGGGGGGCAGCGGCGGCGGCAGCGGGATGGTGATGCCGGCGAGCTGGCGGTAGACGGCGTAACGCCGCTCCGACTGGCGCTGGGCCGCCGCCAGCAGCCGCTTGAAGCGCTCCGGGTCGAGCTTCTCGACCATCCGGAAGCGGGTCTCGGCGCGCATGAAGTCGGCCACCTTGCCGCGCGGCGGCG
Source organism: Thermoanaerobaculia bacterium (assembly GCA_041567315.1). Lineage (GTDB taxonomy): Bacteria > Acidobacteriota > Thermoanaerobaculia > Multivoradales > JAHEKO01. The sequence goes on along the minus strand of JBFGCA010000129.1, from coordinate 2,053 downwards.
GCGAGTCGAGGTGGAGCGGCGGCTTGCCTTCGGCGACCCGCCGCGGGTCGAAGCGATAGAGCGGCCACACCCCGGTCTCCACCGCCGCCTTCTGCTGGTTGACGTTCTGCGACAGGTCGTAGCCGTGGGCGATGCACGGACTGTAGGCGATGATCAGCGACGGCCCGGGGTAGGACTCGGCCTCGCGGAAGGCCTGCACCGTCTGGTTCATCTTGGCCCCGAAGGCGACCTGGGCGACGTAGACGTGACCGTAGCTCATCGCCTCGAGCCCGAGGTCCTTCTTGGGCACCTCCTTGCCGGCGGCGGCGAACTTGGCGGCGGCGCCCAGCGGCGTCGCCTTGGACTGCTGGCCGCCGGTGTTGGAGTAGACCTCGGTGTCGAGCACCAGGACGTTGAGGTCGCGTTTCATCGACAGCACGTGGTCGAGACCGCCGTAGCCGATGTCGTAGGCCCAGCCGTCGCCGCCCACCAGCCAGACGCTCTTGGTCACCAGGTAGTCGGCCACCGCCGCAAGCCGCCGGGCGGCCGGATCGTCGAGGCCGGCCAGGGTCTCCTTGAGCCGCCCCACCCGCTCCCGCTGGGCGGCGAGCCCGGCCTCGTCCGACTGGTCGGCGGCCAGTAGCGCCTCCACTTCGTCGGCACCCAGCCGCTTCCCGAGGCGCTGGAGCAGCCGCTCGGCCTGGCGCTGCTGGGACTCGATGGCCAGCCGGAAGCCGAGCCCGAACTCGGCGTTGTCCTCGAACATGGAGTTGGTCCAGGCCGGCCCCCGGCCTTCCGCGTTGGTGGTCCAGGGCGTGGTCGGGAGGTTTCCTCCGTAGATCGAAGAGCAGCCGGTGGCGTTGGCCACCAGCGCCCGGTCGCCGAACAGCTGGGTCATCAGCTTCAGGTAGGGCGTCTCTCCGCAACCCGCGCAGGCGCCCGAGAACTCGAACAGCGGCTCCAGCACCTGCGACTGCTTGACCAGGTTGCGGCGGACCTGGTCGCGGGCCAGTTCCGGAATCTGCAGGAAGAAATCCCAGTTCTCCGCCTCGGCCTCCCGAAGCGGCGGCTGGGGCCGCATGTTGATCGCCTTCAGGCGGGCCTCGGACTTGTTCTTGGCGGGACACACGTCGACACAGATCGCGCAGCCGGTGCAGTCTTCCGGGGCCACCTGGATGGTGTACTTCAACCCCTTCCACTCGCGGTCGCTCGCCTCGCACGACTGAAACGTCGTGGGCGCCCCCTTCAGCCGCTCTTCTTCGTACACCTTGATCCGGATCACCGAGTGGGGGCAGACCATGGCGCACTTGCCGCACTGGATGCAGACGTCCGGGTCCCAGACCGGGATCTCGAGGGCGATGTTGCGCTTCTCCCAGCGGGCGGTCCCCACCGGGTAGGTGCCGTCCACCGGCAGGCAGCTCACCGGCAGCTGGTCGCCGCGGCCCGCCATCATGTAGGAGGTCACGTTGCGGACGAAGTCGGGCGCAGCTTCGGGCGAGGCGTTCCACATCGGGATCTCGCTGTCGGCCCGCTCCGGCACCCGCACCTCCTCCAACCCCGCGAGCGCCATGTCGACGGCCTGGAAATTGCGCTCGACGACGCGCTCGCCGGCCTTCCCGTAGGTCTCGCGAATCGACTCCTTGATGGCCGCGATCGCTTCGCCTTTGGGCATGACGTCCGAGAGGCCGAAGAAGCAGGTCTGCATGATGGTGTTGATGCGGCCGCCCATGCCCGCCTCGCGGGCCACCCGGTAGGCGTCCACGACGTAGAACCGCAGCTGCTTCTCGATGATCGTCTCCTGAACCGGCCGGGGGAGCGCCTCCCAGACTTCCTCGGGGTCATGAGGGCTGTTGAGCAGGAACAGCGCTCCCCGTCCGGCCTCCTGCAGGACATCGATCCGCTCCAGGAAACTGAACTGATGGCATCCCACGAACTGGGCGTCGCCGACCAGGTAGGTGGAGCGGATCGGGCGAGGTCCGAAGCGCAGGTGCGAGACCGTGACCGACCCGGCTTTCTTGGAGTCGTAGACGAAGTAGCCCTGGGCGTAGCGGTCCGCGGACTCGCCGATGATCTT
>JBFGCA010000128.1:0-12290 GCA_041567315.1 Thermoanaerobaculia bacterium | reverse complement strand
GCCCGGCGAGCTGCTGGTGGCGGTCACCGAGGATCACGAGATCCACGAGGAGCGGGGGTTGCTGCCCGCGCCGATGCTCCGGAAGCTGCTGGTCGACAAGTCGCGGTTCGCGGCCGACTCCGCGGCGGCCTGGACCCACATGGTCGAGACCGGGTCGGCCCTGGCGATGCCGGCGTGGGCGGCGGCGGAGGAGCCGCAGGGGCCGTGGCCCGAGCTCGAGACGGCGGTGCGTGAGCACCTGCTCGACGAGCTGGAGCGGGGCCACGATCTGCAGCCGCACCTGCACGCCTTCAACGACCCGGCCTACCCGCACTTCCCGTACCGGGTGACCGAAGCGGGCTGGCGGCCCTCGCTGCGCTTCCTGCTGACCTCGCCCGAGCGCCGGGGGGACTGGGCCTCGGCCTGTCCGCCGCCAGGGCGGGTGGAGGGGGGGATCGACCGGCTGCAGAGCGTCGAGCGGGCCGTCGCCCAGCTCGAGAGTCTGGCCCGAGGGGCCGATCCGGGCTACCGGGCGGCGTTGTGGCGGAGCGGGCTGCTCGAGTACGGGGACGGGCCCGAGGATTGCGCCTGGTCGGCGGTGGCGCTGCGCCGGGCGGGCCTGCTGGCGGTCAGCGACCTGCCGTCGCCGCGGCGAGTGCGGGCGCGGCCGGCGCCCACCGCCTTCTTCTGCGGCTGGGAACGGCCGTTCGAGGAGGAGCCGGGCGGTCCCCTCCTCCAGCTCCCGGTGGCCGCCAACCTCGAGGGGGACTTCGTGACCGGCCCGCGCCGCCTGCGCCGGCTGGCCCGCCGGACGGCGCGCTCCCTGCGGCGCCCCGGCGCCGCGACGGCCCCCGGCGTCCACCTGGTGACCCTGCTGACCCACGACAAGTTCCTCAATGCCCGCGCCGGCGGCGACGAGTTCCGGCTGGACCGCGGCTACGGGGACTGGGTGACGATCCGCGAGCACCTCGAGGCCTGGAGGAAGCAGGGCGCGCGCTTCGTCACCGCCCGCGAGGGCGTCCGCGCGGTGCTGGCGGACGCCACCTGGCGGCTGGTCCCCTGGCTGGCCGAGGAGACCTTCGTCCTGTCGGCCCCCGAAGCGTGCGAGATCCGCTACCGGGTCGAGCTGCTCGGCGACGGCATCCCGATCTCGGAGACCTGGCCGCAGGAAGTCCTCGTGCCGGTCCCTCCCTCGCTGCGTCCGGGGCTCGAGGCGCTGCGCTTCGAGCAGAACGGCCGGCCGCTGTCCCACGATCGGGAGAAGGGCTCCCCGCAGGCGTGGGTCCGGCTCACCTCCCCCGACCCGGTCTTCGTCTTCTTCCACCTCGTCGACCGCCCGGGCCCGTTCCTGCGATCGGTCTCTCCGGCGGCCGACAGCGGCTGGCGGCTCACCGTCGAGGCGCCGGAGACGTTTCGCCGGGCACGGCTCCTGGTGCCCTGGACGTTCCTGGAGCCACCGGGCAAGGGGCCACCGGAGTGGGCGGGCACCCTGCCGAGCGGCGAGGCGCTGGAGCCGCGGCCGGAGCCGGGCGGGCTGCTCCTGGCTGGCGTCAGGCTCGGCGCCGCCGGGGACCGCGGCCCGGTGACGCAGGAGCTGCTGCTCCGGCCGGTGACGGCGCCCCGGCCGGCCGGCCGGGAGGCGACCTCCCCCGCGCCCGCCGGATGAGCCGGGCCCGAGCGACAGTGTCCAGCACCCGCGCTCCGAGCGTCGCGCTGGTGACCAACGTCCTCGCCCACTACCGGGTGGCCGGGTTCCGGGAGCTGGCCGGGCTGCTCCCGGAACGGATCGGGTTCTTCGTGCTGGCCCGCGACATGGGCCACCGGCGGTATGTGCTGGCGCCGGAAGAGGCGTCGCTCCCGCTCACCTACCTCGAGGGCTGGCGCTGGCGCCGCCGGGTGGCGGACGACCTGCACTGGAACCGCCTGGGTCCGGTGCTGCGCGGTGGCCACGACGTCGTGATCCTCGGCGGCTGGGCCGAGCCCACCTACCTGCTCCTCTGGCTGCGCTGTCTGGCGGGGCGGCGGAAGGTCCTGTTCTGGGTCGAGTCGACGGCCCACGAGGCCGGCCGCACCGCGGCCCGGGAGGCCGTCAAGCGACTGCTGCTGCGCCATGCCGCCGGCTGCATCGTCCCCGGTCGCCGCGCCCGCGAGTACTGCGCCTCGCTGGGCATGGACCGGGAACGGATCTTCGAGGCGCCCAACGCGGTCGACCGGGCCTTCTTCCGGGAGCGCGCCGAGAAGCTGCGGCCCCGGCGCGAGGAGCTGCGGCGGGAGCTGGATCTCTCGCGGCCCACGGTCCTCTTCGCCGGCCGTCTGGTCGAGCGGTACAAGGGCCTGACGACCTTGATCGATGCGGTGGCCGGGCTCGAGGCGAAGGGAGCCGGGGTCTCCGTGCTGCTTGCCGGCGACGGGCCCGACCGCGAACGCTACCGCGAGCGCGCCGCGCGGCTGGGCTGCCGCGACGTCCGCTTCCTCGGCGTCCAGGATCACCAGGCGCTGACCCGGCTCTACGCCGCGGCCGACCTGCTGGTCCTGCCGAGCCGCTCGGAGACCTGGGGCTTCGTGCTCAACGAGGGGATGGAGTTCGGGCTGCCGGTCGTCGTCTCCGAGGCGGTCGGGGCCGGTCCCGACCTGGTGCGCCATGGAGAGAACGGGCTGATCGTGCCGGTGGCGGACGCCGCGGCGCTCGAGGACGCCCTGAGAACGCTGGTCCTCGATCCGGCGGCGCGCGCTTCGATGGGCGCTGCCTCGCGCCGCATCATCGAGCGCTTCTCGCCACGCACCTGGGCCGAGGGAGTGGCGAGGGCGGTGGAGGCGGTCGCCGCAGTGCCCCGGGCAGGTCGGTGAGAGCGCTGTTCCTCAACCCCTGGGACCGGCTGATCGGCCCCAACCGTTTCCTGGTCGACGTCCTGAGCCACGCAGAAGGGCCGACCTCGCGCGTTGTTGCCTGCCCGGAGGAGGGGCCGGCGGCGGCGGAGTATCGCGAGCTGGGCTGCGAGGTGGTGATCTGGCCGGATGCGCGGCTGGTCCACCCGCGGCTCGCCGGCCTGCCGCGGCTCGCTTTCGTCCACATCCTCGGCCTCGCGCGAGTCGCCTACCGTCTGCGGCGCCTGGCGCCGGACGTCGTGGTCACCAACTCGGAGAACGTCTGGGTCGGCGGCCTGGCGGCGTCCCTGGTCGGCGTCCCGCACGTCCAGGTCGTCCATGCCCTGACCTTCGCCCGCCGGCTCGACGACTCCCCGCGGCCGACCCGCCTCTATCTGCGGTGGCTGGCCGCGCGGAGCCGGCGGCTGGTGGCGGTGTCGACGGCGGTCGCAGAGGCGCTGGCGCGGGGCGGGGTGCCGCGCTCGATGATCCGCGTGGTCCCGAATCCGGTCCCCGGGGACCCCGGCCGACCGGCGCGCGGCCCGACCTCCGGACCCGATCTCGCCGGCCGCCGACCCGTGCTGCTCAGCGCCGGCCGGCTGTCGCCGATGAAGGGCCAGGATCTGCTGATCGAGGCGCTGCCCAGGATCCGCGAGCAACATCCGGACGTCCTGTGCGTGTTCGCCGGGCGACGGGGCTCGGACGCCGGCTTCGAGGACACCGCCGCGTTCGGCCGCCACCTCGAGGGCCGGATCGAAGAGCTCGACCTCGCCTCCCACGTCCTCTTCCTGGGCGAGACCGAGGAGCTGCCCTCCTGGCTCGCTGCCGCCGACGTCTACGTCCAGCCCTCGCGGACCGAGTCGTTCGGGCGGGTCGTGGCCGAGGCGCTGCTCGCCGGCACGCCCGCCGTCGCCTTCGCGGTCGGAGGCCTTCCGGAGACCGCCGGACCCGGCGCCGTGCTGGTGGCGCCCGAAGACCCGGCGGCCCTGGCGGCGGCGGTCTTGGATACACTTGCCGAGCCCGAGCGGGCACGGCGGCGGACGGCGCAGGGCCGCGAGCACGTGGCGCGGGAGTTCGAGCCCGTCCGGGTCGCGCGGCGTTTCCGGGAGGTGCTCGACGAGGCGGTGCGCGAGGCTCGAGGGTAGCGCGCGATGTGTGGGATCACCGGCTACTACGCCCTCGAGGAGAGCGGCTCCCGGCCCCCCGACCTGGGGCAGATGATCGAGCGGCTGCGCCACCGCGGGCCGGACGACGAGGGCTCCTTCCGGGCGCCCGGGGTGGCCCTCGGGATGCGCCGGCTGAGCGTCATCGATCTCGAGACCGGGCACCAGCCGATCGCCAACGAGAGCGGCGAGGTGGTGGTTGTCTGCAACGGCGAGATCTACAACTTCCGCGAGTTGCGTCGCCAGCTCGAGGCCAAGGGCCACCGCTTCACCACCGCGAGTGACACCGAGGTCCTGGTCCACGGTTGGGAGGAGTGGAACGAAGGGCTTCTCGGCCGGCTCCGGGGGATGTTCGCCTTCGCCCTCTGGGACGGGCGCGACCGGCGGCTGGTCCTGGCCCGCGACCCCCTGGGCGTCAAGCCGCTCTACCTGGCGCGCGCCGCCGGCCGGCTGCTCTTCGCCTCGGAGATCAAGTCGCTCCTGGTCGACCCCGCCGTTCCGCGTGACCTCGACCTCGAAGCCCTGGATCAGTACCTCGCGTTCCTCTACGTCCCCGAGCCGCGGACGATCTACCGGGGCATCCGCGCCCTCTCTCCGGGGCATCTCCTGGTCTGCCGCGACGGCGAAGCGACGGAGCGGCGGTACTGGCGGTTCGAGCCCCAGGAGGGGCGCTTCGCCTCGCGCGAAGAGGCCGTCGTCGCCGTCCGCGAGGCCTTCCAGGACAGCGTCCGGGCGATGCTGGTGTCCGACGTGCCGCTGGGGCTCTTCCTGAGCGCCGGGGTCGACTCGGCGAGCATCCTGGCCGTCATGGCGGCGAGCGCGGAGGGCCCGGTGCGGACCTTCTCGATCGGTTTCGGCGCGGCGGAGCACCGCTGGGACGAGGTGGAGGCGGCGGAGCGGCTGGCCCGGCAGTTCGACGCCGAGCACCACACCTTCCGGGTCGAGCCCGACATCGTCGCGCTCCTGCCGGAGGTCGTCCGCTGCTTCGACCAGCCGTTCGCCAACCCGACCGCGGTGATCCTCTACCTGCTGGCGCGCGAGACCCGGCGGCACGTCACCGTGGCGCTCTCGGGGACCGGTGGAGACGAGCTCTTCGCCGGCTATCCCCGCTACCTCGGGATGCGCTACTACGCCTCCTACCGGCGCCTACCGCGGGCCGTCCGCGCCGCCGCCGGCCGGCTCTCCGGCGGCGTCCTGCGCGACGCCACCGACGGGCGCACCCGTAGCCAGCGGCTGCGGCGGTTCCTCGAGAGCGGCGCCCTGGAGTTCGACGCCGCCTACGCGGCGATGCTGGTGTCGCTCGACCGCGAGCGCCGCCGCGCCCTCTACACCCCGCAGATCCGACGCCGGCTCGACGGCTTCGACGAGACCGGGTTCGTGCGCCGGCGGCTCGCCGCCAACGGATCCGGCGGCTCCCGCCCCGACCTCGAGCGGCTGCTGCCCACCGATCTCGAGACCTATCTGCCCTGCAACCAGCTCGCCTACGCCGACCGCATGAGCATGGCCCACTCACTCGAGGTGCGAGTGCCGTTCGTCGATCAGCGGATGGCCGAGGTGGCGTCGGGGATTCCGTTGGCCTGGCACCTCGACCGCGGCGTCACGAAGGGCCTCTTCCGCGAGGCCGCCGCGCCGCTGGTGCCGCGCGAGATCCTGGACGCTCCCAAGCAGGGCCTCAACCTGCCCGTCTCGCTGTGGTTCCGCGGCCGGCTGCTCGACTGGCTGCGCTCGCTGCTCTCGCCGGAACGGCTCGAGGAGCGCGGCCTCTTCCGGCCGCAGGCGGTCGCGGGCCTTCTCGACGAGCACGTCGCCGGCCGTCGCGACCACTCGCTCTTCCTCTGGAGCCTGGCCGTCCTCGAGGTCTGGCAGCAGGACCGCGCGGCGCACCGGGAGGCGGCCTGAGGCGGCGGCGGAGCCATGGATGCTGCCAGTGCTGACCGCCCTCGCCGGCAACTTCGTCCTCTGGCTGTGGCTGGCGATCGCGCTGGTCGCCTGGTGGATCACGAGGGGAAACCGGCGCCGGTTGCCGACCCTGCTGGCCCTGCTCGCGCTCTGGCTCCTGGGCACTCGCCCGGTGGCGGAGCTGCTGCTGCTGCCGCTCGAGGGCCGCTACGAGCAGCCGGCGGTCGAGGCCCTGGCGGAGCGCGGAGTGCGGCAGGTCGTGGTGCTCGGCGGCGGCGGCCTGGCGCGCCGCGGCGATCTGCTGAGCTCGGAGCTGCCCTGGGCCTCGACCTTCCGTTTCCTGGCCGGGATCGAGCTGTGCACCGCGCTGGGGCCGGACTGCCGGCTGATCCTCTCGGGCTCCGCCGGGCGGGGCCGCCGCGATCGCCACACCGCCGGGACGATGGGCGAGCTGGCGCGGCGCCTGGCGCCGCAGCGCACCATCCTCGCCGAGTCACGGTCCGGCAGCACCGCCGAGCACCCGGAGAACGTCGCCCCGCTGCTCGCCGGCGGCGAGTTCCTGCTGGTGACCTCGGCCCACCACATGCCGCGGTCGATGCGGACCTTCCGGCGGCGGGGGCTGGAGCCGATCGCCTACCCGGTCGACTTCCTGCGGCGGCCGGCCGAGCCCTACGGCTGGATGGACTGGCTGCCGTCGGCCGACAGCCTGTGGAAGGTCCAGGCGGCCTGGCGGGAGGTGCTGGCGCTGCTGCTCTACAGCCTCGTCGGATGGTGAGCGGAAGATGAAGGCCGTCCTCCAGGAGTACGGCGGCAGCGGTCCGCGGGTGGTCGACGTCCCGGAGCCCACCCTTCAACCGGGTGGCATCCTGGTGCGCACCGCCGTCTCGCTGCTCAGCGCGGGCACCGAGCGCACGATGGTCGAGCTCGCCGGCGAGAGCCTCCTGGGCAAGGCGCGCCAGCGGCCGGACCTGGTGCGGCGGGTGGTCGACAAGGCGCGGCGCGACGGGCTCGCGGCGACCCTGACGGCGGTCCGCGACCGGCTGGACCGGCCCGTGCCGCTCGGCTACTCCTCGGCCGGGACGGTGCTCGAGGCCGGTACCGAGGCCGGCGACTTCCGACCGGGCGACCGGGTGGCCTGCGCCGGGGCGGGGTACGCGAGCCACGCCGAGGTGGTCGCCGTGCCCCGCAACCTGGCGGTCCGGTTGCCCGATGGGGTGGGCTTCGAAGAGGCCGCCTTCGCCACCGTCGGCGCCATCGCCCTCCAGGGGTTCCGCCTGTCCGGGGCCACCCTCGGCGAGACGGTCGCGGTCCTCGGCCTGGGCCTGGTCGGGCAGCTCGCCGCCCAGATCGCGCGGGCGGGCGGCTGCCGGGTGCTGGGGATGGATCTCGACCCGGAGCGCTGCCGCCTGGCGGGCGAGCTGGGCCTTTCCGCGGTCCCGACCGCGGCCGAGCTGTCGGAGCGCTGCCGGGTCGTCACCCAGGGACGCGGCGCCGACGCGGTGCTGGTGACCGCGGCGACCGAAAGCAGCGAGCCGGTGGCGCTGGCGGGCGAGGTCGCCCGCGACCGGGCGACCGTGGTGGTGGTCGGCGCGGTGGGCATGGAGGTGCCGCGGCAGCCCTACTACGAGAAGGAGCTCAGCCTGCGGGTCTCCCGCTCCTACGGGCCGGGGCGCTATGACCCGAGTTACGAGGAGCGCGGCGTCGACTACCCGCCCGGCTACGTCCGCTGGACCGAGAACCGCAACCTCGCCGCCTTCGTCGAGCTGCTGGCGAGCGGCGCGGTCGTGGTCGGGCCGCTCGTCACCCACCGCTACCCGATCGCCGAGGCGGAGCGCGCCTATGCGCTGCTGGGGAAGGGTGCCCCGGAACCCTCCCTGGGCATCCTGCTCACGTATCCCGAAGCCGCTCCGGCGGAGGGCCGGGCGGATCGAGCGACCGAGCCCGCGGCCGCCGTGGTCTCGCCCCCTCTCCCCGCGGCTGCCGTGACGCGCCCCGCGGGTCCCGTGCGCTTCGGCGTCCTCGGCGCCGGGCAGTTCGCGAGCGGCGTGCTGCTGCCGGCCTTGACGAAGATGAAGGATGTCCAGCTCGCCTCGGTCTGTACCTCGAGCGGGGCGAGCGCCCACCGGGCGGCCAAGAAGTTCGGTTTCGGCCGCACGACGACCCGCGAGGAGGAGGTCCTCGGCGATCCGGACATCGAGGCGGTCCTGATCGCTACCCGGCATCACCTGCACGCGCCCCAGGTCGTAGCTGCCCTCCGGGCCGGCAAGCACGTCTTCGTGGAGAAGCCGCTGTGCCTGACGGCCGAGGAGCTGGCCGAGATCGAGGGCGTCTACGCGGGCGTCAACAGAGACCGCGAGGAGCCGCTGCTCCTGATGGTGGGCTACAACCGGCGCTTCGCTCCGCTGACCCGTAGGCTCGGGGAGTTCCTGGCGCCGGTCGAGGAGCCCCTGGTCATGCACTACCGGGTCAACGCCGGGTACGTCCCCGCCGATCACTGGATCCACGATCCCCGGCAGGGCGGCGGCCGGCTGGTCGGCGAGGTCTGCCACTTCGTCGATCTGCTGAGCTTCCTGGCCGGCCGTCCGCCGGCGCGGGCGACCGCCCGGGCGGCGCCCAACCGGGGCCGCTACCGCGACGACAATCTCGTCGCCATCCTCGAGTTCCCGGACGGCTCGCTGGGCACGATCACCTACGTGGCGAGCGGCGATCGGGCCCTCGCCAAGGAGCGCCTCGAAGTCCACGGCGGTGGCCGCAGCGCGGTGCTCGAGAACTTCCGGCGGCTCGATCTCTTCGAAGACGGGCGGCGCTCGCGCCACCGGGAGCGCTTCACCCAGGACAAGGGCCACGCGGCCGAGCTGCGAGCCTTTGTCGAGGCGGTGCGGGACGGAACAGCAGAACCACTGCCCTTCGCCGACAGCGTGTCGACGACGAGGGTGACCTTCGAGCTCCAGCGCGCGCTGGGACGAAGAGCGACCTCTTGAAGGACCGGGGCTCGTTGCGACGGGCGGCGGCGGTGCGGTGGGACGCCCTGCGGCGGACCCCCGCTCGCGTGCTCGCCGCTCGCCTCCGGCGCCGCCTCCGCTTCGGAGGGCTCTACCCGTGGGCCGGCGAGCGGCTCTTCCCGGCGCCGCGAGTCCTGGACTCCGCGGTGGGGCAGCCGGGCGAGCATCCCTTCCGCGAGGCGGCCCGCGCGACGCCGGCACGGCAGCCCGCGCTGCTCGAGGAGGCCGACCGGCTCCGTTCGCGCGTCTTCGCCTTCCTCAACCTGGAGCCCCGGCCCATGGGCCGGCCGGTCGACTGGGAGCGTTCACCCTCGGGCAACCGCCTGTGGGCCTACACCCTCCACTACGGCGAGTGGGCGCTCACCCTCGGCCACGCGGCGCTCGCCACCGGCCGGGAGGAGTACCGCGACGCGCTGCTCGAGCTGCTCGCCGACTGGCTCAACCACAACCGCGTGGGGAGCGAGCCGGGGTGGGAGCCCTACCCGCTCAGCCGCCGGCTGGTGGCCTGGTCGCGGCTCCACCTGGCCCTGGAGCGAGACGGCGTCTGGCGGCGCTTCTGGCCGGAGCGGCTCGAGCCGTCGCTCCGCCGCCAGGCGGCGTTCCTGCGCGTCAATCTCGAGCACGACGTGCCCAACAACCACCTGATCGCCAACTACCGGGCCCTGGCCTGGGTCGGCCTGCTGTTCGGCCATTGGCCCGAGGCCGAGCGGCTGCGGCGCGCCGGCCTCGAGGGCCTGTGGCGCGAGATGCGGCGGCAGGTCCTGCCCGACGGCGTCCACGACGAGCGGAGCATCAGCTATCACACCCTGGTGCTGATGGATCTGCTCGAGACCTGGCGGCTGGCGATGGCCCTGGGCGAGCCGGTCCCGCCGGACGTCGAGCCGGCGCTCGTCCGCATGTTCGAGTTCCTGGCCGCGACCGCCGCGCCCGACGGCTCCTGGCCGATGCTCAACGACACCGTGCCGGGATATCCGATCGATCCGCGCGACGCGCTGCTGGCGGGGGCGGCGCTGTTCGGCCGCGGGGACTGGCGCTGCGCGGCCACCGGCGGAGATCCCGGGTACGCAGCCTGGCTGGGGAGCCCCGTCGAGGGCCTCGTAGAGCCGGAGCCCCCGTCACCCGCCCCCCTCGCCGTCTTCGCCGATGCAGGCTACGCGGTGGCGCGGGACGAGCTGACGACGCTCTACTTCGACGCCGGACCGATGGGACCCGATCGGATCCTCGGCCACGGCCACGCGGACACCCTCGGCATCGTGCTCTATGGGCTAGGCCGGCCGATGCTCGTCGACCCCGGGGTCTGCACCTACGAGGCGGGGTCCTGGCGCGACCACTTCCGAAGCACGGCGGCCCACAACACGGTGACCGTCGACGGCGAGGATCAGTGCGTGTTCTGGGGGCCCTTCCGGGCCAGCCTCCCGGCGCCGGCGCGCCTCCTCGAGGCGTCGGCAGAGCGAGTGGCCGGCGAGCATCTCGGCTACCGGCGTCTCACCGGATCGGTGATCCACCGCCGGGAGGTGGTCCGCCACTCCCCGGGGGTCTGGGAGCTGGTCGATCGGCTCGACGGCAGCGGCCGGCATGATTGCGCGGTCGGCTTCCAGTTGGCGATCGGCGCGCAGGTCGCCGTCGAGGAGACGGGAGCGACGGCAACCTGGCCCGACACCAGAGGGAGCCTCCGCATGCGTCGTCCCAACGGCCAGGCGTCGTTGCCCTTCCGGGTCTCTTCGGGCTGGAGCTCGGTGGCCTGGAACCTCAAGCACGAAGCCCCGCGGCTGACCCTGGCGTGGACGGCAGATTGCCCAGTCGAGTCGAGGGTCGTCCTCGAGGTGATCCGCGGCGCCGCGGCTTGATGGTGCTCTGCAGCCGTGCGATTCGGTCTCCTCACCCAGTACTACCCGCCGGAGCTCGGCGCCCCCCAGGCGCGGCTCTCCGAGCTCGCCGCACGCCTCGTCGCTCGTGGGCACGAGGTCGTCGTGCTGACGGCGATGCCCAACTACCCCGGGGGCGAGATCTACCCTGGCTACGGAGGGTTGGTGCGGTGGGAAGAGCAGACCGGAGTGCGGATCCTCCGCAGCTTCATCTACCCTAGCCAGAGCCTCGGCCTCGTAAAGCGGATGGCGAGCTACCTGTCGTTCGTCTCGTCGTCGCTCGTCGCCGGCAGTCTGCTGCTTCCGAGACTCGACTTCCTGATGACCGAGAGTCCGCCGCTGTTCCTGGGGATCTCGGGGTTCCTGCTGAGCCGCCTCAAAGGGGCGCGCTGGATCTTCAACGTCTCGGACCTGTGGCCCGAGAGCGCCGTGCGCCTCGGCGTCGTGGGCGAGGGGCGGGCGCTGCGCCTGGCGCAGCGGCTGGAGGCGTTCTGCTACCAGAAGGCGTGGCTCGTCACCGGCCAGAGCCGGGGCATCGTGGAGGACATCCGGAGGCGCTTCCCGGCAGTCCCGACCTACCACCTGTCGAACGGCGTCGACACGCAGCTCTTCCGGCCCGATCTGGAGGTGGGAGAGGGCCGCTGCGGTCTGGGTGAGCCCGGGGAGTGCATCGCCCTCTACGCGGGCCTTCACGGGCTGGCGCAGGGGCTGGAGCAGCTGCTCGAGGCGGCGGCGCGGCTGCGCGACCTGGAGCGCTTCCGGATCGTGCTGGTCGGCGACGGTCCCGAGAAGCGCCGGCTGGTCCAGCGCGCGCGAGAGCTGGAGCTCGCCAACGTCCGCTTTCTGGACCCGCGGCCGCGAGAGGAGATGCCGCGTCTGCTGGCGTCCGCCGACGCCGCGATCGCCTGCCTCAAGGAGACCCTTCCCGGTGCCGTGCCCTCCAAGATCTACGAAGCGATGGCGGCGGGGCGGCCGCTGCTTCTGGTCGCCGGGGGAGAGCCGGCCGAGATCGTCCGCGGCGCTGGCGCGGGTCCGATCGTTGACCCGGGCGACGTCGAGGGCCTCGCTCGCGCCTGCCGTGAGCTGGCCGCGAGTCCCGCGCTGCGCAGCGGGCTGGGGGCTGCCGGGCGGAAGCTGGCGGAGAGCGACTACGACCGGCGGCGGATCCTGGATGCCTTCCTCGATCACCTCGGGCGGCCAACAGCCGAGTCGGCCCCTGGGACCAAACTCGAGTAACGACGATGGTGCGCCTCGCTCTCGGCGATGAAGGCCCTCGGCCACCCGGTGGCTCCCCGGCTGGCCCGGCGGCCCCGAAAAGGGGCACCGGGGGACGGCTCGTCATCGCGGCTCTCGTGCTGCTCTTTCTCGGCATCGAGCTGCCGCGGCTGTCGTTGGCGATCGCCCCCCTGTACGACAACGCCGAGTACTTCCTGCGGGCGCAGGCGCTGAGCACCGGCCGTGGGTTCGCGGCGCTCGAGGCGGCCGAAGCCTCGCAGGCTTCGGCGTTCGTCACCCCG
>JBFGCA010000127.1:0-12991 GCA_041567315.1 Thermoanaerobaculia bacterium | reverse complement strand
GGGACTCTCATCAGCTTCTCCCTCACTCGTAGACCAACGCCTCGGCCGGCGACACCCGCAGCGCCATGCGGGCCGGGTAGACCGCCGCCGCGACGGTCACCAGCGCCAGCAGGACGGTGAGACTGCCGGCGATGCCCCAGGGGAAGGCGTAGGGCAGCGTCCAGCCGCTGGTGGTGGCCGACAGCGAGCCGACCGAGAAGCGGATCAGATAGGAGCCCACCAGGTAGCCCAGCAGCCCGCCGATGGCGGCGATCGCCAGGGCCTCGGCGACGATCAGGCGCACCACCTGGCGGCGCTCGGTGCCCAGCGCCTTGAGGATCCCCAGCTCGCGGCGCCGCTCGGCGACCGAGATCACCAGCGTGTTGGCCACCCCCAGGGCCGCCACCAGCAGCGCGATGCCGAGCTGGACGTGCGACAGGCTGAAGAACTGGTCGAGCAGCCGGGTGGTCGCCGCCTTGAAATCGCTCCGGGTGAGGATGAACAGCCGGTTGGTGCTCGCCGCCAGGCGCTCGCGGATCGCCGCCGCGACCCGCTCCGGGTCGGCCCCGGGCTCGAGCAGCACGTCGAGGGCGTCGATCGTCTCGTCGCGCCAGTGCTCCACGTAGAGGCGGCGATCGAACCAGATCGTCCCCTGGTCCGAAGTGTAGTCGCGCATCACCGCCAGGACCGGCAGGGTCAGCGGTCCGCTCGGGGTGGGAATCGTCAGCTCGTCTCCCACCCCGACTCCGTAGCGGCGCTCGAAATTGTCCGACACGGCGATGCCCTCGCCGCGGACCGACTTCTGGAGGTAGTCCTCCACGTCGCCCTCGAGGATCGGTGGCTCGAGCCGCCGGTAGGTCAGCTCCAGGGGGAAGCTGGTCAGCAGCGGCCGGCCGCCCAGGTAGTCGAGGCGCACGCCGCGGTAGGGCTCGACCCAGCGCACTCCCGGCACCTGCGCCACCTCGTCGGCGAACTCGGGCGGAATGCGGTAAGGCTGCGAGAAGTAGCGCTCCGAGGGCCAGATGTAGAGGTCGGCGTTGATCACTTGCTCGACCCAGTCGCCGTAGGAGGCGCGCAGCGACGCCACCATCCCCGACAGGTTGATCACGTAGGCGACCGCGATCATCAGGGCGATCGCCGTTGCCGAGGTGCGCTGCGGCGCCTGGACCAGCGACTCGGCCGCCAGTCCGCCCTCGGCGCCGAACAGGGCGCGCAGCGCCGGACGCAGCAGGCGGACCAGCGGGGCGATCAGCGACGGCGCCAGCAGGATGGCCGCCAGGTTGACCAGCCCGAGGGCGAGGATGCTGCCCTCGAGGCTGCGCGGCGCGAGCCCGACCACTGCGGCGGCGGCGAGGACGGCCGCGCTCACCCCCCACCGCCGCCGGGCGCGGCCGTGGCGCCGGCCGACGCTGCGGAAGCGCCCCACCGCCAGCGCCTCCACCGGCTCGAGCCGCGCCGCCTGCCGGGCCGGGAAGTGGGCCGCCGCGACGGCGCTGGCGATCCCCAGCAGCGCGCCGGCGGCCAGCACCCGGGGCTCGACGACCAGCACCGGGGCGCTGTGGGTCTGGCCGTAGGCGGTCTCGGTGAGTTGGATCATGAAGGCGGTGACGCCGTCGGCCAGCAGCAGCCCGAGGCCGAGGCCCAGAGCCGTGCCCACCGCGCCGACCGTCGCTCCTTCGGCGAGGAAGAGACCGCGGACCTGACGCCGCGTCACCCCCAGCGAGCGCAGGATGCCGATCTCGCGCCGCCGCCGCGCCGCCGCCACCGCGAAGACGTTGAAGATCAGGAAGACGGCAATGAAGACCGCCTGCCAGGAGCCGAGCTGCATCATGGCGGCGAAGTTCTGGAGCGACGACTCGAGCTGGGCGCCGCGCTGGGCGGGGGTCGCCACCTCGTAGCCGCTGCCCAGCGCCGCGGCCAGCCGCTCGCGCGCCGCCTCCAGGGCGACGCCCTCCTCCAGCACGACGTCGATGCGGTCGAGCTGGGTGCCGCGTCCGAACATGTACTGCGCCGCGTAGAGGTCCATCACCGCCAGGTTGCCGCCGAAGGCCGTCGCCGGTCCGGTCGGCTCGATCAGCCCGCGCACCGTGAACGGCTTGAGGCCGTGACCGGTCTCCAGCACCACGCGGTCGTCGAGCGCCAGACCGTGGCGGGCGGCGAACTCGCGGGTCAGGCAGATCGAGTCGGGCTGAGCGAGAAAGATCAGCGGATCGTCGAGCACCTCCTCGCCGCCGAACTCCCAGGCCCGCACCGCCTGGTCGCCGAGCAGGTCGATCCCCAGCACCATCAGCGGCGCCTCGCTCAGCTCGACCGGCCGCACCGCCGCCTCGACGATTGGCTGCGCCGAGGCGACCCCGGGGACCCGCCGGACCACTTCGAGGCGGTCCTCCGGCACCCCCGCCTCTCCGGCCCTCACCTCGAGCTGCGTCCGGCCGGCGATGCGATCGACGGTCTGGCGCATCGACACCCGCAGTGACGCCGAGGACAGCTCGATGGCGACGTAGACGCCGACCCCCAGGGCCACCCCGACCACGGTCAGCAGCCCGATCACCCAGTGCCGCCGGAAGTAGGGCCAGCTCACCCCCCGCAGCAGGAAGGCGGTCACCGCGGAGTTTCCTCGACGCCGGTCGCCCGCAGGCGCTCGTCGCCCGCCAGCCGACCGTCGCTCAACCGCAGGATGCGGTGGCAGTAGGCGGCCGCGGCGGCGTCGTGGGTCACCATGACCAGAGTCGAGGACAGCTCCCGGTTGAGCCGCTGCAGCAGACCCAGGATCTCGGAGCCGGTCTGCGAATCGAGGTTACCGGTGGGCTCGTCGGCCAGCAGCACCCGCGGCTCCATGACCAGCGCGCGCGCGATCGCCACCCGCTGGCACTCGCCGCCCGACAGCTCGTCCGGCAGGTGGCGGCGGCGCCGCTCGAGCCCGACCAGCGCCAGCACGCGGCTGGCGCGCTCGTCGGTCTCGGCGGCTGGGCGGCGCTGCAGGCGCAGCGGCAGGGCCACGTTGTCGAAGGCCGACAGCGTCGGCAGCAGGTTGAAGAACTGGAACACGAACCCCACCTTGTCGCGCCGCACCCGGGTCAGCTCGTCGTCGCCCAGCCCGGCCAGCTCGGCGCCGTCGATGCGCACCGAGCCGCTGGTCGGCCGGTCGAGACCGCCGATGACGTTGAGCAGGGTCGACTTGCCCGAGCCCGACTGGCCCATCACCGCCACCATCTCACCGCGCTCGGCGGCGAACGAGACCCCGTCGAGCGCCACCACTCGGGTCTTGCCGTCGTAGACCTTGACCACGCGCTCCAGCTCGATCATCGGACGACTCCCTGCGGCCGGCATGGCGGAGAACCCCTCTCTATGGGGAAGCGATGTTACGCGGCGGGGACCGCACTTCCCGGCAAGCTCAGAAGCTGTAGATCGTCGACAGCGAGGCGGTGTCGGCGAGGTCGGAGAGGTCGACACCGAGGTCGATCTGCAGGCGCTTGAAGGCGAGACCCACGCCGGCCGCCAGGTGCAGTTCGTCGGAGCCGGGGTCGAGGACCGCCTGGGCGTTGTAGTCCCCGCCGCGGTATCCGACCCGGTGGACCGGATCGAGCCACGCCCCGAGCCGCAGCGCCGCGATCGGTCGTGCCTGGAGGAAGGCGTACTCGGCCCCGATCCGGAGCTCGTCGCCGTCTTCGAGCACGAACTCCGGCGAGGTGCCGGCGCTTTGCAGGATGTCGGAGTAGGTGACCCGGTCCCACTCCATGCTGACGGTCAGCCTGCCGTCGCGGGAGCGGAACGAGGCCCCCAGGCCGAAGACGTCGGGAAAGGTGATCGCTCCCGAGCCGGACTGCAGCAGCTGGCCCGCGCCGTGGGTGTCGTGCATCGGGCCGGCGCGGACCTCGGACGTCCCGACGAGTTCGGGGCCCTCCCGCAACACCGCCCCGACGCTCCAGCGCTCCGACGTTTGCAGGAGGATGCCCACTAGCCCACCCCAGTCGGTGTCGTCGCCGGCGACCGACTGGGCCGCGACCAGCAGCTCCGGGTCGAACAGGCTCTGGGCGTTGTAGAACTGCTCGTCGGTCGGTTCGTCGGTGGCGTAGGCCGCGAAGCTCTCCGAAAGCGAAGCCATCCTGCCGGCGAAGTAGGTCAGGCCGATTCCCAGGCTGACCCTTTCGTTGACCCGGTAGGCGCCGGAGATCCCGTAGCTCGCGATCTCGAGATCGATCGCCTTGCGCAGGTCCCACGACCGCGCCCGGCTGCCGGGGAAGCCCGGCCACGGGCCGGCGAAGAGCGCCCCGGTCTCGCCGAAGAACTCGAAGTTCGCCGTCTGGTGACGGTAGAAGGCGATCGACCAGTCGCGGCCGGGGTAGACCAGCGACAGGAAAGAGAGGCCGCTTGACTCCTTGGACGATTCGCCGATCCGCAGCCCGGGCGACACGTCCAGACCCCGGCCGGTCGGGGTGCCGAAGATACGGCCGCCCTCGACGTTTGGCGTCGAGTAGCCCCAGTACCGGCCCTCGATCGAGATCTCCGGCTCGACCAGTTGCACCAGGCCCGCGGGGTTGGAGAAGGCGGCGGTGGCGTCGTCGGCCAGCGCCACAAAGGCGCCGCCGAAGCCCATGCTGCGCGCCCCGGGGTTGGAGAAGCTGAACTCCAGGGTCGGCAGCGCCTCTTCCTGGGCCCAGGCCGGTTGCCCCGCGGCCGCCAGGGCCACCACGCAGAGTGGGATAACGCGCAACTGCGGCACCGCGACGCCGGGGTCGATGGGACAGATACCTGCAGCGTCACCCTAGGTTCGAAGAGATGCCGGCCCAACACCCCGCGGGGTGGGCGGCGCCTACCGGTTCGGGTGTTGAGGGGTGCCAGGCCGGCTGCCAGAGTGCCGCCGAGGGAATGCCTCTCAGGATTCGGCTGTGCCGAGCCGCGTGGCTGTCGTGCGCCGCTTTGGTGCTGATCCATGCCCCCGCCGCCGCACAGCCGGTGACGACGTTGGAGTTCAGCTTCTCCAACCCCGGGGCGCGCAGCATGGGCTTCGGCGGCGCCTTTGTGGCGCTGGCCGACGACGCCACCGCCGCCTTCGCCAACCCGGCCGGGCTGGTGCAGCTCGTGCGTCCGGAGCTGTCGATCGAAGCGCGATCGTGGAGCTACGACACCCCGTTCACGCGGGGCGGGCGGGCCGCCGGCCCGCCGACCGGACTGGGCATCGACGTCGCGCCCGGGCCGCTGGTGGGCGTGTCGTCGCCCGAGCTTTCGGGGCTGTCCTTCGCCTCCTTCGCCTACCCGGGGCGGCGCTGGGCGTTCGCCCTCTATCAGCACCAGCTAGCCAACTACGAGTTCTCGCTGGAGACCCAGGGCGTCTTCGGATCGACGGGCGGGCAGACCGGTCGCACCACCATCCAGACCGGATTCTGGGACCTCGAGATCGTCACCCGCGGGCTGGCGGCGGCCTGGCGGCTGGGCGAGCGGCTGAGCCTCGGGATCGGGGTCTCGCACTTCGACCCAGCGGGGACGATCCTCGGCCGGGACTACCTGCCGGACGACGACTCGATCGAGAGCTTCTTCGCCGCCGCCTCCTTTCTGCCGGCGCGGCTCACCCAGGTGGTCAGCGGCCAGATCGAGGAGCCGGACTGGGGCTGGACCGCCGGCTTGCTGTGGAGCCCGGCGCCGGGCTGGAAGCTGGGCGGCGCCTTCCGCCAGGGACCGGAGCTGGTGCTGGAGCTGGATCTCGTCACCGGCCCCGGCGATCCGCGGTACCCGCCGGGCACGGTCCTGATTCGGGACTTCCCGCTGGACTTCCATCTGCCGGACGTCCTCGCCGTGGGGGTCTCCTATCGCTCGCCCGACGGCCGCTGGGCGGGAGCGGTGGAGTGGAACAGGGTGGACTACTCGGTGATCATGGAGAGCCTCGGTCCACAGGTCAACGAAGTGGGCGAGTTCATCGACGACGCCGACGAGATCCACCTCGGCGGCGAGTACACCTTCCTCGAGTCGCGGCCGCTGTGGGCGGTGCGGCTGGGCCTGTGGCTCGACCCCGACCATCGGGTGCGCGCTGCCTTCGGCGACGCCTTCGACCAGGCCCTGCTGCCGGGGGGCGACGACGAGCTGCACTACGCGGGTGGGCTGGGCGGCGTGCTCGGCCGGTTCCAGATCGACCTGGCGTTCGACCTGTCGGCGTTGCGGGACACGGCCGCCTTCTCGGTCATCTACAGCTTCTGATGTCCCGCCGGCCCGGACTGCAGGTCACGGCGCGGGGCGTCGCGTTACCGGTCGGGGCCCCCATGCGCCGGTCGCCCAGCCAGTTCCGATCCGCCCTGCTCACGGTAGTGCTGGCGGTGGCGCTGCCGGCGGCCGCCGGCGCCGATCTGTGGTACGAGCACTACGCCCGCGCCGAGAAGGCCTTGGCGGACCGGGACTGGTCGGCGGCGGTCGCCGAGCTCAACCAGGCGCTCGAGAAGAAGGGCGACTCGGGCGCGCGGGTGCGCACCTACGGCATGAAGGTGGAGGCCTACTTCCCCTACCTCAGGCTGGGAGTGGCCTACTACCACCTGGGACAGCTCGACGCCGCGCTGCAGGCGTTCGACACCGAGGAGCGCCTGGGGGCGGTCGCCGGCTCGGAGGAGCACCAGCGCGAGCTGCAGCAGACCCGGGCGCTGGTGCGGGCGGCCCGCCAGGAGGCGCTCGAAGAGGAGCGCCGGAGGATCGGCGAGATCGTCGAGACCAGTCTCGCCGAGGCGGGGCGGCTGGAGGGGGCGGGGCGGCTGCGGGCGGCGGCGGCGGCGCTGGGACGCGCCCTGGCGGTCGAGCCCGACAACGCCGCGGCGACCGCGTCTCTCGAGCGACTGCGGGGGAAGATCGCGCGCCAGGAGGAGCGGGCCGAGCTCGAGGCCCGGCGCTCCGATCTGGTGGCGCGCGGCAGGGGGCTGCTCGACGCCGAGGATTTCGAGGGCGCCGCCGGCCTGTTGCAGCAGGCGCTCGAGCTGGCCCCGGGTGCAGAGGCGCGCGACCTGCTGGCGACCGCCCGGGAGGGGCTGCGCCGGCGGCTCGACGCGGTCGCGGCGGCCGAGCGCGAGGGGCTGGTCGGCGCCGGGCTCGAGGCCGCGCGGTCGCTCGAAGCAGCCGGCGATCTCGATCAGGCCCTCACCCGGCTGCAGTCGGTGCTGGCGCTGCAGCCGGAGAACCGCGAGGCGACCGTGCTCCAGGACCGGCTGCTCGAGGCCCGCGCGGCGGCCGACCGCGACGCCAGCCGACGCCAGACGGTCGAGGCGCTGCTCGCGGACACCCGGCGCGAGCTGGCCGCCGGCCGCGTCGAGGCGGCGCTCGCGGCCGCCAATAGGATCCTCGCCCTCGACCCGGCCCACGGCGAGGCGCTCGAGGCGGTCGCCGCCGCCTACCGGGAGCTGAACCGCTCGCTCCTGGGCTCGGCGCCGCCTCAGAACATCCCGCCCGCCATCCGCTTCGCCGACCTGCGCCGCGATCTGGCCGAGGGTCTCCAGGCCGAGCGGGTGACGAGCCCCGAGTTCCGGCTCAACGGCGTCGTCATCGACGAATCGCCGGTCGAGGTGGCCTTTGTCGATGCCGCCGGCCGGGGGATCGAAGCCACGGTCCGCGAGCAGCCGGTCGGCGGCGTCTACATCACCGAGTTCTCGCTCGACGCCCGGCTCGGACCCGGTCTGTCGACCTTCCGGCTGACGGCCACCGACGCCGAGCGGCTGAGCACCAGCAGCGACTATGCGGTGCTCTACGTCCGGCCCCTCTACCGCGTACCGTGGCTTCAGGCCCTCGGCGCGGCGGCGGTGCTGCTGGCCGCGGCGGTCCTCTGGGGCCGCCGCCTGGCCCGGCGCCGCAGCCTGCGCAGGCGGCGCTTCAACCCCTACGTGGCGGGGGCGCCGGTGCTCGACGACCGGCTGTTCTTCGGCCGCCGGGAGCTGATCGACCGCATCCTGCAGACCGTCCACAACAACAGCCTGCTGCTCTACGGCGAGCGCCGCATCGGCAAGACCTCGATCCAGCACCACCTGCGGCGGCGGCTGCGCGAGCTGGAGGACCCCGACTACGAGTTCTTTCCGGTCTACGTCGATCTGCAGGGCGTTCCCGAGGAGCGTTTCTTCCAGAGCCTGGCCGACGACGTCTTCGAGGAGCTGGCGCCGCAGCTCGAGGGGCTGACGCCGTCGAGCCCGGGGCCGGAGGGCTACACCCACCGGCAGTTCGTGCGCGACCTGCACGCGGTGATCGGGGTCCTCAAGCGGCGGACCGCCAAGCGGGTCAAGCTGGTGCTGCTGATCGACGAGGTCGACGAGCTGAACGACTATGACCCGCGGATCAACCAGCGGCTGCGCAGCCTGTTCATGAAGAGCTTCGCCGAGCAGATGGTGGCGGTGGTCTCCGGGGTCGAGATCCGCAAGCGCTGGGAGCGCGAGGCCAGCCCCTGGTACAACTTCTTCGAAGAGCTCGAGGTCACGCCCTTCCGTCCCGAGGACGCCCGTGCCCTGGTCGAGCGACCGGTCCGCGGCGTCTTCGGGATCGACGAGGGGGTCGTCGAGCGCATCCTCGACCTCACCGAGAGCCGGCCCTACCGCATCCAGAGACTGTGCATGGCGGTGGTCAACCGCCTGCACGAGCAGGGGCGGTACCGGATCACCCTCGACGACGTCGACGCCGTCGGCGGAGCGGCCGCCGAATCGACATGAGCGCGGTGCCCTACGTCGTCGGCCAGTGGGTGCGCGGCGCCGCCTTCTACGGCCGCGAGCAACAGATCGCCGAGGTGCTCGAGGGTCCGCGCAACTCGCTGTGGCTGCTCGGCACCCGGCGGATCGGCAAGACCTCGCTGCTCAAGCAGCTCGAGCATCTGACCGCCACCGCCGCCGACCCGGTCTACTTCCCGATCTTCTGGGACTTCCAGGGCGCCGAGGACGCCCGCGAGCTGCACCTCGACTTCAACGACGCGCTGCTCGACGCCGAGGAGAGGCTGCAGGGGATCGGGCTCGGCGCCGGGCAGATCGAGGCGGAGGACCTGTTCACCTCGTTGAGCCGGCTCCGCCGGCGGCTGCGCTCCAGGTCGCTCAAGCTCCTGCTGCTCTGCGACGAGGTCGAGGAGCTGGTGGCGCTGGGCCGCCGCGAGCCGGCCCTGCTCCGCAAGCTGCGCCGGGCGATGCAGGCCTCGGAGGACGTGCGGACGGTCCTGGCGTCGACCATCCGGTTGTGGCAGCTCGCCTCGCAAACCGGCGACACCTCGCCGTTCCTGCACGGGTTCGCCCCCCCGGTCTACCTCGGCCGCCTGTGCGACGAGGGTGCCCGCGCGCTGATCCGCCAGACCCGGCTGCCGGCCGCCGCCCGGCCGCGGATCACCGACCGGGCGGTCGAGACCATCCGCCGGCGCTGCGACAACCAGCCCTACCTGCTGCAGCTTGTCGCCAAACGGTTCGCCGAGACCGGCGACCTGGAGAGGGCCACCGAGCAGGTGGCGACCGACCGGATGGTGAGCCACTTCTTCGCGGTGGACTTCGAGATGCTGACCGGACTCGAGCGCGACGCGCTGCGCCTCGTCGGCCGGCACGACGCCGCGGACTCCGCCTTCATCGCCGCCAGCCTCGCCGAGTCGGACGGCTCGGTAACCGGCGCGCTGAGCCGGCTCGAGCAGCTCGGCTTCCTCCGCCGCGACGGCGAGCGCGGCTTCGTGCTCGCCAACCACTTCTTCCGCCACTGGCTGCAAGAGCTGACGCCGGTGCCGGGCGGCGGCGCCGGGGAGATCGGGGGAAGTCGCCAGACGATCCTGCGGGCGTCGGGCGCCGGAGCGATCCTCGACGATCGCTACGAGCTGCTCGAACAGGTGGGCGAGGGTGCCACCGGTCTGGTCTTCCGTGCCCACGACCGGCTGATCGACTCCGACCTAGCCATCAAGCTGATCCGCCCCGAGTATGCCGCCAGCGAGGAGGTCCTGCGGCGCTTCCGGCAGGAGATCGTCCTGTCGCGGGACATCGGCCACCCCAACGTGCTGCGGGTCTACCACCTCGGCGAAGACCGCGGCGAGCGCTACCTGACGATGCAGTGGGTCGACGGTCCCACGCTGGCCGAGCTGATCGCTGCCGAGGCGCCCTTCCCCGACCAACGGACCGCCGCCATCGGCGCCAAGATCGCCTCGGCGCTGGCGGCGGCGCACGCGCGCGGCGTGCTCCACCGCGACGTCAAGCCCCAGAACGTCCTCATGCATCGGCGTCGCGAGCCGCTGATGACCGATTTCGGGCTCGCCCGGGTGGTCGGCGAGGCCGGGATCACCGCCACCGGCATGTTCCTCGGCACCCCGAACTACGTCTCGCCCGAACAGGCCCGCCTGCAGCCGCTGGACGAGCGCTCCGACCTCTACGCCCTGGGCGTCGTGCTGTTCGAGATGGCGACCGGCCGACTGCCCTTCACCGGTGACGGCGTCGCTACTGTTCTCGAAGGGCACCGGGAGGCGCCGCCGCCGGACCCCCGTTCGATCCGGCCCCGGATCGACGAGCGGCTGGCGGCGATCGTCCTCCGCTGCCTGGAAAAGGAGCCCGGCCGGCGGTTCGCCCGCGCCGAAGAGCTGGAGGCGGCGCTCGCGGCGCTGGCCGCCGGGCCGCTGGCCGCCGACCAGCTGCTGCCGGTGGTCTACGACGAGCTGCGGCGGCTGGCGCGGGGCTACCTCTCCCGTGAGCGCCCCGACCACACCCTCCAGCCCACCGCCCTGGTGCACGAGGCCTACCTGCGCCTGGCCGGCCAGTCGCGGGTCGAGTGGCAGGGCCGCACGCATTTCCTGGCGGTCGGCGCCCGCGCCATGCGCCGGCTGCTGATCGACCACGCGCGCACCCGCCGCCGCCAGAAGCGGGGCGGCGGCCGCCGGCAGGTGACGCTGAACGAGGCGGTGACGCCGCTTGCGGTCTGCGACCTGGATCTCGAGCAGCTGCTGGCGATCGAAGAGGCGCTCGAGAGACTGGCCGGGATCAGCGAGCGCCAGGCGGCGATCGTCGAGCTGCGCTTCTTTGGCGGTCTGACCGTCGAGGAGGTGGCCAAGCACCTGGGGGTCTCCCCCCGAACCGTCGAGAGCGACTGGGCGCGGGCCCGCAAGTGGCTGCGCCAGGAGCTGGCCCGGCCCACCGGGGGCGGCGGCGACGAGGTCTGAATCGCACCTCTTGCCAGAAGCCTGTCCCCAGTGTATAGTTAACCGGGTTAAAGGCTAACTCGGTTAACGAAATGACCCGAGCCCGATCCACCGCCCGATCCACCGCCAGGCCCAGCCGGCCGGCGGCCGGCAACGGCGGCAATGGGTCGCCCGGCAAAGGGTCGCCCGGCAACGGGGCGCCGGCCAACGGGCGGCGCTTCGAGCTGCTGCGGTACGCCCACATCTTCTCCTCGGTGGTCCGCGACCTGCTGGAGCTGAAGCTGCTACGCGAGGTCACCGACGATCCGCTGACCCTGCCGCAGTTCCATCTGCTCAAGCTGATCTCGCTAAACGGCAGCCATCAGGTGGGGGAGGTGGCCCAGTTCCTGGGGGTCAGCCCGCCGGCGGCGACCAAGAACATCGACAAGCTCGAAGGGCTCGGGCTGGTGGCGCGGACGCCGTCCACCGACGACCGGCGGGCGACTTTGCTGGCCTCGAGCCGCAAGGGCCGGCGGCTGGTGGAGCGCTACGAGGCCCTCAAGGAGGAGCGCCTGGAGCCGGTGCTGGCCGGGTTCAGCGAGCGGGAGCTGGGCCAGCTCACCCGGCTGCTCGAGCGCTTCTCGTTGCGGCTCATCAAGCAGGAGGACTCGGGCGAGGGGCTGTGCCTGCGCTGCTCGGCGTACTACGACGAGGCTTGCCCGGTGACCCATCTGCGCGAGGGCTGCCCCTATCAGAAGGTCCGCGAGAGCCGCCGGCGCGGCGCCGCGGAGAAGCAACAGGCGTTGTAGCGAGCCGCCACATCTGCCGGGATGCGGCGGCCGGAGGACGAGCGGATGGAGTTCTGGCGCCAGCCTCTGGACAGCGGCCGATTGAAGGCGCCGCGCGGCGAGGTGGTGATCTTCGAGGACCGCTGCAAGGGCTGCGGCTTCTGCGTCGAGTACTGCCCGCGCGACGTCCTGGTGCTGTCCGAGCGCTTCAACCGCAAGGGGTACCACCCGCCCGAGGTGCTGCGGCGCGGCGAGTGCCTCAACTGCAGCCTGTGCGAGATGATCTGCCCCGAGTTCGCCATCTTCAGCATCGAAGTGGCGGCCGCGGCGGCGGCCCCGGCGGGCACCGCTGCCGCCGGCGCCGAGACGGCGGCGCCGCCCGCGGAGGTCCGGCCATGAAGGCCGATCCCGGCGGCGTGCTCACCGGTGCGCACTATCTGGACGGCGACTTCGCCTGTGGCGAGGGGGCGATGGCGGCCGGTTGCCGCTTCGTGGCCGGCTACCCGATCACCCCCTCGACCGAGGTGGTGGAGCGCATCGCGCGGCGCTTTCCCACCATGGGCGGCACCTTCATCCAGATGGAGGACGAGCTGGCCTCGATGGCGGCGGTGGTCGGCGCCTCGTGGACCGGCACCAAGGCGATGACGGTCACCAGCGGCCCCGGCTTCAGTCTGATGATGGAGAACATCGGCCTGGCGGCGATGATGGAGACCCCGTGCGTCGTGGTCGACGTACAGCGCGGCGGCCCGTCGACCGGGCTGCCGACGATGGTCGGCCAGGCCGACGTGATGCAGGCCCGCTGGGGCTCGCACGGCGACTACGAGCTGATCGCCCTCTGTCCGCAGTCGCCGCAGGAGGCGTTCGACCTCACCATCGAGGCGTTCAACCTGGCCGAGATCTATCGCGTGCCGGTGTTGCTGCTGCTCGACGAGTGCGTCGGGCACATGACCGAGAAGGTGATCATCCCGGAAGCGCACGAGATCGACATCGAGCCGCGCCGGCTGACGGAGAAGGCACCGGACGCCTACCAGCCCTACCAGATCAACGGTCGTCAGGTGCCGGAGTTCGCCCGCGCCGGCGACGGCTACCGCTTCCACACCACCGGCCTCACCCACGACGAGCGCGGCTACCCGGTGATGAGCGCCGCCTG
>JBFGCA010000126.1:0-13042 GCA_041567315.1 Thermoanaerobaculia bacterium | reverse complement strand
GGCGGCGGTGCTGGTCTTCGGCGACGTCAACTCGACGGTCGCCGCCGCCCTCACCGCCGCCAAGCTCCAGATCCCGGTGGCCCACGTCGAGGCCGGTCTGCGCTCCTTCGATCGGTCGATGCCAGAGGAGATCAACCGCGTCGTCACCGACGCACTGAGCGAGGTGCTGTTCACCACCGAGGAGAGCGGCAACGAGAACCTGGCGCGCGAGGGCGCCGCCGCCGAGCGCGTCCACTTCGTCGGCAACACCATGGTCGACAGCCTGCGCCACCATCTGGACCAGGCGCGGCGCCTGCGGCCCGATCTCGCCGCCCGGCTGGGCTGCGCCGGGCGCGACTACGCGGTCCTCACCCTCCACCGGCCGTCCAACGTCGACGACGCCGCGACGCTCGGCGAGTTGTGCCGGGCGTTCAACCGCCTGGCCCGGCGGCTGCCGGTGCTCTTCCCGGTCCATCCGCGCACCAGGGCGCGGCTGGAGGCGGCGGGACTCGCCGCGGGAGAGGGAGAGCTCCGGCTCCTCGGGCCGCTGGCCTACCTCGAGTTCCTGGCGCTGCTCGACGGCGCCCGCCTGGTGCTCACCGACTCCGGGGGCATCCAGGAGGAAACCACCGTGCTGGGGGTCGACTGCCTGACCCTGCGCGACAACACCGAGCGCCCGGTGACGCTGACCCACGGCACCAACCGGCTGATCGGCAGCCGCCCGGAGGCCGTGCTGGCGGCGGCCGAGCAGGCGCTGGCGGAGCCCCGCCGCGAGGGCCCCTCGACCCCGCCGCTGTGGGACGGACGGGCCGCCGAGCGGATCGTCGAAGTCCTCACCGCCCGCTTCGCCGGGTGAGGCGGCCCCCGATGCGGATCCTCTACCTCTCGCTGTCCTACGTCCCGTCGCGGCGGGCAAGCAGCGTCCACGTGATGAAGATGTGCTCCGCCCTGGCCCGCCGCGGGCACCAGGTCACCCTGGTGACCAAGCGCTGCGGCCCGCGGCAGGAGCCCGGGGTGAGCGACGACTTCGCCTTCTACGGCGTCGAGCCGGCCTTCCGCCTCGCCAAGCTGCCGCGCCCGGCCTGGAGGGGCGGGGGCCTGGTGTGGCTGACGGCGGTGCGGTCGCACCTGCGCCGGCACCACCGGACGATCGACCTGGTCTTCGCACGCGACCTGGCCGGCGGCTGGCTGGCGGCGCGGCTCGGGTTGCCGGTGCTGTTCGAGACCCACGGACCGCCGGCGGGAGGGCTTGGGCGGGCGCTCTTCCGGCGCCTGGTCGCCTCGGGGCGGCTGGTCCGCCTGGTGGCGATCTCGGACGCGCTGGGCCAGCGGCTGCGCGCCGACGGGCTGCTGGCGGGCGACCCGCCGCTGGTGGTGGCGCACGACGCCGCCGACCCGGGTCCGCCGCCCGGTGGCCTGCGGGGCGAGCTACCGCCGGGCGGGCAGCCGCGGGGCGGGCCGCCCGGCGAGGAGCCGGCGGCCGGGGACGGGGCAATGCGCGTCGGCTACGTCGGCCATCTCTACGCCGGCCGCGGGGTCGAGCTGATCGTCGAGCTCGCCCGCCGCCTGCCGGCGGCCGAGTTCCACCTCTTCGGCGGCACCGAATCCGACCTCGCCCGCTGGCGCCGTGGCGCGCTGCCGGCCAACGTCCGCCTGCACGGCTTTGTCGAGCCGGCCCGCCTGCCCGCCATCTACGCCGGTCTCGACGTCCTGCTGATGCCCTACCAGCCGCGCACCCTGACGGCGACCGGCCTCACCGACACCGCCTCCTGGATGTCGCCGATGAAGATGTTCGAGTACATGGCGGCCGGCAGACCGATCGTCGCCTCCGACCTGCCGGTGCTGCGCGAGGTGCTGCGCGACGGCGGCAACGCGCTGCTGGCGGCGCCCGGCGACCCCGAGGCCTGGCGGCTGGCGCTGGCCCGTCTCTTCGACGACCCCGAGCTGCGCCGCCGGCTGGGCGCCGCCGCCCGCACCGACCTGCTCCGCGAGCACACCTGGGATGCCCGAGCCAGTAAGCTCCTCGCCGGCCTCTGAGCGGCCGCCCCGGACCGTCTGGGTCCTGCGCCCGACCATGGGCGAAGGGGGCGCCGACCGGGTCACCCTCACCCTGCTCCGCCACCTCGACCGGCGGCTCTTCCGGCTCACCCTGGTGCTGATGCGCGCGCAAGGACCATGGCTCGCCGAGGTGCCGGCCGACGTCGAGCGGCTCGAGCTGGGCGGCAATTTTCCGGGAGGCGGCCGGCTGTGGACCGCCTGGCGGCCCCTCGCCCGGCTGCTCCGCCGGCGGCCGCCCGACATCCTGTTCTCCACCTCGGGCGGCACCAACCTGATCGCCGCGCTGGCGATCCCGGCAGCGGCCGGCCGGACGCGGCTGGTGCTCTCGGAGCGCAGCATGCTGCGGCGGCCCGGCCAGCCACTCAAGCGCCGGGCGCTGCTGCTCGCCAAGCGGCTGCTCTACGGCCGCGCCGACGCCGTGACCGCGGTCTCCGCCGAGGTGGCAGCCGACCTCGTGGAGCGCCTGCGGCTCGATCCCCGGCGGGTCCGGGTCGTCTACAATCCGCTGGCGACCCCGGAGTTGGAGGGTCTGGCGGCGGCCGAGCCCGAGCACCCGTGGTTCGGCGGTGCTCCGGGACGGGCACCGGGGCCGCCGGTGGTGCTGGGGGTGGGGCGTCTGCTGCCGGTCAAGGGCTTCGACCTGCTGATCGCGGCCTTCGCGCGGGTGCGGGCCAGGCGACCGGCGCGGCTGGTCGTCTTCGGTGAAGGACCGGCCCGCGGCGCCCTCGAGCGGCTGGTTTGCCGCCGCGGTCTCGACGACTGCGTCTCGCTGCCCGGTTTCGACCCCAACCCCTTTCGGTACATGTCGCGCTGTGCGCTCTTCGTCCTGTCCTCGCACTCGGAAGGGCTGCCTGGGGCTCTGATCCAGGCCATGGCCTGCGGTGCCCCGGTGGTCGCCACCGACTGCCCGGGTGGACCGGCCGAGGTTGTCACCGACGGCGCCGACGGGTTGCTGGTGCCGGCCGGCGACGAGGCGGCGCTGGCGGCGGCGATCGAACGGCTGCTCGGCGATCCCGAGCTGGCGCGCCGGCTCGGCCGCCGGGCCATCGACTCGGCGGCGCGCTTCAGCCTGCCAACCGTGCTGGGCAGCTACGAGGCGGCGCTGCTCGGCGAGCCGGCCGCTCAGGCGGCGACCGGGGCGGCTCCCGAGGGGGCGACCGAGGCGGGATGAGGAGATGACCGAGCTGACGGTCGGGCTGGCCGGCGCCGGCCACATCGCGGGCGCCCACCTCAGGGCCTGGCGGCGGGCGCCCGGCTGCCGGGTGGCGGGGATCTACGACCTGCGGCCCGAAGCGGCGGCGGCGAGAGCCCACGCCTTCGGCGTCGCCAGGGTCTACGACGACCTCGGCGCCCTGATCGCCGACTGCCAGGTGGTCGACGTCTGCACCCCGCCCGACACCCACGCCGAGCTGGCCCGCCGGGTGCTCGACGCCGGGCGCCACCTGCTGATCGAGAAGCCGATCGTCACCCGGCTCGACGACTGGGGACCGCTCCACCAGCGGCTGGCGGCAGCGCCGGTCAAGGCGGCGGTGATCCACAACCTCAAATACGCGCGCGCGGTGCAGCTCGCCAAACGGTGGCTGGAGGCGGGGCGGATCGGCCGGCCGCTGCGCCTGACCCGCTACTTCCTGACCTCTCCCGAAGGCGACCGCATGCTGGCAGCCGAGCGTCACTGGTCGCACGGACTCCCCGGCGGGCGCTGGTTCGAGACGCTGCCCCACGCCCTCTATCTGATCCACTACCTGCTGGGACCGCTGCGGCTGGCCGCCGTCGAGGCCCAGCGGCGCGGCGGCGGCGCGACGCCGGGAGCCGCGGCCGAAGAGGTACTGATCATGTTTTCCGGCGACGGCTGCTTTGCCGACGTCCACTATTCGGCGCGCTGCCGCCTCAACAAGCGCCAGCTGGTGATCCACGGCGAGACCGGGGTGCTGACGGTCGACCTGCTCGCCGACTCGGTGGCCCTGACCCGAGGCCGCGACCGCCGCTGGCGGCGGGCGACCGGCGGCCGGCTGGCCGACAGCGCCGTCCAGCTCGGCCAGTGGGTTCCCGACCGTATAAAGTATTTGAGCGACCGGTTGCGCGGTCTCGATCCGCACCGCCGCCTGATCGACGCCTTTGCCCGCCACCTGCACGACGACGGACCTTCACCCACGCCGCTCGCCGAGATCGACTACGTGGTCCGCAACAGCCATCGGATCGGCACGGCGATCGAGCGGCAGCTCGCGGAGCGATGACGCCGGCTTGCAGCGGTTCTCCCGGGGGCACGACGCGGTGTCCCGCGTAGACTTCGTCATCTCCAACGATCGCCACCACGTGGCGATGGCGCTGCCGGTCATCAAGCGGCTGACGGCGCAGGGTTGCGACTGCCGGGTGCTGTCGCTGTGCGAGCTGCGCGGCATGTCCACGCCCCGCGAAGCGTTCAGCGGCAGCGGCGCCGAGCTGCGCCGGCTCGTGCCCTTCAGACTCCGCCGCTCGCCTTCGGTGGGCCGGCAGTGGCACGCCGGCCGCGCCGGCGCGCTGCGGCGGCTGGCCCGCGCGGTGAGCTGGTGGACGGTGCTCGGCGGCTCGCTGCGTCGTCTGGCGGGAGGCGCCGACCTGGTGACGGTGCCCAACGACGCGGCCTACCCCTACGACCGCATCGCCGCGCTGCTGCGCCAGCTCGGTCGGCCCTTCCTGCTGCTCCAGGAGGGGATCCGCTTCCCGATCCCGGCCATCCCCCTGGCCGAGGAGTACGGTCTGGGCGGCGCCGCCGCCATCGCCGCCTGGGGCGAGGCGAGCGCCGAACACCTGGCCCGGCTCGGCGTCCCGCCCTCGCGGATCCACCTCACCGGCAGCCCCCGTTTCGACGGCTTCGAGGTCCGCGATCCGGCCGGCGCGGCCGCCCGGGCGCGGGACCGCTGGGGGCTGGACGATCCGACGCTGCTGCTGGTCACCAACCCGATCGACGACCAGGGGTTCTGCACCACCGCCGAGAAGCTGGCGCTGGTCGAGCGTTTCGCCGGCGGGATCGCGCCGCTGTTCCGCGACCCCGGGCTCCACCTGGCGGTCAAGCTCCACGCCCGCGAGAGCCCCCGCCAATACCGGCCGCTGTTCGCCGTGCTGCCGGCCGGGCGTGTGAAGATCCTCGGCGACGCGCCGCTCGAAGAGCTGTTCGCGGCCTCCCGGGCGGCGGTGGTGATGGCCTCGACGGTGGGTCTCGAGGCCCTGCTCCACGGTCTGCGGCTGGCGGTGCTGGAGATTCCCGGCCACGGCTACCTCTACGACTACGTCGACTCCGGGGCGGCGCTCGGCCTGCGCTGGGACCGGCCGCTGGCGCCCCAGGTCGAGGAGCTGCTGGCTTCGGCGCCCGGCGCCGACGGCGGCCGCCAGGCCTATCTCAGGCGGCAGCTCACCACCACCACCGACGCCGCGGACCGGGTTGCGAGCCTGGTGCTCCGGCTGCTGGAGAACGGTCATGGCGCGGCGCACTGAGCCCCTGCTGCCGCGCCACGTGCCGCGCAGCCTGCGTCTGCTGCTGGTGGCGCTGGTGTTCGCGGTCTTCTTCACCGGCACCAAGCTGATCCCCGGCCTGCGCAACAACTTCGGTCCCTTCGAGATCGTCGGCAGCGCGGTCATCCTCCTGTTCCTGATCCAGTACCAGCGTGACGGGCGGGCGGTGCGCAACCACCCCATGCTTCACCTGCTGGCGGCGATGGTTCTGGCGGCCGCCGTCTCGCTGGTCCAGCTGCCGGCCGAGCGGCTGCGGCTGGGGGTGGTCCAGACCCTGATCCTCGCCTTCATGTACCTGCTGGTGCTGGCGCTCTACAACCTGATGATCCGCTACCAGCTCAGTCCGGTCTATCTGCTCAAGCTGGTGGCCCGCGCGACGCTGGTGATCGGTCCCTGGGTGCTGCTGGCCGGTGCCGGCGGCGGCGACATCCAGGAGGCGGGACCGTTCCGCAACCGGGCGCACATGGCCAACTACATGCTCACCGCCTTCTGGCTGGGGCTGCTCTACAGCCTGTGGCCGGGGATCGCCAGACGCGAGCGGCTGATCGCCTACGGCGCCATGGCCGCAGCGCTCTACCCGATCGCCGCCTCCGGCCGCCGCTCGGTCTATCTGTCGATGATCCTGGGACTGGCCGCCATCTCACTGTCGCTGCTGCTGGCCGCCGGGCGGCGGCGGCGGCAGGTGGTGGCGGCGATCGCCGTGGTGCTGGTGGTGGTCGGCCTGTTCGTGACCGTCGGCGGCCGGTGGCTGCCGCAGCTCGCCTTCTTCCAGGAGCGGATCGCCGGCATCGGCGACCGCCTGGAGATGGCCGCCCGCACCACCGAAGAGGCCGACGCCGAAAGCAACTTCCTGCTGCTCCAGCGGCGAGGCGCGCTGCAGGCCTTTCGCGACCGGCCGCTGCTGGGGATCGGCTGGGGGGGCTTCTACAACTCGCCCTACTCGCCCACCGGGCACGAGCTGCACAGCACGCCGCTGCGCTTTCTGGCCGAGCTGGGGATCGTCGGCGTCGCCCTCTACCTCGGTCTCATGCTCTACCTGCTGATGGGCCCGCTGTACAGCTTCCTGCTGCTGCGCCGCGGCCCCTACGCGATGCCGGCGCTGGCCATGCTCGTCGCGCTGTGGAGTCTGGCGGCGAGCTACGCCTACAACCGGCACATCACCGAGCGCACCTTCTGGCTGCTGGTGGTGGTGGTGCTGACCTTCGAGGCGCTGGCCCGCAGCCTCGCCCGGCAGAGCGCCCGCCTGGCCCCCCGGCAGGTCGACCTCGGGGCGCCCCCGCCGATGGGCCCCCGCCTGCCGGTCCGGCCGCGGGGACCCCTGCTGCCGGTGGGCGCCGGCGGCGGCCGTCCGCTCGGTGCCGGACCCACCGGTCGGGCCGCCATTGCCGGCCCCAGGGCGTGGAAAAGCCGCTAGTGTTCCGTGCGGTAGGTTCCTTGTCACATCGAGAGCGGCGAAGCGCCCGCTGGGCAAGGCGCGACGAGCGAGCATATCGAGGCTATATGCGACCGAGGAGCAACGCCGCCCAGCGGGATGCAGCGTCGCTCGAATGTAAAGGAACTTGCCGCACGGGACACTAGCAGACCGGCCCCGGCTGGTCCTGGTCGTCACCCACGGCATGACGGCCCGGTTGCTGATGGCCGGCCAGCCCGCCTTCCTGGAGCAGGCCGGCTTCGACGTGCGGGTAATGGCGGCGCCCGGTCCGGACCTGGAGGCGGTGGCGGCCCGCGAGGGAGTGGCGGTAGAGGCGGTGCCCCTGGCCCGCAGCATCCGGCCGCTGAAGGACCTGCGGGCGCTGCTCCACCTGTGGCGGGCCTTCCGCCGGCTGCGCCCCGCGATCGTCAACGCCGGCACCCCCAAGGCGGGGCTGCTGGCGATGCTGGCGGCGCGGCTGGCCGAGGTGCCGGTCCGGGTCTACACGCTGCGCGGGCTGCGGCTGGAGACCGTCGGCGGCTTCCGGCGCCGGCTGCTGGGCGCGAGCGAGCGCCTCGCCTCGCGGCTCGCCCAACGGGTGGTGTGCGTCAGTCCCAGCCTCCGCAGGCGCTGTCTCGAGCTGCGGCTGGCGCCGGCCGGCAAGACCCTGGTGCTGGGAACCGGCTCGTCCAACGGGGTCGACGCCGAGCGCTTCGCTCCGGCCGCCGCGGGCGACGAAGAGCTTGCTGCGCTGCGCCGGCGGCTGGGCCTGCCCGAGGGGGCGACGGTGATCGGCTTCGTGGGCCGGTTCACCCGCGACAAGGGGATCGAGGACCTGGCGGAGGCGTTCTGCGAGCGCCTGGCCCCCCGCTTCCCCGGCGCCTGGCTGCTGCTGGTCGGCGAGTTCGAGGAGGGCGACCCGGTGGCCGGGCCGGTGGTCGAGCGGTTGGCCGCCCACCGGCGGGTGGTCCATGCCGGCTTTGTGGCCGACAGCGCGCCCTACTACCGGGTGATGGACGTGCTGGCCTTCCCCTCCTACCGCGAGGGCTTCCCCAACGCGCCGCTGGAGGCGGCCGCCTCGGCGGTGCCGGTGGCGGGCTACGCGGCGGTGGGCACGGTCGACGCGGTGGCCGGCGGCGAGACCGGGCTGCTCGCGGCGGTGGGCGACGTGGCCGGCCTCGAGGCGGCGCTCGCCCGCTACCTCGACGACCCGGCGCTCCGCCGCCGCCACGGGGCGGCGGCCCGCCAGCGGGCGCTCCGGCTCTTCGCGCGTGAGAGAGTATGGCGCGCCTGGGCAGAGGAGTACCGGCGGCTGCTCGGGCCCGGTCGGCAACGGCACGAGCGTGCTGATGGCTGAGCCCCCGCCCTTGACCTCCCCGCGCCGCGGCGGCCTCTACCGGCGCTTCGGCAAGCGCGCCCTCGACCTGGCGCTGGCCGTGCCCGCCGCCGTCGTGCTGCTGCCGGTCTGCGCCCTGCTCGCCGTCCTGGTGCTCACGACCCTCGGCCGGCCGGTGCTCTTCCGCCAGCGCCGGCCGGGCCTCGGCGCGCGGCCGTTCACGATCTACAAGCTGCGCAGCCTGCGCGAGGCGCGCGGCCCCGACGACCGGCCGCTCCCCGACGCCCAGCGTCTGACCCGGCTCGGCGCCTTCCTCCGTCGGACCAGTCTCGACGAGCTGCCCGAGCTGTGGAACGTGCTGCGCGGCGACATGAGCCTGGTCGGCCCCCGGCCGCTGCTGCTCGACTACGTCGAGCGCTACTCCCCCGAGCAGGCGCGGCGCCACGAGGTCCGGCCCGGGATCACCGGCTGGGCGCAGATCAACGGCCGCAACGCCCTCACCTGGACCGAGAAGTTCCGGCACGACGTCTGGTACGTCGACCACCTGTCGCCGGGCCTCGACCTCAGGATCCTCGCCACCACCGCCTGGAAGGTACTGCTCGGCGAGGGGATCAGCGCCGCCGGCCACGCCACCATGCCCGAGTTCCGGGGGTCCGACGGTGAGTGACGCCCGTGGGTGACGCCGGTGAGTGACGAAGCGGTGGCGGTGGTCGGCGCCGGCGGCCACGGGGTGGTGGTGGTCGCCCTGCTGCGCGAGCTGGGGCTGCCGGTGGTGGCGGTGCTCGACGACGATCGCGCCAAGTGGGGCGGCTCGCTGCTGGGGGTGGAGGTGCGGGGGCCGGTGGCGGAGCTGCCGGCCACCGCCCGGCGGGCGGTGCTGGCGGTGGGCGACAACCGCCAGCGCCGGCGGCTCGCCAGAGCCCTGGAGGCCGAATGGCTGACCCTGGTCCATCCCCGCGCCTGGGTCCACGCCAGCGCCCGGCTGGGGCCCGGCGCCGTGGTCTGCGCCGGCGCCCTGGTGCAGCCGCGGGCGACGATCGGCGCCCACGCCATCGTCAACACCGGGGCCGGGGTCGACCACGACTGCCGGCTGGGCGACTTCGTCCACCTGGCGCCGGGCGGCCGGCTGGCCGGCGAGGTGACCCTGGGCGAGGGGGCGCTGGTCGGGGTGGGCGGCTGCGTCGCCCCGGGGCTCACCGTCGGCGAGTGGGCGACGGTGGGGGCCGGGGCCGCCGTGTCGCGCGACGTCGCCCCCCGCGCCACGGTGGTTGGCGTCCCCGCCCGGCCGCTGGAGCGGAGCGGCTCGTGAGCCGCATCTACCTGTCGCCGCCCCACCTCGGCCCCCGGGAGCTGGAGCTGGTGGAGGAGGTCTTCGCCTCCAACTGGATCGCGCCGCTGGGGCCGCAGGTCGACGCCTTCGAGCGCGAGTTCGCGGCGCGAGTGGGCGTGGCCCACGCCGCCGCCACCTCCTCCGGCACCGCCGCCCTGCACCTGGCGCTCCGGCTGCTGGGGGTGGGGCCGGGCGACGAGGTGCTGGGCTCGGATCTCACCTTCGTGGCCTCGGCCAACGCCGTCCGCTATCAGGGCGCCGAGCCGGTGTTCGTCGACGCCGATCCGGCGACCTGGAACCTGGACCCGGCCCTGCTGGCCGAGGAGCTGGCGGCCTGTGCCGCCCGCGGGCGGCTGCCGAAAGCCGTGGTGGGGGTCGACCTCTACGGTCAGTCGGCCGACTGGGATCCGATCCGCCGCCACTGCGCGGAGCACGGCGTGCCGCTGATCGAGGACGCCGCCGAGGCCCTCGGCGCCACCTACCGCGACCGCCCGGTGGGCGGCTTCGGCCGGCTCGGCGTCTTCTCCTTCAACGGCAACAAGATCATCACCACCTCGGGGGGCGGCATGCTGGTGGGCGACGACGCCGACCTGGTCGCCGAGGCCCGCCGGCTGGCCAGCCAGGCGCGCGACCCCGCCCCCCACTACGAGCACTCGACGCTGGGCTACAACTACCGCCTCTCCAACGTGCTGGCGGCGATCGGCCGCGGCCAGCTCGCGGTGCTGGACGAGCGGGTGGCGGCGCGGCGGCGCGTCTTCGACACCTACCGCCGCGCGCTCGGCGACCTGCCGGGACTCCAGTTGATGCCCGAGGCGCCCTACGGTCGGGCGACCCGTTGGCTGACCTGTCTGCTGATCGACCCGGCCGCCTTCGGCGCCGACCGCGAGGCGGTGCGGCGGGCCCTCGAGACCGAGAACGTCGAAGCCCGGCCGGTCTGGAAGCCGATGCACCTCCAGCCGCTCTACCGCGGCTGCCGGGTCCGCGGCGGCGCCGTCGCCGAGCGGCTCTTCGAGCGCGGCCTCTGCCTGCCCAGCGGCTCGAGCCTGACCGACGCCGACCTCGAGCGGATCTGCGGCCTCGTCCGCGGCTGCTGCCCGCACTCCGCGCGATGACCCGCGGCCTGCGCTTCGCGCCGCCGCCGGCCACCGTCTCGGCGGAGGCCGCGTGGCTGTTGCGGGCCGCCTTTCCGAGCACGCCCGCCAGCCACCCCCCGGCACCGCGCGCCGAATCGCCGGCGGCTGCTGGGCCGGACCACGCGCCACTTGCCGGCCTGCCGGAAACCGCCGGGTTGGATCCAGCCGTGCTCGCCGATCTCGCCGACCGCTTGGACCTGGGACCGCGGATCGCCGCCCGGTGGCCGGCGGCCGAGCTGACCACTGCCGCCGGGGCCGAGCTGGCGGCACGCCTCGACCGGCGGCGGCGGCGGGCGGTGGCGGCGGCGCTGCTCTACGAAACCGTGGCCGCCGAGATCGCGGCCGCCGCGGCAGAGCTCGACACGCCCCTCATCGTCCTCAAGGGC
The DNA here is from genome assembly GCA_041567315.1 of Thermoanaerobaculia bacterium. Classification (GTDB taxonomy): domain Bacteria; phylum Acidobacteriota; class Thermoanaerobaculia; order Multivoradales; family JAHEKO01. Next base: position 1,920 of record JBFGCA010000126.1, on the reverse strand, counting down.
TTCGCCCTCCACCTCCATCGCGTCGGACCCCCCGGCGCCCGGCCGTTCACCGACCTCGACCTGCTGGCTGCGGCCGGGCCCGCCGCGCGCCTCCACCGCCGGCTCCTCGAGCGCGGCTACCGCGAGGCGGGCGCCCCCGCCAACGACCAGCACCTGTCGCCCCTGCACTCGCCCCAGGGCGGCGTCGTCGACCTCCACTTCCGGATCCGCGGCCTGCGCCTGCCGGGCACCGCCGGCTGGGCGACCGCCGACCAGCTGCTGGCCGCCGACCTCTGCCCGCCCGCCCCCACCCCGGTCGCCGGCGCCCGGCTCCCCCACCGGGAGCTGCTGGCCGCCCACGCCCTCGCCCACGGCATCGAGCAGCACGGACACCGTCCGGCCTCCTACCCGCTGCTGCGCATGATCGCCGACCTCGCCGACCTCCTCCCCAGCGAAGCCGACCGCCGGCGTTTCCGCGGAAACGCCCTCGCCTGGATCGCCGGCCAGGTGTCGCCACCCGAAGCCGACGCGGCGCTCGACCTGACGGCCACCCTCACCGCCGGCCACCTCCCCGACCCCCACGACCCCGACCAGGCCGGCGCCGCCACCCTCCTCGCCCACGCCCTCGCCGGCGCCCTCGATCCCGGCTACCGCGAGGCCCTCCGCCTCACCCACGCCTCCGGCCGTCTCGCCGCCGCCCGCCGCCACGGCCGCCTGCCGGCCTACCTCGCCGGCAAGCTCTTGCTCTCCCGCGCCGAAGTCCGCCTCCGCTACGGCGAGCCCGCCACCCGCTGGGGCTACCTCCGCCGCCAGCTCCTCCGCCCCCTCGAGCTCCTTCTCGCCACTACCCGCGCCGCCGCCGCCCGCCTCCGCCTCGCCCTGCGCCGCAAGCCGCCCCCAGCCCGCTAGCCGCGCCCACGATGGTCACCGTCCCGTCCTCGTCTGATTCCAAGTAGAACCAGAACGCCGATCCCCGCCGGGCGCGAGTGCGGGTTACCTCCCATCGCCGCCCACTCCACCTCCATCGGTTCGGCGGGCGCTGCCCTCAACCGCCTGAAACCGTTCAGGTGTGGGTCAGTCTCATTGTCCGTGAAGCCGGCCGGGGCGGGATGCGACAGGGGCCTGGAGCCGAGCGCATTGCTCCAAGCTGCGAAGTCCGGAGACCGTCCCGCGCGAAGGCGGACAGGAGGAGCCGGCCCTCCCCCGTGAAGTTCTCCAGGGCCGGCTCCGGTCCCAGGCGGGCCCCGTCCCGGCCGGCCCCTCGCCACCGACCTTTCAAGACTGACCCATACCTCACCAGCCCTACAACGACCCCCCCCGCGCGACCCTCGCCACCGACCCTTCAAGACTGACTCATACCTCACAGACCCAACATCCAGTCCACTGCTAGGATCGCGCCCCGAAAGGATCACTTCTGACGACCTCGCCACCGAGCGCACTCGGCGCCGCCGCCCCCTTCTGGTCGCGCCACCTCCGCCGCGAAGTCCAGTACCTGCTCGACCTGGTGGTCCTGGTCGCCGCCTTCGCCCTCGCCTATCTGCTGCGCTTCGACTTCCGGCTGCCCCCCGAGCACCTGGAGCGGGCGCTGGTCCAGCTGCCGTTCGTCGTCCTGCTGCAGTTCTTCATCGTCGTCTTCAGCGGCATCTACCAGTTCGTCTGGCGCTACATCGGCCTGGCCGAGGTCCAGACCTTCATCAAGGGCGCCTTCTACTCGAGCGTGCCGCTGCTGATGCTGCGGCTGGGACTCCCAGAGCGCCACGAGCTGTGGCGGGTGCCGCTGTCGGTCACCCTGCTCGACGTGCTGCTCGCCTTCGGCGGGCTGCTGACCCTGCGGGTGGTCCGCCGGGCCCTGTACGAGCGCTACGAGCGCAACCGCCGATCGGCCCGCAGCGGCACCTCCCGGCGCCGGCCGGTGCTGCTGGTGGGGGCGGGGCGGGCGGG